>DATMBH010000315.1:0-13325 GCA_035559335.1 Gemmatimonadales bacterium
TCATCGAGGAACAGCGACCCACCCGCCGCGACTTCCACCACTCCGGCATGATCGCGGCGGGCGTCGGTGAAGGCACCCTTTTTGAAACCGAACAGCTCGCTCTCGAACAGGCTGGGCGGAATGGCGGCACAGTTGAGGGCGACGAAGTGCTGCCGGCCCGAGGCGCCGTGGATGGCGCGCGCGACTACTTCTTTGCCAGTGCCGGTCTCGCCAGTGATGAGCACTGGCGTCGCGGTAGGTGCAACCCGAATAGCGGTTTCGAGTATTTCGTGCATCTGCCGCGAGACGCCCACCACATCGCTGGGCAGATTGACGCGCCGCCTGAGCCGTGCCAGTTCGCGCGTGGTCTCCGTGCTCTCTTTCGCGCGACGGACCACGATGCGCAGCTCGGGTATCTTGGGAGGCTTTGCCAGGTAGTGGTGCGCGCCGGCGTGGAGCAGCTCGACTGCGCTGTCCACGGTGGCGTTGGCGGTCAGGATGATGACCGGGACCTCGGGCCGGCGTTCCTTCACGGCGGCCAGCAGCTCCCGGCCGTCCATGCCCGGCATCATCAGGTCGGTGAGGATGACGTCGAACTCCTCGCCGGCATCGAGGAACTTCAGAGCTTCGGGTCCGGAACCTGCCCGAGCTACTCCCCAGCCGTCGGCCTCGAGCACAGTGGCCAGCATGTTCAGCTGGGATTGATCGTCGTCTACGACCAGGAGGCGCCCGGCTTCGGCCATATTGGCACGCAGTGGAGTTGGGAAGTCCACCATAGTGTGGCGACCTGAGACAGCGAACGCAAGCAAGCCGCGGATCGCGGCACATGGCGCGATCCGCTACGCTAGCAGGGCAAGAAGCTCGTCGAAGGAGTTCAGCCAGTGATCCGGGCGCTCGGCTTCCAGCGCGGAGCGCGGGAAGGGTCCCCACAGGCATGCCGCTGTTGCGGTTCCGGCGGCCCGGCCGGCGGCGATGTCGTGCGGCGAGTCGCCGATGAACAGTGACGACTCCGGCGTGCCGCCGAGTTCGGTGATGCATGCGAGCACCGGAGCCGGATGCGGTTTGGAGGCATCCATCGAATCGGCGGTGACGAAGGAATCGAACAGGCCCTCGAAGCCGCACAGTGTGAGCCCGCGCAGCAGGCCCCGCAGGTTCTTGCTGGTGACGATTCCCATCCGGTAGCCGCGGCTGCGTAGCGTCTTCACCGCTTCGAGGGCGCCGGGGTAGGCGCTCACCATGGCGTCGTGGTTGTCGATGTTCCAGCGGCGATAAGTCTGGATCATCGCCGCCAGCTCCTCGGCGTCGTCCGTGAAGGAGCGGAACTGCACCCTGAGCGGCGTGCCCAAGCCCGCCAGGAACAGATCGTCAGGCGGCGTGGCGCCGCGGTGCACCCTCATGGTGTGGCGGTACGACTCCAGGATCAGCTCGATGGAGTCGATCAACGTGCCGTCGAAGTCGAACAGCAGAGTGGGCCAGCGCACGGCGCCAAAACTAACATGGTCCCTCGACCGCCAGGACCAGCGCCGCCACCAGGGTCAGCCGCGGCGGTCCGTCGGGATCGCGCTGGGGGCTGGCCGTGGGCGAGGAAGCGAGGATCTCCAGAATGCGTTTCGCGAGCTGCTCGGGGTGTGGTGAATCGGCGGCCAGCCGTGCCAGGAGCCGGTCGAGACCTGCGGGCAAATCGCGCCGCAGCGCCCGCAGCGCCGCAGCGATTTCGGAGCTGTCAAGGCGCCCGGTTGCCCGTGCTGCTGCTCCGCGCTCCAGTGCCGTAACTGCCGCGACGCGGCCGGGCGCCGGCTGGCGAGCTCCGGTGCGCTGCGCCGAAAGCTCCACCAGGGCGGCCCTTGCCATCGGCAGGACCGCAGTGACGATGTCGGTAAACGCGGCGGCATCGCCGGGCAGTGGCCTGGCCTTCAAGGCCCGCTCGGCCAGCGCTCCCAGAGCATCCGGGTCGGATCGTGGCTGGGCGCCCGCGGTTGCCACGAAGCCCAGCGGTACCTGCTGACCGCTGCGCCATTCGAGGGAGAACAGCAGTCCGGCCTGCGGAGGAAGATCGTCACAGGCCAGGCCGGCAGCGACGACTGGTCCGCGGTCGGTGACGACGGCGCGGTGCCAGGGAGGAGGGCATCCGTCCAGAGCGGCCCGCCACCGTTCACGCGACTCGAAAGGTGCCACGCGGCGCCAGCTCTCGCGTTCGACGTCCGAGGGTGTGAGCCCGCGGTCCAGCCACCAGACAGCCGCGAGCGGATCGGGCTCTGATGCCGGCCCAACGTGGCCCAGCTTCTCGCGCAGGCGGGTGAGAACTCCAGCCATGTCGGCCAGTCCGCCGTCCGGGAGGCACTGTCCCACCAGTATCTCCTCGTGCGGCGAACCCATGCGGTCAATGCGACCCACTCGCTGCATGACGCGGACGGGATTCCACGGCAGGTCGTAGCTCACCACTGCCGCAGCGTCCTGCAGGTTGAGCCCTTCGCTGGCGACGTCGGTCGCGACGAGAATATCGGCGCGTAGCAGGGGGTTGGTCCTTGCACCGCGAGCGTGGGGCGCGAAGGCGTCCAACGCCTCTGTGCGAGCGACCCGCTCCCTGCCCATCCATGAGTCCGGGCCGGTCACCAGCACCGCGCGATGCTGCGCCGCGAGCCGCCGGTAGAGGTACTGCGCAGTGTCGCGGTGTTCCGTGAACACAATCGTCTTGCGACCCGCGAGGGTGGTGGACAACAGCCGGTCGAGAGATTGCGCCTTGCTGTCAGCGATGTCCGGTATCATTTCGATGACCTCCAGGGCGCGCTGCACCGATTCGAGCGACGCACGGACGGAGTCCATCAGGCGCGCCGGCGCCGGTTCTCCAGGAATCAGGAGGCCCCACCACACCAGCTGCATGTCATCAGTGTCTGTTCTGGGAACGTTGCGCGCGAAGGCGCGGTGCGAGAGGCGCCGGCCCTCACTGTGAGCGCGCAGGCACTCGATCAGAAACGCGCGATGGCGGCGCAGGCTGCGGCGCAGCGCCGCGCGGCTGGACTCCAGTCGGCGCAGCAGTGAGAGCCGGAGCAGCGCGCCAGGCTCGTCGTCTCCGGCCACGCACTGGAGCTCCGACAGGACGGCCTTAAGGCAACCGCCGTAGGCCGCATTGAGATCGTAGGTGGTGGTAGGCAGGAGCCGGCGACGCGGGAAGGTGCGACGCAACACCGGAAAACGAGTCTCGACGAGTCGGCGAGTGCGGCAGATTGTAAGCGCGGCCAGCGCGAGATTGGTTCGTCTGTCGCCGCGTCGCAGCGACTCGCAAATGTCGGCCACACCCAACTCCCGGAACCGGTCCGGCGCGGCGAACAGCGCGAGCAGCGAGGCCAGGTCCGAGGCGGAGTTGTTGATGGGTGTTGCCGTCAGCAACACGACCGAGCGGTTGATCGCTAGCCGGGCAAGCGCGTCGTAGCGGCGTGTGGCCGGATTGCGGAACGCGTGCGCCTCGTCCACCAGCAGCATGCTGCAGCGTGAAGGCGGCGCGACGCCGCGGCGTGCCAGCGCGGTGTGCGAGACAATTGCGATCGGGACGTCGACCGACGAGGCGGCGCGTCTCCACTCCTCGCACAGGGTCGCCGGCACCAGCGCCACCGCGCAACCACCATTGCGTCGTTCGAGCTCGGCCAGCGCGAGAGCGATGTAGGTCTTCCCGAGTCCCACGCCGTCGGCGACCAGCACGCCGTTCCAGCGCCTCAGGATGGCGCAGGCGCGCGCCACGGCTTCCGCCTGGTGGGGCCGAAGCCACGCGGGCAGGTCGTGGCCGGCCGGTGGATCTTCAACGCTGGCGAGCAGGGTGCGCAGCATCAGCCGCGCGGCCACAGCGGGTTCGACGCAGCGGGCCGTTCGCAGGGCCGGCAGTATCGGATCAGCGATTCCGGCCAGCGTTTCGGCGCACAGTCGCGGCCAAGTCCCGGAGCGCGCCGGCGATGGCGGGGCGGAGCCCCAGGGCGCGGATCGCGAGGGTATTGAGCTCATCGTTGCTCCACGGTTTTCCCGCCAGAGCTGCCTGGCCGACTCGCGCCAGGGAGCGCACCTCTGAGGCGGTGCGGTGGGCCGGCACCGGCAGAGCGCCAACCACGCCGGCGTTGAAGCGATAGGCGCCGCCGCTGGCGCGATCGGCCAGCACGGCGGCTATGGTCCTGAGCGGCATGCTGTTCAGGAGCGCCGTTAGCCATGCCGCGGTAAAAGCGTCAGGCACCACAACGCCGTAACAGGTGTTGAGCGGGACCGGATCGCCGGGCGCGCACCGTTCCAGAGCGCACGCCTCCAGCTGGGGGGCTATGTCCCGCCACAGGACCAACCATCCAAGCCGCACCAGGTCGGTTCGAAACACGGTCCAGGGCGGCCCTCCGTTCGCGTCGGTGCGGCGGGCCAGGCGTCGCTCGAACGGGGCGAGGTACGCGCTGACACTTGCCTCGACCGACGCGAGCGCGGTGCCATCGCGATCCAGCGCAGCGAGAACCACGCCGGCCGGCCTGGCCGCGAATGGCTCGATGTCGGCCCCGTGGATGGCGGGCACGCGGCAGGCTGCGGGCAGCTCTTCGGCACGGTCGAGAGCGCGCACGAAGATCTCGTTGGCGCCGGTCTTGATGCCGAGTTTAGGTCTGAACAGCGAACCCAGTCGCGGGCCGGCCCTCAGCGCCTCGCGCACCGCGCGAACCGCCCGACCGGGGAGCGCCAGCCAGGGAGCGCGCGAGGGCGAGGCGTCCAGCGACAGCTCGTCCTGGCGTGCCCGGCCACGAATCGTCTCACCGGCGGCCGCGTGCACTGTCACCTCGCAGTGATCGGGCGGCGCGGGGTCGCGGCGGCGCAGCACCAGGGCTAACGGGAACACGGTTGCGCCGAAGCCGTGCTCGGAGCTGTGCGAGAGGTCATCGAGCGCGAGCACGGTTGCCTTGCGGCGCAGGAACGCCCTGAGGGCCCCGGCGTATCCGGATCGCAGCAGTTTGGCGGGCACCAGCATGGCCACGACGCCGCCGGTCCTGACCAGTTCCAGCGCCCGTTCGACGAAGGCCACGGAAAGGTCGGGGATGTGGGCGAAGCCGCCGCCGGTTTCCACCTTCCAGGTCGAGTAGCGGCGCGCCAGCAGCTCCCGCTGGGCCCGCGGGATCCGCTCGCCGCGGACCCAGGGCGGATTGCCAATTACGATGTCGAAGCCGCCGGCTTCCAGGATGTCGCCGTAATGGACGTCATAGGAGAAAAACGGGAGCACATCGTCGTTCAGCAGCCGGCTGCGCACCGCCATCAACTCGCGCCGCTCACGCCGCCACTGATTGATGCGCCTTTCGAGGGCCGGCGAGCGCGTGCCGCGGTTTCCGAACAGGTCGCGCGAGCCAGCGGCGGTGCCGTCCGCCAGGCGGGCCGTGAGAGATCCGATGGCCGCCTCGGCGCAGGCCAGAGCGATGGACCGTTCCTCTTGCCTCATCGCTCGCGCCAGTGCGGCCTTTTCGGTGCCGCTCGCCGCGAAGTAACTGGTTCGCCGCTCCGCGACCTTTAGCAGCCGCGCGCGCACTCCTTCCGGCCTGTTGTAGCCGGCGAGTTCCAAGGGTGAGATCAGGCTGTCGCCCTGGCGCAGGTTTCGGTCCAGGTTGGGCAGCGGCGCAACCTCCCGCCACGAGGCATCATCGTCCATCACCAGCGCGAGCCACAGTCGCAGCTCCGCCAGCCTAACGGCCATCGGGTCCGAATCCACGCCGTACAGCGAGTCGCGCAGGATCGCGCGCCGGCGGTGCGTCGCCGGCCGGTCCGGAAACGCGGCCGCGGTGCGTCGCTCGAGCTGCCTCAGCACCTCGAGCAGGAAGGCCCCGGAGCCCACGGCCGGGTCGAGGACTCGAAGCGCGGCCGCATCCGACGCCGCACGGCCAGCCAGCGCCGCGTCGAGGGCGCGGCTCACGATGTCGCGCAGCAGAGCGGGAGGCGTGTAGTAGGCACCCGAGGCCCTGCGCCTGCCGGCTCCCATGAGCTCCTCGAACACTCGGCCGAGCATGGCTGGATCCACAGCATCCTCGTCGCCGTCCTCGCGACAGGTGAAGTGAAAGCGCTCGAACAGGTCGTCGAACAACGCCCGCCACGTGTCGTTAGGCAACACCGCCGCTGGGTAGCGACGCTCCACCGAGTGGCGTTCGAACAGGCCGCCGTTCAGGAACGGCAACTCTCCGAGCAGGCGCGCCGGACCGGACCGGCGCTCCCACGGCGTGGCCAGGGCGCCGAAGCACAGCGGTTCGAACGCCGCGCGGTGAAAGTGGTGGCCGCGGCCGAGCGCTGTGTCGAGGAGCGACGGTAGGAAGTCGCGTCGGCCGGCGAGCCACCCCTTGGTTTGGACGAAGTACAGGAACAGCACCCGGGTGAGAATCACGAGCGCCAGATCCCGCCGTTCCTGGCGGCTAGCGCGCGGGGCTTGCTCGAGGGCTGCCGCCGCCGCTTCATGGGCGCGCGCGAACTGCCGGAAGAAGCGGTGGGTGAGCCCCTCGTCGGCGAGCGCGTCCGCGATTCTCACGGCCAACGCGACAGCGGTGTCGGCCGGTCGTGGCCCGAGGGCGGACAGGATCTCGGCGCCTACCCTCGATGGCGGATCGAGCGCCAGGCGCAGCACCCTGGCAGAAGCGCGATCGCCGGGCAGCGGCGCAGCAACCGCCAGGACGCGGTGCTCCGGGTCGAGGGCCAACAGCAGCGGATGCTCGCCGACCGTGGCGCGAGCGAGCCTGGTGCAGCTAGCGGCAACACTAGCGCGGCTCGCCTCGCCAACCAGTGCGCCGTACACCGTGAGGGTGTCGCGCCGGCCGAGGATCGCCGCTCGACTGGCGGCGTGAAGGCCGATCCGGTCGCGGGTGAGGTAGTTGAGCTCCTCGGCTGCGGGAGGGTAGCCCAGCGCCGCGGTAAGCTCGACCAGGTCGTCGAGTGACCGCAGCCGGGACAAAAGGTCGGTGGTGACGCGCACGGCGCCACGCTAGCATGTGGCGCCGGTGCCGCCGGCATCATTTCATTGCATCAATGTGCAAGACAACGCACGACGGTAGTCGCCAGCGACGGTGCGCTCGCTCGCCAGAGCGCGGCGGACCGGCGCTTCGGCGGCGAAGCGTTAGGCTCCCAGCACCTTGATTATCACGCGCTTGCGCCGCTGGCCATCCCATTCGCCGTAGAACACCCTCTGCCAGGGTCCGAGGTCGAGTTTGCCCTTTGACACAGGGATGATCACCTCGTGGCCAACGGTCAGGCTGCGCAGGTGGGCCGCGGCGTTGTCCTCGCCGGTGTCGTTATGCTTGTACCGTTCCGGGTCCCACGGAGCGATTGTGTGCTCCAGCCAGTGCAGGATGTCCTGCCACAGTCCCGATTCGTGATCGTTGACGAACACCGATGCGGTGATGTGCATCGCCGAGACCAGTACCATGCCCTCGGCGATGCCGCTCCTGCTCACCTGCTCCTCGACCTCGGCGGTGATGTCGATGATCTCCTGCCGTTTTTTGGTCTCGAACCACAGATAGTGCGTGTGACTCTTCATTGGCTTACCCCGGCGTTTCCCCCTCGCTGCGTGCGATGACAACCGCCGCGACCTGGTGGCCGATGGCGTTGAGGCCGGTGCGGAACATGTCGGGGATGCGGTCAACGCCTAACAACAGAGCCAAGGACTCCACCGGCAGGCCGACCGAGAGCAGCACCGGCGCGGTGGTGAACACCGTGGCCGAGGGGATGGCCGCAACCGAGAAGGTCATCAGCAGGCAGGTGGCCAGCGCCGTCACGTATTCCACCGGCCCCAGCGTAACGCCGTACAGCGACGCGACCAGCACGACCGCGCACATCTGGTACACGGCGCTGCCGGGACGATTCAGCGTGGCCCCCAGGGGCAGGACGAAGCTGGCGATGGGGTTCGAGATCTTCAGCGTGTTCAAAGCGCTGTCCATCATGGTTGGAAGCGCGGCCATGGAACTGGCGGTAGTGAAGGCCACGGTGGTCCCGGGCGTGATGGCGCGCGCGAACGGCGCGATGCGTACACCGCCCAGCCACTTGGCAAGCGGTGCATAGGCCGCCGTCGCGAATATGACCGTGCCCGCGACCACTGTTACCACGAACACCGCCAGTGACCTTACAGCTTCCCAGCCGAACCGCGCCGCGACCGGCGCCGCCAGGCAGGCCACGCCCACGGGGGCCAGTCGCATCACCCAGCCGATCAGCTTAATGAGCGCCGCGACCAGGCTGTCGGTGATCTGGGTCAAACTGCGTCGCGACTCCTCCTGCAGCGATCCGATTGCGGCGCCCACCAGTACCGAAAACACGATAAGCGGGAGCAGCTGCCCGTCCGCTGCCGCGCGCACGGGGTTCGGCGGAACCAGGTCTACGATGAACTGGCGCAGGCCGTGGACCCGCCCTGCCTGCTGGCTGATCTGCTCCGCTCCGGCCGCCGCCGCGGCGCGCAAGCTCGCGGCGGTCTGTTCCGACACCGGCGCGAGCGGGATAGTCACAAGCGACAGCGCCAGGCCGAGCAGCTCCGCGAGCAGCAGCGTGCCGAACACGAAGGCGAAGGTCCGCGCTCCCACGCGTCCCAGCCGCCGCGGATCGCCCAACGCCGCAACGCCGGAAATCAGGGCCGTGACGACCAGCGGGACCACACACATGCGGATGGCGTTGATCCAGATCGTACCGGCCGGCTCGATGCCGGTCGCAATCTGCAGCAGCGGATCGAACCTGGTTGCCGATGCGATGAGTCCGAGGGCGAGTCCGGCGAGGAGGCCGGCGGCGATTTGCACCGAGAGGGATAGACGCACGGGGGACAAAGGTTGCTCGCCCCCGCCGTTAATGCCAGATTCGCCGCGCCTCAGGCGTGCGCCGGTGCGCGCTCCTCCAGCAGCCGGATCTCCGCCTCGAGGCCCTGGATCTGCGCGAGCAGATCGTGGACGCTGTCGGCTGTGGGTACCGGAACGCCGTCCTTCGAGAACATCTTCGCCACCAGGGCGTCGGTGTAGCCGACCACGGCGTTGGAGACGGCGGCGTCCATGACGCGGTTGAGCCGCAGCACAGCCGGAAGCTGCTGCCGCGCGGGAAGCGCCACGATCAGGTCTCCCAGCTCGACTATCAGCAGCTCGCGCAGGTGCTGCAGTTCGTCCACGACCTCACCGGCCGAGAGCCCCCGCGCCTCGGCGAGGCGGCCGTAGAGCTCGGTGGCTGCGAACCAGGTTTCGCGCGCCTCGCGGCGCAGCGGCCCGGTCATGTGAGGTAGTATGTCGAGAATGATGCGGAGCGGACCGGCCAACTCTTCGACGCCCACTACCGCGCTGGGGTGGCGGGTGGCGATCCACGCCGCCCACGCTTCGGCAAGTCGCTGTCGGCCTTCGGCGATGCCGCGGCCGACGACCAGCAAGGTCGGAGCCGAGAGCCGTCCCGGAGAGATGGTCACAGCGGCGAGAACATAGTCCCATGGCAACTCCACGACTAGTGCGAAACGTCCTGAAGGGAGCTGACGGGGGACCGCTGCGGGTCGATGTTCGGACCGGGAGCCGCCCCGGCGAGACCCGCCCCGCGGTGCTTATCTGCCATGGTTTCAAGGGTTTCAAAGACTGGGGCTTCTTCCCCGTGACCGCCGCTCGCCTAGCCCGGGCGGGCTTCGCGGCCGTGTCGTTCAACTTCTCCGGCTCGGGTGTGTCGGGAGACTCTTCGAGTGTCGAGGGCCAGGGGTCGGGTAGTGCCGAATTCGACGAGCTGGAAAGGTGGGCTCATCAGAAGCCCAGCGCCGATCTCCAGGATCTGGCAACCGTGGCGGACTTCGCCTCGAGCGAGCTGGGCGCGCCGTGGCTTGCGCTGCTGGGCCACAGCCGGGGCGGCGCTCTGGCCGTCCTCCATGCGGCCCGCGACCCACGAGTGCGCGCGCTAGTTACATGGGCCGCGATCGATCACTTCCTGCGCTTTAGCAGCGCCGAGCTGGAGCGGTGGCGCGCCACCGGCAGGCTGGATGTGGTGAACCTGCGCACCGGGCAGGTGCTGCCGCTGTACCGCGACGCGCTCGACGACGTGGAAACGCATGGCGAGGATCTGCTCAACGTGATATCCGCCGCCGCCCGGGTGAGAGCACCGTGGCTGCTGGTGCATGGCACCAACGATGCGACGGTACCGGTCGAGACCGCCCTCAGGCTCTCGAAGGCGGCCGCCGACAGCAGCCGCAGCGAACTGCTGCTCCTCGACGGCGCCGACCACACCTTCGGCATTCGGCACCCGTGGGCCGGTAGCACTCCAGAGTTCGACGCGGTGCTGGACCGGACCGTGGGCTGGGTGTCCGGCGCCAACAGGATCTGAGAAAGCAAAGCGGCCCAGCTTGGAGCTGGGCCGCCCGTCCTGCCTGAGGTCGCCGGGTTCAGAGCCCCGCGCGGCGCATCCGCACTAGCCGCTCATCCTCCGGGCGCTCGGGTGACCACACGATCAGCTCCTCGCGACGCCGCCTCCACAGGAACCCCGCCGCGGCCACGGCCGCTACGGCCAGCAGTCCGACACCAAAGATGCGAATGAGCCCTCCCGCGTTCGGGTGTGCGTGTGTGTGGACCTTACGAATGTAATGCACCATACAAGAGGCCAGGTTCCCCGTTTCGCATTGATAGACGACGCTTGGAGCGAGATGTTTCAGAGACTGTGACCGAGCTCACGTCCGTTCTGGCGGCTGCCCTCGCAGGGCGTCGCCGCCAGGTCATAGACGAGCCCGACATCCGCCGCGCCGCGGTGGCGATCGTCATCACTCGTGAGGCCCGCCCCGCGCTGCTGTTCGTCAAGCGACTGGAAAGACCCGGCGATCCGTGGTCGGGTCACGTCGCCTTCCCCGGCGGGTTCGCCGCGAGCGACGACAACGGCCTGGTGGCAACCGCGGCGCGGGAGGCGTTCGAGGAAACCGGACTCGACCTGGGAGCGCTTGGTGAACCGCTAGGCATCCTGGACGACGTATTCCCGCGCAGCATTCACCTGCCCCGTGTGGTGGTGACACCGTGCGCCTTCGCCGTGGCCGGCCGGCCCCCGGTGGCCGCCGGACCGGAAGTGCTGCACGCCTTCTGGGTTCCCGTGGAGGAGGTGTTCGACCCAGCCAACCGGCGCCCGTTCGAACTGCACCTGCCTGGAGAAAGCCGTGAGTTCAGCTCGATTGTGGTGGCAGGCTACACCATCTGGGGTCTTACCGAGCGGGTGCTGTCCCAGCTGGCAACTGTCTGTGGGATAGAGATTTAGCGTGGGCGTTGACGTGACGAAGGAGGGCCAATAATTTAGGACACACTAAAACGAGTTTTAAGGGAGCCTCTGTGGCGATAGAAGTTGCTCTGCCGTCCGAGCGGCCAGCGTTGCTGCGGCGACAGGGCCTGCTCCGCCGAATCCTGCCATACCTCGGCCCCGCCTTCTTGGTCTCCGTGGGCTACATGGATCCGGGCAACTGGGCCACCGACATCGAGGGCGGCGCCCGGTTCGGATACACGCTGCTGTGGGTTCTGCTGCTCTCGAACCTGATGGCGATCTTCCTGCAGGCGATGAGCGCCCGACTGGGCATCGTAACCGGCAAGTCGCTTCCGGAAAACTGCCGCGACCGGATGCCGCGCTGGCTGTCCGTCGGGCTGTGGGTGGCGGCCGAGTGCTCGGCTTTGGCCACCGACCTGGCCGAATTCCTCGGCGCGGCGCTGGGGTTCAACATCCTATTCGGCATTCCTCTGTTCGAGGCGGCGCTGCTGACTGGGGTGGTCGTGATGGGCCTGCTCGCGCTGGAGCGCATCGGGTACCGTGCCGTCGAGTACGCCATCATCGGCTTCGTGGGTGTGATCGGCCTGGCCTACCTGTACGAGTTGTTTCTTGCTAAGCCGGATCTTGCCGGGATCGGACGGGGTCTGATCACGCCGGACATCTCCGACGGCCGGCTGTACATCGCCATCGGAATGCTCGGGGCGACGGTGATGCCGCATAACATCTACCTGCATTCGGCCCTGGTGTTGCCGCGGCGACCGCTGATGGACGACCGCAAGCACATCAAGACGCAGATCCTCGACTCCACCATTGCGCTCAACGCGGCGTTCTTCGTGAACGCGGCCATCCTGATCATGAGCGCCGCCACGTTCTGGGAGCGGGGCGTGGTGGTCACCTCGATCGAGCAGGCCCACCAGACGCTTACGCCGTTGCTGGGAGGCTTGTCGGCCGTCGCCTTCGCCGTGGCGCTGCTGGCCTCGGGCTTATCCTCCAGCACCACGGCAACGCTCGCTGGCCAGGTGATACTGCAGGGCTTCCTACACGTCAGGATGTCCATGTTCCTGCGCCGGCTGATCACGATGATCCCGGCCCTGATCGTGATCTACCTGCAGGTGGACTCGCTGAAGATCCTGGTGCTCTCGCAGGTAATGCTGAGCTTCGGGCTGCCGTTCGCAATCCTGCCGCTGATCTGGTTGACGAACCGGCGGGATGTGATGGGCGAGTTCACCAACCGCGCGTGGGTGAAAGTCGTCGCGGTCGTGATCGCTTCCATCATCATTGGGCTGAATGCCCTGCTGGTCTATCAGGCGCTGGGAGGGGACATCTGATGACCGCCGCGCTGTCGCGTTCGGTTGAGGACTACCTCAAGGCCATCTTCTCGATCTCGGAGCGGTCCGGCGGCGCGCACGCCGCGACCAACGAGATCGCGGAACTGCTTGCCCTGACTCCCGCTTCGGTGACGGGAATGGTGAAGAAGCTGGCCGAGTCGGGGATGCTGGAGCACGAGCCGTATCGCGGCGTGCGGCTGACGCCCGGGGGCGAGAAGGCGGCGCTTGCTGTGGTGCGGCGCCACCGGATCCTCGAGGCCTACCTGATCACCAAGCTGGGCTATGACTGGTCGAACGTGCACGATGAGGCGGAGCGCCTGGAGCACGCCGTGTCCGACGACCTGATAGAGCGCATGGCCTTCGCCTTGGGCGAGCCGAAGTACGACCCGCACGGTGCGCCGATTCCCACGCGCGACGGGACGATCGAGCGGCCGGCGTACGTAGCGCTTGCCGAGGTGGCGCCGGGGTCGCGCGTGAAGGTGAGGCAGGTGAGCGACGACGACTCGGAGCGCCTCAGGTACCTGAAGAGCATCGGCCTGATGCCGATGACCGAGGTTCTCGTGGTTGACAAGCAGCCGTTCGACGGACCGATCACCATCCGACTTGGCGCCACCGCGACCGTGGACCGGGTGATTGGCAAGGAACTGGCCGCATGCCTGCTGGTGGAGCTGCGGTGATGACGTTCGCCGTTTTGAGTCGGGTGGGATGGTTGTTCGTGGCCGGAGGACTGGTCATGGGCTGCGGAGCGTTGTTGACCGATGCCCCCGATCCTGGCGACGTGTTCGATGGACCGGTGGGCGGCCTGAG
>DATMBH010000316.1:0-14125 GCA_035559335.1 Gemmatimonadales bacterium
AAGATCGGTGAGGAGCGTCATAGGTGTAGGTGGATCTGTGACGTGAGCTGGCGAGGTGTGAACCTGCCGAACTCGAATGCCTGAAATGCAGAATCGCGGGTGATGGTGACTGGCCCGAGAATCAGGAGCATCGGCCCCGGCACGGCGTATCGTGAGTGTCGTCTAAGCGACGCAGCTTCTTGGAGGCGCTGAGGAATCCCGCGAGGGTGGTCGTATCCAATCACCACCCTTAGGCCGGCGCCGATGTGCATGAGCTTGACCCATTCATAACGCCACTCGCCCGCGTTGTTCTCGTGCTCGACCGCGAGCTCGAGGTTCCAGAGGAAGTTGGTGAGGCCCTTGGGATACCGCTGGTATGAGAAGAACGTCGCATCGATTCGGAAGTACTCCGCGTGTGCACGATCATAGCCCAGGGAACCGCCCGTTGCTCGAATGACCGATGCCATGTGCGCGGTCCAGATGGACCTGTTTGGCCACTTCCGAACCCAACGGGTACGCTCGTGGCTCAAGAAGCTAGCCTCGAAGTGCTTCCAGAACCGACGAGATGCGAGGGATATCATAGGACCGGACTGTTTAACGTTATGCGCTTCAGTTGCGGGCGAGCCGGTCGCTCCGGCCGTTGGCCCTACCCGCACCTATAGTGCCCGGCGAGCCCGCCAACTGCAAGCGCTTGTTAGACAGCGTTGTCCTGTGTAGCATTCTTGTGCTACTCAGTCAAGGGGGGCACCATGGTCCGGGAAGTGGCGGTGCGGCGCGTGGGTGGGTCGCTCGGGGCGACGCTGCCGAGGGACCTCGCAGCTCGGCTGCACGTAGAAGCCGGCGACCGCTTGCTGGCCGTCGAGACCGCGGACGGCATCCTGCTGACTCCGTACGACGCGGCGACGGAACGGGCGCTGGCGCTGGCGGCGCGGGCGGCCAAGCGCTACCGGCACGCGCTGCGGGAGCTTGCCAAGTAGCGCGCCGCGGTGCGAGAGCCGCTGTGGGTGCCGCGCCTGGTGGTCGAGGCCATCCACCTGGACCAACTCCGCGAGCATGGCGGCTTGCCGGGGCTGCGGGACGAGAACCTGCTGGAGGCCTCACTGGCGCGACCCCACCACCAGTGGACCTACAAGCGCCGCCCTGACTTGGCCGGCCTGGCGGCCGCCTACGCCTACGGGATCGTTCGGAACCACCCCTTCCGCGACGGCAACAAGCGGGTCGGGTTCGTGACCGCGGTGGTGTTCTTGGGGCTAAACGGCCAGGAGTTGGTGGCAGACGATGCCGACGTGGTCCACACGGTGCTGCGGCTGGCTGATGGCAAGCTGAGCGAAGCGGCGCTCGCCCGTTGGATCCGGACCAGACTGAGGCCCCTCTCGGGCAACGCTGGCTAACGGCCTCGAGATGAGCCGCCCGGCCAGCCCAAGGCTAGTATCGCATGAAATGCCGGCTCCGGGCTGGCCGGGTCGGCTCCATCGAGTTGTTAGGCCGATGCTCGTTGGGACGCCGCGAGACCAGAGCGATAGGTTTTGAATACGGGCGACCATCCCAGTTCCGAACGTATCCTTGAGTTCGAGCAGGCTAGGGAGGGAAGCAGGCTGTCGCCTCCAGGTGGAGGAGGGTTGGCGCCTTCCTGAGCGGCTATGTAGCGAAACAAGTCCCGGTAGGTCACAGGCTCGTCGTCGACAACGTTGAAGACCTTTTGTATGGGGGCTGACTCAGCGGACCGGACAATGGCGCGAGCCATATCGACTACGTGGATCAAGGAAACGAAAGCTGAGCCGTCCGCGGGCAGGCGCAACGTACCTTCCCGAGCTGCGTTGCGCCAAGCGTCATCAGTGCCGGTGCCTGGCCCATAGAACAGGCCGCCTCGGAGTATGCACCAGTTCAGGGGAGACGATCGAACCATCTCCTCCATGTCGGCGGCAGATTGGATGAAGGGAGCGGGACGAAGGTCCGATGATTCATTCGCGGGGGCGTCGGTGCTGTCCCCGTATAGAAGCGTAATGCTCTGCTGGACATACCTGGGGACTCCGTTCCGAATGGATGCGTCCAGCAAGTTTCGGGTGCCCTCTCGTCGGATGCGATCATTGGTTGCCCAGGTAGCTCGTGATCCCTCGCGCGGAATCGCGGTGGCCAGATGAAGCACGACATCGGCTGAGGAAGTGACAGGGAGGAGGGTGCCCGGCTCGAAGATGTCGCCAAGAGCGGTATCGACGCCGGCGTGTTGAAGATGCCTCGCTTGGGCTTCCGTTCGGACAAGTGCCCTGACCGCGTGGCCGTTCTCCATGAGCATGGGAATGACATTGCGACCGAGGACGCCAGTTGCTCCAACCAACGCGACTCGCATTTGGACTCCTCACGCTGCTGTGCGCGATGCGCAGCGAGGCGCAGCATCGGCCTAACCCTGAATTGGCTTGCACTGCATACCCCTATGTTGCCTCTCGCAGTGCGTGCGCGCAAGCGAAACCGTTATCACTGCGGGCGCCGGGTCCCAGGTGCCAGGACATCCATCGGGCTGTGTACTCCCAGCCCGCCCCGATTCAGGACATGGGTGTAAATCATGGTCGTCGCAACGTTGTGGTGACCCAGCAGCTCCTGCACCGTCCGGATGTCATACCCAGCCTCAAGGAGATGCGTCGCTAAGGAATGGCGGAGCGTGTGGCAGGTGGCCCGCTTGGGAATCGCCGCGCGCCGCACCGCGGCCTTGACCGCTCTCTGAACGGCCGACTCGTGCAAGTGGTGGCGAAGGACCGCGCCAGTTTCCCGATCGCGGTAGCTGCGCGTCGCGGGAAACACCCATTGCCAAGCCCACTCGGTTGCGGCCGCGGGGTACTTGCGGCCCAGCGCGCCAGGCAGCTCCACCCGCGCCCGCCCCCGCCTCCAAGTCGGCGCCGTGCCGCTCCTTCACCCTATCGCCTTCCCCCCCAACGACTTATCTTACCTCCACCGAAATGAAGCCAAGAATCTACCTCGACCACGCGGCCACCACTCCGGTCCGCCGCGAGGTCCGTGAAGCAATGCTGCCATTCCTCTCCGAGGAGGCATTCGGCAACCCGTCCAGCGGCCACCACTTCGGCCGCTCAGCGCGAGCGGCACTGGAGGCCGCGCGCAAGCAGGTGGCCGACGCGCTCGGCGTCACGGTGCGCGAAGTGTTCTTCACCTCCGGCGGCACCGAGGCCGACAATCAGGCCATCCTGGGCTGCCTGGTGGCGCACCACGGCACCAACTTCACCCGGGCCCACGTGGTAACGTCCGCGACGGAACACAAGGCGGTGCTCGCGGCCTGCCACGAGGCCGAGCGCATGGGGGCCAGGCACACAGCGATCCCGGTTGACTCCTCGGGCGTCATCAACCTGGAAGAACTGCAGCGGGCGCTCGAGGGAAAGCTGCCGCCCGGCAAGCCGTGCATTGTCTCGATCATGTGGGTCAATAACGAGACCGGCGTGGTGCAGCCGATAGGCAGGATCGCCGAGATGTGCCGCGAGGCCGGGGTCGTGTTCCACACCGACGCCGTCCAGGCGTTCGGCAAAATCCCGTGTACGCTGTCCGATCACCCTGGCATAACGATGGCGACGATTTCCGCGCACAAGATCGGCGGCCCCAAGGGAATCGGCGCCCTGGTGGTGCGGGATGCGAAGGGGGTCCACCCGCTGCTGCATGGCGGGGGCCAGCAGCGCGGCATCCGTCCCGGCACCGAGAACGTGCCGGGCGCCGTCGCGCTCGGCGTGGCTGCCGAGCTGGCGGCAGCCGAGCAGCCCGCGGTAGCACAGCGACTACAGGCCATCAGGGACGAGTGCCAGCGGGCGCTCACCGCACTGGTCCCGGACCTGGCCGTGCATGGCTTGGGCGCCGAGCGCGGGCCTAACATCCTGAACGTGAGCGCGCCGGACACCGACAGCGAGACGATGCTGATGCACCTCGACCTCGCCGGACTGGCCTGCGCCTCGGGATCGGCGTGTTCCACCGGCTCGGTCACCCCCTCGCACGTGCTGACGGCGATGGGGGTCCCCACCGAGCTGGCTTCCGCGGCGGTACGAATGAGTTTCGGTTCCCTCTCCTCTCCCGATCAGGTCCCCCATATTGCAGAGAGCTTCGCCGCCGTGGTGGCGAAGGTGCGGCAGCTGAGAGCGGTGCTGGCGAGAACCTAGAGGCACACAGGCACGGAGAGATAGTGAGGGAGATAGAGGGATAGTGAGGGAGGCAGAGGGATAGTGAGGGAGAGGGTCCTGGTGGCGATGAGTGGCGGAGTGGACAGCTCCGTGGCAGCCGCGCTGCTGGTTGCGCAAGGCCATGAGGTCATCGGCGCCACCATGAAGCTGTTCTGCTACGGCGATGCGCCGGTCCCCGACCGCCCCTGCTGCTCGCTGGACTCGATCTTCGACGCCCGGGCGGTAGCCGACCGGCTAGGCATTCCGCACTACACGCTGAACTTGGAGAGCCGGTTCCGCCACGACGTGATCCGGTACTTCGTGGACGAGTACGCGCGCGGCCGCACCCCGGTCCCATGCGCGCGGTGCAACACGTTCACCAAGTTCAGCGACCTGCTGGCCCACGCTGAATCGTTAGGCTGCGACTCCATCGCCACCGGCCACTACGCCCGCGTCGAGGGCGGACGGCTGCTCCGCGGACGCGACCGCGCCAAAGACCAGTCGTGGTTCCTGTGGGGTGTGCGCCGCGAGGTGCTCTCGCGGATGCGCACTCCGGTCGGTTCGCTTTCGAAGGCCGAGACCCGGGAGGAGGCGCGGCGTCTTGGCCTGGTGACCGCCGACAAGCGGGAGAGCCAGGAGATCTGCTTTGTGCCCGACGGGGACTACGCCGCCGTACTGGAGCGCCACCTGCCCCCGGACGCGCCGGCGCTCGCGCCGGGTCCGATCGTGACCCCGGACGGCGCGGTGCTCGGCGAGCACCATGGCTTCGCGCGCTTCACTATCGGGCAGCGGCGCGGCCTTCCGGGCGGTCGCTCGCGCCCGCTGCACGTGATCGAGATCAGGCCGGAAACCCGTGAGGTGGTGGTGGGCGAACCTGAGCAGCTCGAGCGGCGCCGGCTGGAGCTCGAGGAAGTGAACTGGCTGGTGGAAGGCCTCGCGCCCGGCGACGCCGTGGAAGTCCAGGTGCGACACCGCGCGGCCCCGGTGCGAGGAATCATTGACTGGTGCGCCGGCGAGCGCGCCGGCATCCGCCTGCTCGAGCCGGCCCGGGGAGTAGCGCCGGGCCAGAGCGGCGTGCTATATCGTGGCGAGCTGGTACTGGGGGGCGGCACCATTTCGGCGGCAGCCTAACCCGGGAATCGCTACGAAGGGACCGAGGGCCCATGGAAGTACTGCTGCTCAGACATGCGGAGGCCGGGGAGGCCGACCCCAAGCGCTGGCCAGACGATTCCGATCGCCCCATAACGGCGGAAGGCCGCGAGAAGCAGGCGGCCATGGCGCGCGCCATCCGGAAGGCCGGCCTTGGCTTCGAGCACCTGGTTACCAGTCCCCTGGTGCGGGCCCGCGAAACGGCAGACGTGGTGGCCGAGGTGTTCGAGTATCACGACGAGCCGGTGGTTTCCGAAGCGCTGAAGCCCGGCGCCGGCCCCGAGGCGATGGTCCAGCTGCTGGCGAAGTTCCCTCCCGACTCACGGGTGGCGCTGGTCGGGCACGAGCCGCACCTCTCGCGCACGGCGGCGGCCCTCATCGGCCGGTCCGGCGATGCGAGCATCGACTTAAAGAAGAGCGGGGTGATGGTGATCGAGTTCGACGGAGCGCCGTCCCTCGGCTCGGGAACCCTGCAGCTGCTGCTCAAGCCGAAGCTGGTCCGCAAGCTGTCACGTTAGGTAGATCTCTCTCACAAGCGAGCCGACTCGATGATTGACGCGATAGCTGACGTCAACGCCGCGGTAAACCGCGTGGTCTGGGGACGTCCAATGCTCATCCTGCTGATGGGCACTGGCCTGCTGCTCACGGTCCTGACCGGCGCGGTGCAGTTCCGGTACCTCGCCTTCGCCCTGCGCGAGGTGCTGGGGAAGCTGACCAGGAAGGGAGAGGGCGAGGGCACCGTGACCCCGTTCCAGGCGGTCGCCACGGCGCTAGCCTCCACCGTGGGCGTCGGCAACATCGCGGGCGTGGCGACGGCGCTATTCCTAGGGGGCCCGGGGGCGCTGTTCTGGCTGTGGGTCTCGGGACTGCTGGGGATGTGCACCAAGTTCTCGGAGGTGACGATCGCGCTGCACTACCGTGAGCGCGATGCGTCAGGCACGATGCGCGGCGGCGCGATGTACACTCTCAGGAAGGGACTTGGCCTGCCCTGGCTCGGCACGGTCTTCGCCCTGCTCACGGCCGTCGCGGCGTTCGGCATCGGGAACATGGTGCAGGCCAATTCGGTGGCCGACAGCCTGCGCGCCAGCTTCAACCTGTCGCCGCACCTGGTCGGCGCCCTCTTAGTGGTCGTCACCGGCGCGGTGATCCTGGGCGGGCTCAAGCGCATCGCCGATTTCACCCAGGTGCTGGTGCCGTTCATGAGCATTTTGTTTCTGGGCGGCGGCATGGTGATCATCCTAACGCACCTCGGAGAGCTGCCGGGGGCGCTGCGACTGGTGTTCGAGGGCGCGTTCAGCGGCACCGCGGCCACCGGCGGCTTCGCCGGCAGCACCATCATGCTGGCGATGCGCTACGGCGTGGCCCGCGGGCTGTTCTCCAACGAGGCCGGCCTGGGCAGCGCTCCAATGGTGCATGCCGCGGCCGTCACCGACCACCCCGCACGCCAGGGGCTGTACGGAATCTTCGAGGTGTTCGTGGACACGATCCTGATCTGCACCACGACCGGCCTCGTCATCCTGGTGACCGGCGAGTGGGACAGCGGCCAGACCGGCGCGGCGCTGTCGGTGCGCGCGTTCGAGACCGGACTGCCTGGCACCTGGGGCGACATCGTGGTCACCGGCGGGCTGCTGCTGTTCGCGTTCTCGACCATCATCGGCTGGAGCTACTACGGCGAGACCGGGATCGTGTACCTGTTCGGCGCCAAGGCGGCCGTGCCGTACCGGATCGCGTGGCTGGTGTTCGTGTACCTCGGCGCGGTCGGCTCGCTGCACCTGGTGTGGGACATCGCCGACACGCTCAACGGCCTGATGGCGATACCGAACCTCGTCTCGGTGCTCGGCTCGATACCTCTGCTGCTCAGGCTGAAGCGCGAGTTCTTCGCCAAGGCCGCACAGCAATGACGGCCTCGGTGGTGCTCCCCTGGCGCGGGGTGTGGCGGCAGCCGCGCGCCACCGTCAGGGAGCAGCTGGCGAACGGGAACCCGCTGACCATCCTGGTGCTGCCCGCGACGTCGGGAATCGTCGAGGCCCTGCTGCATGCGTCGGCCAACAACTTCGGCGCACGAGCTGGCGCTATGTGGATCCTACTGATGGCCGCCTGGGCCGGAGGGCTGTGGGGGTTGCTGCGGCTGCACATGGTGAGCGGCGTCATCTACTTCCTGCAGCGCCTCGGTGGTGACACGGTCCCATTCGCGCGGATCCGCACCGCCATATCGGTCTCCAGCGCTCCCCTCGCCACGGCATTCCTGTTCTGGGTGACAGCGTCCATAACGGTCGGCCGGGACGTGTTCATCAGTCCGGACGCGCTTGCAGCGTCGCTGCCGCCTTCGCTGCTGCTCCAGTCCCTGCTCCTGTACCTTGCCACGGTTGTCTGCGCTGTCTGGTCGCTGATAGTCCTGGTAATAGCTGTAGCGGAAGTCCTGGAGATCTCCGCCGGCCAGGCGGTGTTGACCCTGGTAATCGGGTACGCGCTCCTGGCCGCAGCGGTGCTTGCGGCCGTGTTGGTCGTGGCAGCCATCATGGGCTGACCGCCGGATTTTACGGCTGCGCCCATGCGGAGCTTGCCCGGATTCTCACGCGGTCGCGGCGGGGGGAGGCGCCCGGCTTCAGCGCCACGCGCGGCTTCCGCTTCGGCACCATGACCTTCCGGCTGGCCACCGAGCACTCGTTCGAGGAGCGCAAGTTCGAGCCCAATGATCTCGCTGCGCGAGCCGCGCCAGCTGGCTAGTTTTCCCTGGGACGGCGTCGCTTGCGCCGCGGAGCGGAATGCATGATTATTCGCCGCTCTGAATAGTTATCACGAACCGTAACCGGGGACCGCACCACACCGATGCGCACCACCGAGCACTACCTCGCCGAGGTCGACCAGTACTCCGCCCGGAATTACAAGCCGCTACCCGTCGTGATCGAGAAGGGGAAGGGCGCCTGGGTATGGGACGTCGAGGGCAAGAATTACCTCGACTGTCTGTCCGCTTATTCCGCGCTGAACCAGGGCCACTGCCATCCGAAGATCGTGGCGGCGGCCAGAGCGCAGCTGGACCGGGTCACGCTCACCAGCCGCGCGTTCCACAACGACCAGATGGGCCCGTTCCTCAAGAAGGTGTGCGAGGTCTCGGGCTTCCCGAAGGTACTCCCCATGAACACCGGCGCCGAGGCGGTGGAGACCGCGATCAAGGCGGTGCGCAAGTGGGGCTACAAGGTCAAGGGAGTTCCGGCGGGCCAGGCGGAGATCATCACCTGCGAGAACAACTTCCACGGTCGCACCACAACGGTGATCTCGTTCAGTACCGAGGCGCAGTACCAGGACGGCTTCGGCCCGCTGACGCCGGGCTTCAAGACCATACCGTACGGCGATGCCGCAGCGCTCGAGAAGGCGATCACGAAGAACACCGTGGCGTTCCTGGTCGAGCCGATCCAGGGTGAGGGTGGCGTGCTGCTGCCGCCGGACGGGTACCTGAAGCAAGTGCGGGAGATCTGCACCAGGCACCGGGTCTTGTTCGTGGCGGACGAGATCCAGACCGGGCTTGGCCGCACCGGGAAGATGTTCGCGTGCGACTGGGAGGACGTGAAGCCGGACGCGATGACGCTTGGCAAGGCGTTGTCAGGCGGCTGCTACCCGGTCTCGGCGTTCGTATCCACCGAGGAGGTGATGGGCGTCTTCAATCCCGGCGATCACGGCTCGACCTTCGGCGGCAACCCGCTGGGAGCGGCGATCGGCCTGGCGGCGCTGAATGTGCTGATCGAGGAGAACCTCGCCGAGCGCGCCCGCCAGATCGGCGACTGGTTCATGGGCGAGCTGCGCAAGATAAAGGCGCCGCACATCAAGGAAGTGCGCGGCAAGGGGCTGCTGATCGGCGTCGAGCTAACCGGCCCGGCACGTCCCTACTGCGAGGCGCTCATGGAGCGCGGGATCCTCGCGAAGGAAACGCACGACCACGTGGTGCGCTTCGCCCCGCCGCTGGTGATCGAGAAGCAGGACCTTGAGTGGGCGCTGACGCATATCAGGGAGGTACTCGCCGCCAGCATGGAACCGGCAGGAGTATCCTAGGGTGGAGGTCGGAGGGCAGAGGCGCTGGCCTCTGCCCTACGTCCTGACCACCACTCTGCTCTCCTCCCCATCGACAGTTCTTTCTCCCTGAACTGAAGATCCCTTCACTATCCGTTTCCTCCAGTTTCACCGCCCGGCAGTCAGGTTGACACCGTGGCAGATACATGGAAGCCAATTCTCGTCGGGGTGGACGGCTCCCCGGAGTCCGTCCGCGCGGCCGCGTTCGCGGCTGAACTAGCGGCGCGCGCCGGCACCACCTGCCAGCTTGTCCACGCCGCGGCCGATTACTGGACCGCCAGCCCGCTTCCCGAGGTCGGGCTCGACCAGCAGGTCCTCGATCATGCCAGCGTCACCCACGCGCGCACCCTGCTCGCCGACGCCCTGAGGGGTCAGGTGCCGGAGCCGCTGATCGAAAAGCTGCGGCTGCGAGTGGGGCGGGCCCCGATCGTGATTGCCGAGACCGCACGGGAGATTGGGGCGGGACTGGTGCTGTTGGGGGGCAAGCACCACTCGGCGCTGGTGCGGCTGGGCGGCTCCACGGTCACACACATGGTCCGCATGGGGGTGCTGCCGGTGCTCGCGCACTGCGGCAACATCCGTCCGGTCTCGCGAATCCTCGCCGCGGTGGACCTCTCCTACGCGGCCAAGCCGACGATCGAGGCTGCCGAGCGGTTCGCCCTCGTGCTCGGAGCCGAGCTGCGTGTCATGCACTCGGTCGAGCCCATCCCGGTCATACCGGGTGTACGGCTCCCGGTCGCTGACGATGATGTGTTTCGGTCTGCTTCGAGAGCGTTCGAGTCAGGTGTCGCCAGCCACGTGAAGTTGCCTAAGGCTGAACACGTGATCCGCCGCGGCCGTGCTGCCGCGGCTATCGTCCGCGAGGTCGAGCAGTGGTACGCCGATCTCGTGGTCGTCGGTTCGCACGGCAAAGGCTGGGTGGACCGACTACTGCTGGGCAGCGTGTCCGAGCGCTTGCTCCAGCTACTCCCGGCGCCGGTGCTGGTGGTGCCCGTCATCCGACCCGACGGTGCCCGCCGCCAGCACCTATCCGCCGAACCCTACCCCTGGGAGGCCGAGGTGCCGGCCTAACCCGGCGCCTTGGCCTCCTACCTTCCTTGCGCTAGTTTGACCGCTGAACCCCTGATCGTAGGTGTGATGACGCGTACCCCGGCATCACCGCCAGGGCAGGATGCCGAAGTCGCTCGTGTGCGCGACCGGCTCGAGCGCCTGCTGCTGGCGGGCATCTCCATAGCCTCCGAGCACGTTCTTGACACCGTGCTCCAGCGGGTGGTTGACGTGTCACGCGATGTGGTCGGCGCCCGTTATGCCGCTCTAGGCGTGCTGGCGCCTGACGGCCAGTCGCTGGCGCGGTTTGTCACCTCCGGCCTGAGCGAAGCCGAGCGAGAGCGGATCGGCCCGCCGCCGGCCGGCCGCGGCATCCTCGGAGTAGTGATCCGCGAGGCGAAGCCTCTGCGACTGGCGCGGATCTCCGATGACCCCCGCTCGGCCGGGTACCCGCCCCACCATCCCCGCATGAACTCGTTCCTCGGCGTCCCGATTCGCAGCTCGCGCGGCGGCGTGTACGGGAACCTGTACCTCACGGAAAAGATAGGAGCTCAGGAGTTCAGCCAGGAAGACGAGCACATCGCCGTCCTGCTCGCCGCCCAGGCCGCGGCCGCAATCGAGAACGCGCGGCTGCACGAGGAACAGAGCGAGCTGCTGCAGCGGCTCCAGACGCTTCAGCGCCAGCGCGACCAGTTCTTCGCGATGATCAACCATGAACTTCGCAATGCGCTCACTGGCGTCTATGGCTGGGCCGAACAGCTGGTTCGCGCCCGTTCGGTGGCCACCATGGAGCGCGCCGGCCAGGAGGTTTACGAGTCCGCCGAGCGCACGATCACGCTGATGAACAACCTGCTGGACCTGTCGCGGCTCGACGCCGGACGCGTTCAAGTGGTGATTAGGCCGGTGCAGCTCTCGGACCTCATCCGGCGCTGTTTCGCCTCGGTTAGGCCCGCGGCTGCAGCCAAAGGCATCCGGCTCCGCGACGACTACCTCAACGCGCCGGCTTCGATCGACACCGACCAGCTCAGGCTGGAGCAGGTTTTGCTGAATTTGCTTACCAACGCGGTCCGGCACAGCCCTCCGGAGGAGGAAGTCCTGGTGAGGATCGAGGGCACCAGCGATCAGGTGCTGTTCAGCGTGATCGACCGCGGTCCGGGGATCGCTCAGGAGGACCAGACCAAGATCTTCGAGCCCTACATCCGGGTCGATCCCGAATCCGGGCTTGGTTCAGGGCTGGGCCTGCCGGTGGCCCGCCGCATGGCGGAGCTGATTGGGGGCCGGCTGTCGGTAAGCAGCGACCTTGGGCGCGGCGCTACCTTCACGATCAGCCTGCCCCGCGTTGAGGATTGAATCGGTTTGGTGAATGGACCTTCATCGAACCTTTAGGCTTCGATCACCGCAAGCCAGGTAGGGTTCCCAATTATGAAGATCCTGGTGGTTGAGGACGACCGGAAGGTTGCCGGATTCATCGAGCAGGGCCTCCGCGAAGAGGGCTACGCGGTGGACGTCGCCCCAGATGGAGAGGAAGGGGCGATGCTGGCCCACGTCTACGACTACGACGTCATAGTCCTAGACGTCATGATGCCCAAGAAGACCGGGCTGCAGGTGGCCGCGGAGCTGAGGCGCGAGGGCCGCGGCACGCCGATCCTAATGCTCACGGCCCGCGATACCACCGAGGACGTGGTGCGCGGACTGGATCTGGGCGCCGACGACTATCTGACCAAACCGTTCAAGTTCGACGAGCTGCTGGCGCGGGTCCGGGCGCTCGTCAGGCGGGGAGGAAGCCGCCGCACCGAACTGCTGCACTACGGTCCGATCGAGCTCGACCGGTTGAAGCACAAGGTGCACGTGGATGGCAAGCCGCTCGACCTGTCGCCCAAGGAGTTCCACCTCCTGGAGCACTTCTTGATCCACGCCGAGCAGGTGGTGCGCCGCACCGAGCTGCTGGAGAAGGTGTGGGACATGCACTTCGACCCCGAAAGCAATGTGGTGGACGTGCACGTCGGAAACCTGAGGCGCAAGCTGACCAGGGCCGCCGGGCGGCAGCTGATTCAGACGGTGCGCGGGGTGGGCTTCAAGTTGGAGGAGCCGGAGGGGAAGAAGGCGTCCTGAGCGCGAGCCGATAGGCGCGCACCCGAGGCACCAGCACCGCAGCCACGAGCGCGGTGGCAACCAGGGCCGCTGTCCTTCCGGCGGCGACGAGCCATTCGGACCTGAGCGCGGCTCCGGTCGCGGCCGCCACTACGCCGCCGTTGAGCGCACCCAGCGCGATCCACCCCGCCCACGCGCTCGCCTCACGGTCCTGTCCCGGTCGCCGCGGCAGAATCCACAGGGCCACGCCCAGCACCATCTGGATCAGATAGCCGTAGGTCATGGCCTCGAGGTGCGCCGGGAAGGCCCACACCGGCACCAGACCCGCTCCGGCGCCGCCCTTGGTCGCCAGCATCAGCGCGCCCAGTGTGGCGCCGGCTAGGAACTGGGCCAGCGATGCGCGTACTAGCCACACGGTGACCGCCGGCATCAGCGCTCCTCCAGTCGGGGCCACAGCACTATCACCATCGCGAGGCAACCGGCCAGGTGGAGCGCGGCGGCGATCACCAGCGCGATGCCGCGCCAGCCGCCAGCACCGAGGCTTACGGCGGGCTCGACCGCGGCGCGCAGCAGGATCCCCGTATTCAGCGCGGCGAACGCGAACCAGCCGATACTGGCTGACCCTGTCGTGCGTGCGCGCGCGGGCCGAGGGAACATCCAGAACGCGACGCCGAAGATGGTCTGGGTCACCCAGCCCACGGTCAGGAGGTGGACCGCGACCGGACCCACCGCGGCCGCGAACGGTCTGCTCGCCAGCGGGGGCCAGTCGCGCAGGAAACCGAGCAGCAGCGAGGCCGGCAGATACAGCAGCGCCGAGCGTAGGAACCAGCGGCTCAGCGCGGGCACCGGTCAGTACCGCAGACCTGCCGCGTCGGCAAACGCCTTGAGCCGCTCCTCCTGCTCAGGCGTCAGGCGGGTCGGGATGTCTATCGCGATCTCGACCAGCTGGTCGCCGCGCGTACCGTTCTTCTCGATGCCCTGCCCCTTGATCCTGAACTTGCGACCCGGCTGAGTGCCGGGCGGAATGCGCAGCACCACCGACTTGCCGTCCACCGTGCGCACCTTGAGCCTGGTGCCGAGGGCTGCCTGCACCACGTTGATCGGGACCGTGCACAGGATGTCGTTGCCGTCGCGGCTAAAGAACCGGTCGGGCTCGACCTCGAAGGAGACCAGCAGGTCGCCGGTGACGCCCCCTACCGTGGCGCCCTGGTGCTTGAGCCGCAGTCTGGTGCCGCTGTCGGCCCCGGGCGGAACTTCGATCATCAGCCGCCGCTCCACCCTCACTTCCCCAGTACCGGTGCAGGTCTCGCAGCGCTGGCTCGGGATCCTGCCTTTGCCACGGCACGCGGGGCACGGGCGCTTCACCGCGAAGCCGCCGTAGCCGAAGGAAACCTGGCCGGTGCCGCGGCACTCGCGGCACGCGGTGAGCGTGGCGCCGGGAGCCGCCCCGCTGCCCCGGCAGGTGGAGCACACCTCGGTGACCGGAACCGACACCGGCACCTTTCCGCCTAACGCAGCCACGCGGAACGGAATGCGCACCACCGTCTCGACCGCTTCCGCGCGCGACTCCTTGCGCCCCTCGCCGAAGATGGAGGAGAACAGGTCGCCAAGTCCGCCGAACGAGAACTCCTCGAACGGAATCCCGC
>DATMBH010000317.1:0-10847 GCA_035559335.1 Gemmatimonadales bacterium
GGCTAAGGCGGAGGCGGTTCGCACCGAGCTGGCCCGGCTGACCGAGCAGATGCCCGCCGCCCAGCTCCTGCTACTGCCGCGGTTGTACTGCACGTGTGCCGGCCGACGGTGGCTCAGGGAGCGACGAGTAGCGCGCCACAACCTGCCACGTCGGGCCGCGCCGGTGCCAGATGTCGGTGATGAAAAGCGTGCCGCTGCGGTCTGCGCCGCGCACCGTCGCTTCGATCGCCGCGTGAAAACTGGCAACGGCTATGTCACCGAATACGCGCACGGTCGCGCCGGAAATATCCAGCCGGCGTGTGCGATAGGACGGGAGAGTAGCGAACCAGGCGCTGCGCCATAAGGGTTGTGTAGGCGCCGCCGACAGGAGGAGCGCAAACTCAGGAGCGAGCAGCTGCTGAAGGCGCACCGAATCCTGAGCAATGAGCGCCTGGGCCCAGTCCTGTTCAAGGCGGAGAATGGTGGCCGCCACGGTAGCGCTGTCGGTCTGAGCCCGCGCGGAGATGACGGCGCCGGCACAGAGGCCGATACACAGTGAGAGACAGCGCAGAACTCGCATGAGGACCTCCAACGCGGGTGGCCTAATGGCTGAAGCTCAGCGGTGCCGCCCAGCCACCGCGAATCATGAAATCGCCCCGTGGCGGCGTCCGTTGTAGCGAACGGCTAGGTCGCCGATCACGCTACGGCGAACAGTTGCCACTCGCCAGGGACACCTTTCAGCGCATGAGTGCCCCGCTCGGCGAAACTAATGCCTGATCCTGCGACGAGGTCTTTGACAGTGCTGGAGACCAGCACCTCGCTTGGCTGTGCGGCGGCCGCTACCCGCGCACCGATGTGCAGGGCAATGCCTCTTATGCTTCCCGCCGCAAGCTCGACTTCTCCAGTGTGTAGGCCCGCGCGTATCTCGAGCCCCATCTTCCTCGCACCGTCGCGGATGCTGCAAGCGCAGCGAATCGCACGCGCCGGTCCGTCGAAAGTCGCGAAGAAGCCATCTCCAGCGGTGTCCACCTCCCGGCCCCGAAACCGGTTGAGTTCCCTTCTGACCAGTGCGTGGTGCTGATCGAGGATCTCCTGCCATGCGCGATCACCGAGGCGGGCGACCAACGCCGTTGAGCCAACGATGTCCGTGAAGAGAACGGTAGCGAGTGCGCGATCAAACTCTGGAGACTGCCTAACTCCGGTGAGAAACTCCTGGACCTCATCTAGAAGCGCGTCTTGGTCTCCCACCCACGGGAAGTGGTCGTCGCCCGCCAGCTCGACAAAGCGCGAGCCCGGGATCTGCGCCGCCATCCAGCGTCCCTCCTCCACGCTCACGTCCAGATCGCCTGTCCGGTGGACTACGAGCGTCGGGACGCGGATCGTAGGAAGCACATGCCGAATGTCAATCTGCGTATTCATTCGTAGCAGTGCGACCGCCGCGCCCGGAGTGGCGGCCCGGCGTAAGTACGTGGCAAGCCGCTGCGCGAACGCCGCATCGCCGATCTTGCTGGGAACGTAGTGCGCGAGGTCCATCAGGTTGCCCCACTCGCGCCCGACTAGCTCGTACTCTTGCTGGCGCTTCTCGGGTGTTGGCGCCCACGGGTAGTCGGGGGCCCAGATCCGCTTGGCGAACGTGCCGAACATCACGAGCGCCGTCGTCCGCTCGGGGTGGGTCGCCGCGAACAGGGCCGAGAGGTTGCCTCCCTCCGACACGCCAAAGACCGCAGCGCGCTCCGAGCCGACGGCATCCATCACCGCGCGCAGGTCATCCATCCGCTCCTCGAGCGTCGGCAGCTTGTTCTCCGGCACTCGGTCGGAGAGGCCGGTGCCACGTTTGTCGAACACGATCAGACGCGAGAACGAAGCGAGCCGGCGCAGAAAGCGAGCGAGCGTCGGCTCCTCCCACGCGAGCTCGACGTGCGATACCCAGCCTGGGACGTAAACGAGGTCAATCCGCCCCTGCCCCACGACT
Organism: Gemmatimonadales bacterium; assembly: GCA_035559335.1. Lineage (GTDB taxonomy): Bacteria > Gemmatimonadota > Gemmatimonadetes > Gemmatimonadales > JACORV01 > DASXPG01. The sequence continues at coordinate 1,952 of DATMBH010000317.1, forward strand.
TGGTAGGCGATGTGGATATCGCCGCTGCGAGTGTATACGGTCTTCGGCTCCATCAAGCGGATCTACGTCCTCAGCAGGAGTACCCTAGGTGACATAACGATGTGCCCTTCAGCTGCGGGCCGCGGCGCGCAGCGGTGACGAGCCGAGCACTACAGTTATAGCGGCCAGCACGTATGCTGTGCCGCGGCCCGGCAACCGCAAGCGCTTGATATTCCCGATGAGTCCTGCTGGGCGCATTCTGGCTGACCCGACTCGTGGGAGTACATATGATGTTCTCCGGGATCGACCTGCACAAGCACACGGTGTCCATCCACACGCTGGACGAGGCAGGGGGACCGTCGCGACGGGCTCGTTCTTCCTGGGGCAGATGCAGTTCATCCCCGAGCCCGTGCATATCGTGCCACTGCTCCTCGTGCTCGCCTTTGCGCCGATCCTGCTCCACTTTTGTCGGATGTGGCGCGTGCGCGTTCGCGGCCGCTTGAGCGGTATGGTCGTCGGCGCCACGCAACTGCGTTGACCACTTGCCGCGCGGCGTCCCCTGAGGCCGAGCAAGGAGAGTTCGTTGAAACACAACGCCGTCCTGATCGTCCTTTCGCTGCTGAATGCCCTCTTGTTCGGGCTGCACCTCACGGGCGATATCGTCTTCGGCATCGAAAAGGGCGGACGCGAGATCCTCGTTGGCGTGCTGATTCTCGCCGTCTACCTGTACGGAGCGGTCGGGCTCCCCGATCGGTTGGCCGGCTACATCATTCTCCTGCTTGGCGGACTCGCTTCGGCAGCGCTACCGGTCGTGCACACGATGGGAAGGCCCCTCGGCGAGCGATTCGCTCAGCTGCCGGGCGGGTTCCTCTTCATCTGGACGCTGCTCACGATGGGGGCGACGGGGCTCGTCGCATTCGTCCTGTCCATGCAGGCAATTTGGAGCCTCCGGCGGCGCCGGCGTGCTTCCGCGTAATGTCGCTGCTCGCGTCATCAGCGAAGGAGTGTAAGCGGGCCGCGCTTTGTTTCTTTCGCTTCAGTCCTCGACGCGCTCTCTAGGCGGCCGGGGTTGAGTGCGCTAGACGGCAACGATGGCCATCTGGACCTCCTCGCTCCGGAATTCACTCAGGACCCGGCCAGCGGCTCCGCGCTTCCATATAGTCGAATTAGGGATTCGGCCACCGCTAGGGTATCTTTCCCCATGATTCGAATCCGCGATACCCGCTACGACGACCCCGAAGCTGTCGGGTCGCTGCGCGGTGCGTTGAACCTCTGGAGGGTCGTGGCGCACGGTGACACAAGCGCCAAACCGTACAGCATGCAGTTCACCTACACCTGCCGCGGCGAAGCCCGCGCGCGGCGCGTGGTCTACGCCTTGCGACGCCGGACAGCATGCGCAGCCGCACAGACGGCGCCCAGTAGCCGGCTCCGCTCCGAGTTGTGGCACGTTCACGGTACCACCCGCCCCCAGATCCAGAGCCTGACCAACCTGGAGCGGCTGTCCAACTGGTTGCGCAACCTGGCGGGCAGCCACCAGGTCAACCTGGTGCGGCTGACCCTGGTTTAGGCACCCCCGACCGGCTCACCCCGCTTCACGAACTAGGGGAACTGGAGTCCGGTGAGCTGTGAGATCCTTGCGCATGCGGTCCGGCAGTTCGTTCACGAGCGGACTGTCCCGCCACCGATCGCGGCCATGGAGGAAACTCCGTTTGGAGGTTATCACTCCAGCGTGACTCGATGGATGACCTACCGTCACGTCGCCGGTTACCTGTTCGGCATGGGAGCCGGAGCGGTGTGGGGAACTACCGGTCCGCTCTCCACCGCGCTCTACGCTGAAGGCGCGGCACTCACCGGCATCGGCTTCTGGCGCATCCTCGTCGGGACGCTGCTGCTCGCCCTCTGGGGCCTCAGCCGCCCGGGTTTCTTCGCGATGGACCGGCGCGGGCTGCTACTGGTGGGTGGGCTAGGCGGATCGCTGGTGGCGCTGTTCGAGGTAGCCTATCAGTTCGGCATTGCGGGCGCCGGCGTCGCGGGCGCGGCGGCGCTGCTGTACCTGGCCCCTGTGGCCATCGCGCTGATCGCCAAGCCGATCCTCGGCGAACGACTCGGCGTGCAGCGCCTGGTGCTCGCCGTGGTGGTAATGGTTGGTGCCTGGCTTACGGTGCGCGGCGGCCATCCCGGCCTGGGTGGCGTCCCCATCACCTCACTGGTGGCGGGCGTGAGCGGCGGCCTGCTGGCCGCGGCGAGCTACGCCGGAACCACCGTGCTGGCCCGCTGGGCGGTGCCGCGCTACGGCACGCTCAGAGTGCTGTTCTGGGAGATCGCCGGCGGCTCGCTGATCCTGGCGGTGCTGCTCCCCATCGCGGGCCAGACACCCGCGCTCCCTCCGACAGCAGCCGGCTGGCTGTTCGTGCTGGCGCTGGTCGCCGGGCCAGTGTTGGGAGCCAACTTCCTGTTCTTCGCGGCGGTCAAGCGGATCGACGCGGCGCCCACGGCCGTCGCCGCCACCGTCGAGCCGGTGGTCGGGGCGCTGCTCGCGCTCATGCTGTTCAACCAGCGCATCGAGCTGCTAGGCTGGATCGGCCTGGCACTGGTTGTCGGCGGAGTGGCGGCGGGCTACATCAGCGAGGCGCGTGAAAACGCGATGGGTGAGGTGTGATGGGAGATGGGAGCGGCGAGCACCCCCATCACCCGTCACCCCATACCCTCACCCCTCAGGCCTCTATCTTGCAACCGGATACTCCGCCGGGTTCAACGCGCTCCACTCCGCAAAGCTGCCATCGTAAAGCCTAACATCGCGGTAGCCGATGTATCGCGCCTGGAAATACGAATGGCTCGCCTGCATGCCGGTGCGACAGTACGTCACGATCGTGCGCACGTGCGGCGCGTCGGCGCCGATCGGTTCCCAGAGCTCATGATGCAGCGCGTGCAGCGACAGCAGCAGCGGATCGGTGCGCGAGATCAGCGCTCGCATCCAGTACAGGTTGCGCGAGCCGGGAATGTGACCGCGCCGCTGGTCCGGAATCTGAACGCAGGAGGCCTGTCCCGCCGGGCACGCCGGCTCGGCGCCGCCGAACTGGTCCTCGGGCCGCGCGTCCACGAACAGCACCGTGCTGTCGCCAAGGCGGGACCGGACCCACGCGGCATTCACGACCCGCTCGGCCTGCCACCGCACTGGGAACTCGTAATGCACCGCCGGCAGCGCGATCGGGCCGCGCTCCAGGCCTCCGCCGCGCCTGCGCCATGCTTCCAGCCCGCCGTCCAGCAGCGCGGCGCGGTCGCCGTGCCCCATGAGGTCCAACGCCACCCAGGCACGCGCGGCCAGCAGGCCCGGATCATCGCCGTACAGCACGATCCGCGCGCCGGGCGGGATCACCAGCGCCGCGAACGCTCGTGCCATCACGTCAGGGGCGGGGAACTCGTTGGCCACTCCGTTCACCGTCGCCGCCACCGCCGCAAGCGGGAGAAACCGCGCGCCCGGAATGTGGGCCGCAAGGTATGCCGAGTCGGAGCGGCCCACGTGCACCACGACCGCCGACTCGGGGTTGGCCATCAGCCACGCCGCCGTCACCAGCAGGTGGCGGTTGTGCTGCATCCGCTCCTGGTGCTCCGCTCCGGCCCCAGCCGGCTGCGGGTGATCGTGTTGCCGGGCCGAGAGAGGTGAAAGCGGCGCCACGGCTGCTGCTACTGCGAGCGCCACGGGGCCGATGGTATCGAACATGCGCAATTCACTGCGCCGCATAGTGTGTCTCCACGTATTCGTTGAGTATCTGAAGAAACCGGGGCACGATGTCATCGCCCTTGAGCGTGGTAACCAGCCTTCCGTCCACGTACACCGGCGCTTTGGGCTCCTCGAACGTGCCCGGCAGTGAGATGCCGATGTTGGCGTGCTTCGATTCGCCGGGCCCGTTCACCACGCAGCCCATCACCGCCACCTTCAGCGTCTCGACGCCCGGACGGCTGGCGCGCCAGACCGGCATCTGCCGGCGCAGGTAGTCCTGGATGTCGCTGGCCATTTCCTGGAAGAACGTCGAGGTGGTGCGCCCACAGCCGGGACACGCCGTCACCTGCGGGGCGAAGCTGCGCAGGCCTAACGACTGGAGGATCTGCTGCGCCACCAGCACCTCCTCGGTGCGGTCGCCGCCCGGCTTCGGCGTGAGTGACACGCGGATGGTATCGCCGATCCCCTCCTGCAGCAGGATGCTGAGCCCGGCGGTCGAGGCGATCATCCCCTTCGCCCCCATGCCCGCCTCGGTAAGGCCCAGATGCAGCGGGTAGTCGCAGCGCGGCGCCAGCATCCGGTACACGTCCACCAGGTCCTGCACTCCCGAGACCTTCGCCGAGATGATGATCCGCTCGTGCGCCAGCCCGCACTCCTCGGCCAGCTGCGCCGAGCGCAGCGCGCTCTCGACCATGGCATTCATCGTCACCTCGCGCGCTTCCAGCGGCTCGGCCCTGGCGGCGTTCTCGTCCATCATCCGGGTAAGGAGGTCTTGGTCCAGCGAGCCCCAGTTGACGCCGATGCGCACCGGCTTGCCGTTGCTGACCGCGATCTCGATGATCTGCCGGAAGTTCTCGTCGCGGCGCTTGGAGCCGACATTGCCCGGATTGATGCGGTACTTGTCCAGCGCCGCGGCGCACTCGGGGAAGCGCGCCAATAGCAGGTGCCCGTTGTAGTGGAAATCGCCGATCAGCGGGACCTTCACTCCCAGCGACTCGAGCCGGGCGCGGATCTTTGGGACGGCCGATGCGGCTTCCTCGTTATTCACCGTGATCCGCACCAGCTCCGATCCGGCCTCGGCCAGCGCCGCCACCTGGAGTGCCGTAGCTTCGACGTCGGCCGTGTCAGTGTTGGTCATGGACTGCACGACGATCGGATGCGACGAGCCGACCGGAACGCCGCCGACTTCCACCGTCACCGTGCGCCTGCGATTGGGCAGTGCCATCGGGGGCGGAATATAGCCACACGGCGCGTGGTACGAGGCTTGCTTCTTACCAGGGACGTCACCGGGACCACGGCCCGGATAGCCAGACGCGCGACTTCGTTGTAAGTTGTGGTCCTGCAACGACTCCGGCTGGCAGATCCGAAGCTTGGGGCGTGCCGCAGTGTGGCATGATGCCACACGAACGACTGATTAGTGGGGGGGATTGCGTGAGGTACTCGAAGCTTCGGATTCTAGCTGCCGGCCTGGTTGTCATTGCCGCCGGTTGTGGCGAGGAGGGGCGGGAACCGCTCACCGGGCTCAGGCCGGTGGCTTCCGCCGGTCACACCACGCCGCGCAACCTCTATTTCAACTCACGGCCCTACGACAACACCGGTCTCAGCTCGGCCACCGGCCGCTCCGGATCGGCGGCGCTGACGGCGGATGCCTTCCTGGAGCGCGACGGTTCGGTCACGCTCGAGGTGGTGAGCCATTGGCGCACCGACCTCCTAACGCCGCGCGGTTGCCTGACGAAGGTCCAGGTCAAGGCATACGCGCCCACCGGGCGGCTGCTGTGGACCCGGAACTACAACAACCTCGAGGTCGGCCCGGTGTTCACGGTGAACTACGCCGGGCTCGGTCCCGACGTGCGGTTCGACGTGCAGGCGAACGTGAAGTGTATTGACGGTTCGCGCCAGGACGTCGTGACGGTGAGAGGCGCGGTATCGGCGCCGCGGCCCGACCTCGCGGTGACCAGCATGCGAGTGCCGGCAACAGCGGTGCAGAACGCTCCCACGATCATCGCCGCCGGCATCACCGAGCTGGGCGGCGTGCGCGGCGCGCGGGGTAACTGCGTGCTGTACGTGGGCGGCGTCGAGGTGGACCGCGCCAGCAACATCTGGGTGGATGCTGGCGACAACGTCTCGTGCGCGTTCACGACCTCGTTCGCGACGCTCGGCGCGCAATCGGTCGAGATCCGGGTCGAGAGCGTGCGGCCCGGCGATGCGGACCTGTCGAACAATACGGGCTCGGGCTCGCTCGACGTGGTCGCCCCGAGCAGCGGCGGTGGTGGCGGCGGCGGTGGCGGCGGTGGCGGCGGGGGCGGAGGCCCGGAGCCAGTATCGGTGCAGTACCTGTCCTACGTGCGCGACGTGCGGATCACCCACGCCGATTCGTTCACGGTGCGCTGGACCTACCAGAGCGACGGCAGGCTGTACTGGCAGTTCGAGAACAGCTTCAGCGAGATCGGACGCGAGCAGACCGCCAACGTCACGATGACGATCGGCAAGGAGCTGCAGTTCCCACTCGACCGCATCGATATGGCGATGAGCACCAGCGGCTCGCTGATTCACAGCAACGCCTTCGAGAACCTCGAGGCGCAGCCTGGCAGCGCGGTGGGCTCGACCTGCGCCAGCTCAGGTATCGGCACCGGCTTCGAGCTGTACGTGTGCGCCTACGAGGAGGGACACTCTTCGCTGCAGTACATCCTCAACTCGGGCGAAGTTGTCTACCAGTCCCGTGAGTACTCGCTGCAGTGGAACGGCACGTCATACGTGGAAGACGTGTACGTGCTCAACGAGCTGGCCGAGTCGTGGGGCTCGCTGCTGAACCTCGGCACCTCGCTGTCGTTCTCGTTCACCGTGACCGACAGTGGCGAGACGTTCAACGCCTCGGGAACGCTGCCGATCAGCCAGTCGCTGGTGAGTGAGCCGACACCGGCGCAGTGCTACACCAGCACCACGGTGCTGGATGGCAACACGTTCAACGTCCAGACCTGCTTCCTCAGCGTGTACGAGGAACTGGGATTCGAAGGGGCGAACTCAGGGACCGGGCAGTCCGCGGGCGGCACACCTTAGGGACTCCTGGAACAGGCGGACCCGGAACCGCTTCCTGCATTACAGGTGGGCCCGCTCCGAAAGGTGCGGGCTCGCTTGCGTTCAGGAGGCGGCGGCCTCGCTTGTCGAGACCGGCGCCTCGCCGAGCGCTGTGAGCAGGGCGAGCGCGTCCTGCGACTGGGTCCAGGTGCCGTCACGGAAAGCAATTTGCAGCGCGGTCACGATCGGCTCTCGTAGCTCCGGATACCCGGCCAGCTGGTGAGCGAGCGACGACAGCACCCGGCGCGGTCCGGTTTCCGAGGTCTTGCCCAGGCGCCGCAGCGACAGCGAGACCGCGGGTACGCCGCCAAACCGCAGGGCGGGCGCCACCCACGATGTGTCCACGTGGCCACTCATGGCCCGTTCGATCAGCAGTTCCATCGCGGCCGGGATCGACAGGTGCCGGCCGATCGCGACGAAACGCTCGGCCAGCACTCGATCGCGCACGCCCTGGAGCGCATGCGCGAGCACCAGCAGCATGTCGGCTGCCTCGGCGGCCCGATTGGGAAGGTCGGGTGAAATCGCCAGGCGCTCGAACTGTTCCATTACCGCCTGGTCGGCGGCCCTGCCGTCTTGGAGGAGCACGAGCGGGAGAAGATCAAGAAACGTGCCCCGCATCACATTGGCCGGTGGCCCCGGTGTAAGTCCTTGTCGCAGGCCGCGGTTCGTGGTACAACCCGGGCGCCCCGGCAGCTGGACGGGCGGAAGCGAGTAGTGCGAAAGGCGAGAGCGGACGCGAAGACGCTAAGGTCTCACCAGTCTCGGCACGGTCATCGCCCCGCCTCTCATCACGTACACGATCCGCCTGACGTTTCCGATGTCAACCGATGGGTCCGCGTCCAGCACCACCAGGTCCGCGATCCTGCCGGGTTCCAGGGTGCCGATGTCGCGGTCGCGGCCCATGGCGCGGGCGCCAATCCGCGTGGCCGAGATCAGCACTTCGAGCGGGCTCATGCCGGCCTCCTGCATCGCTTCCATCTCCGCGTACACGCTGGGGCCGTGGAGCGTGAGCGGATTGCCGGCGTCGGTGCCCATGGCCACGGGAATGCCGGCGCGGTGTACCGCCGCGAGATTGGACTGGGCGAGCCGCAGCTGCCTGAGCCCCGCCGACTCGGCGCGCGCCACCAGCTCCGGCGTGGGTGTGGTGCGCGCGGCCAGAGTGTCGGTGGCCCGCGCACGCGCCAGTACCGATGGATCGACGCAATCGGTCGGCACGCTTGGCAGGAAGCGGCGCGCCGTGACCTGGCGGTACCCCGCGGACACCGTGAGCGTGGGCGTGTAGATCACCTGCCGCTCCCGTGCCAGCTCGATAAACGTCGAGTCCACCGGCTGGTCGGACACGCCATGCACCAGTACGTCAGCGCCGGCCCGCAGCGCGTCGGTCGCCTCCCACAGTCCGGTGGCGTGTACGACGAGGCGTGCGCCGTGGCGCCGGACCTCCCCGGCCACCGCGCGCAGTATCTCCTGGAGCCGGGTGGTGTCGGCGCCCCGCGGGCGAATGTACCAGACCTTGATGGCATCCGACCCCCGCGCCAAGTGCGCCCTGACCGCCGCGCGCGCGGCCGAATCGTCAGGCACGTACAGGATCTGCCGCGTGTCCGGCAGGTTCAGGATCGGGCGGTCCACGGTGGACAGCAGCGGGCCGGCCGCGGCCAGGTGCGGGGCTTCGGTGCTGCGCTCAGCCGCCTCGCGCAGCGACGAGGTCCACGGGTAGCCTCCCACGTCGAACACCGCCGTCACTCCCGAGCAGATGAAGGCCCGGTGGAACCGCTCGGGCCGGCGCTCCAGCTCGGCGACCACCCGCTCGTAGGGATGGTCGGCGCGCCGGTCCACGAAGTCGGGCCGGCCGTCCACCCAGCCCGTCTGCGAGTAGTGGACGTGCGCATCCACTAGCCCGGGGATGATCCACCGGCCCGCAAGGTCCATGGTGTCCCGGACCGGCTCAGCGCCCGCCGGCGTGCGACAGGAGCCGCGCGGACCGGCGCACTCGATCCGCCCGGCGCGCACCACCACCACGGCATCGCTCACCGCGCTCCGGCCGGTCCCGTCAATCAGCGTGGCGCCGGAGAGGACCACCGGCGCGGGTGGAGTGCCCGGCGGGGCGGGGAAGGCCGTGCTGAC
>DATMBH010000318.1:0-4592 GCA_035559335.1 Gemmatimonadales bacterium
GAGGAGTGGTGCTGGCGCCCGCCGATGTGGTTCTGGTCTGCGGGGGGCCGCGGGAGCGGCGGCGCTACCTCGACATGGTGCTGTCGCTGAGCGTTCGCGGCTACGTGCAGGCGCTGGGCCGCTACCGCAGGGCGTTGGCGCAACGCATACGAGCCAGCGGCTCCGAGGCGGCGGCGTGGGAGGAGGTGCTGGCGGCGGCCGGTGCCGATCTCGTGGCGGCGCGCCGGACCTGGACCGAGCGGTGGAAGGAACGGTACGCGGAGTACTGCGAAGCGTTGGGTGAGGCGCTAAGTCGCGAAGACGTGAAGACGCGCAGTGGGTCGGGGATGGCGTATCGCACCAGCGTCGAAGGCGGTGCGGAGGCGCTGCGGGAAGCACTGGAGTCGAGCCGGGCCCGGGACCGCCAGTTAGGCAGGACCACGGTGGGACCGCATCGTGACGAGCTGCGGCTCACGCTTGGCGGCCGCGACCTGCGCACCTACGGATCGGCCGGACAGCAGCGCACCGCCGCCCTGGCGCTGCGACTGGTCGAAGCGGACACGCTGCAGGAATCCGACGGGCCGCTGGTGCTGGCGCTTGACGACGCGTTCGCAGAACTGGACGAGGAGCGCAGCCGGAACCTGGGGACCCTGATCGGGCGGTTCGCTGCCGCCGGCAACCAGATCGTGGCTGCCGTGCCGAAGCGGGATGAGGTGCCGGCGGTGGCGGGGGGGCTGGAGGTGTGGAGGGTGAACGACGGGGTCGTTAGGACGACGGGGTCCTGAGATGGGGCCAGGGCCGGGGGCCGGGGGCCAGGAGTGAGAAGACGGCGGAGCAAGCCGCAACGCGTGTCGGAGGTCCTGCGCGGCTATTTGGAGGGCGCGGGGCTTTCGGAGCGTGTAGGCCAGGCGGATGTCGTGGCCCGGTGGGCGGAGCTGGTGGGCCCCGGCATCGCCAGGCACGCGAACGCCGAGTTGGTGACGCCTGACGGTGTGCTATTCGTCCGCGTGAAGTCCGCCGCGTGGCGGCAGGAGCTATCGCTGATGACACCGGATCTGCTGGCGCGGCTCAATGCGGGCCGGACCACCGGCAGGATCGAGCAGATCAGGTGGGTGCTGTCAGGCGGTGGCGCGCGATGAACCAGCGCCTCACCCATGGCCAGCCGCTGACCGTCGCCCAGGCGGCGGGTGAAGTGGTGACTGAGCAAGTGCGGGCGTTGCGCACCCACGCCCGGGTCGCCTGCCGCGGCCGGGACGTGGAGGCGGTCCACCAGCTGCGGGTGGCCACCCGGCGGCTGCGGGCGGCGTTCCGGGTCTTCGGGGCACACGCGCCCGCACCGCGCAAGGTACTGAAGGGTCTGCGCCGGCTCGCGCGCGAGCTGGGACCGGTGCGGGACCACGACGTCATCCTGGCGCTACTCGCGTCGCACGATGTGAAGGCGGTCACCGGTGAGGAGCGGGCGGCCTTCCAGCATCTGGTGGCGACCCTGGATCGCCGGCGCGCCCGGGCCCAGGCCCGGCTGGTAAAGACGCTGACGCGGCCCCGGTTCTCGAAGCTGCTGGCGCGGTTGCGGCGCTACGCAGCGTCACCCGGCGGCGAGGACGCGCCGGCAAGCACGGCGCTGGTGGAGGCCGTAACGGCGCTCGGCGAGGTGGTCGCGCGCCATCCGGCCATGGCCATCCCCGCGCCGTCGCCGGCGGCGCTGCACGACCTCAGAATCGCGTTCAAGCGGCTGCGCTACGCCCTCGACTTTCACGCGGCCGCGTGCGGACTGGCTTACGACGTCGAGCGGCGTATGGCGCACCAGCTGCAAGATGTGCTGGGCGCGATCCACGACCACGACCTGCTGCTCGACTGGATCGGCGAGGCTCGGGGGCCGTTCCGGGGACCGTGGCAGGTGTTGCGGCTCCGCCTATCGCGCGAGCGGCAGAAGCTGTTCAGGCGGTTCCTGAGGCAGCGCGCCGCGTGGTTGGAGCGTACCCAGCCGGCGGCGGCGCCGATCGAGGAACCGCGGTTCGTGAACCTGGAGCCGGCGCCGGTGGCGCTGCGGTTGGTGACACGGCCACGACACGTCGCGTCCACGATGATCGCCCAAGGAGAGTGAATGGCAAGGAAGCCTGACGAGTACGGCGCGGAGTCAATCCAGGTTCTCAAGGGCCTCGAGGCGGTGCGTAAGCGGCCTGGCATGTACATAGGCTCCACCGCAAGCCGCGGGCTGCACCACCTGGTATACGAGGTGGTGGACAACTCGGTGGATGAGGCCCTGGCCGGGCACTGCGACCGGATCGAGGTGACCGTCCACCCCGACGACAGCGTCTCGGTGAAGGACAACGGGCGCGGCATCCCGGTTGACATCCACCCCACCGAAAAGATCCCGGGCGTCGAGTTGGCGCTCACCGTGCTGCACGCGGGCGGCAAGTTCGACAAGAGCACCTACAAGGTCTCAGGCGGCCTCCACGGCGTCGGCGTCTCGGTGGTGAACGCTCTCTCGGAACGGCTCGAGGTCGCCGTGGACCGCGATGGCAAGCGCTACCACATGTCGTTCGTGAGGGGCGAGACCGTCAAGCAGCTGTCGGTCATCGGGCAGACCAAGGGCACCGGCACGATGATCCGCTTCAAGCCCGACACCACGATCTTTACCGAGACCCGGTTCGACTACGGCATCCTCGAGAGCAGGCTGCGCGAGCTTGCGTTCCTCAACAAGGGCCTCACCATCGTGCTCAAGGATGAGCGCGAGGGCCAACAGCGCGAGGAGACCTTCCACTACAAGGGCGGTCTGGTCGAGTTTGTGAAGTGGCTCAACCAGAACAAGAAGCCGCTCCACCCCAAGCCGATACTGATCGAGACTGTCAGGGACGAGGTGGACATCCAGCTGGCGCTGCAGTACGACGCCGGCTATCAGGAGAACACGCTCACCTTCGTCAACAACATCAACACTCACGAAGGCGGCACCCACCTGACCGGCTTCAAGGCAGCCCTGACGCGGGTGATCAACGAGTACGCCAAGAAGAGCGGCGCCCTCAAGAAGGCCGACTTCACGCTCACGGGCGACGACGTGCGCGAGGGCCTTACCTGCGTGCTCTCCATCAAGGTCCGGGAGCCGCAGTTCGAGGGACAGACCAAGACCAAGCTCGGCAACTCGGAGGTCGAGGGCATCGTCAAGCAGGTGGTGCACCAGCACCTGTCGACCTATCTCGACGAGAACCCAGGCGTGGCGCGCGCCATCGTGGACAAGGCCGCGCAGGCGGCCCTGGCGCGAGAGGCAGCCCGCAAGGCACGCGAGCTGGTGCGCAAGAAGAGCGCGCTGGATGGCGGCGTGCTCCCCGGCAAGCTCGCCGATTGCTCGCTGTCCGACCCGTCGCTGTGCGAGATCTACCTGGTCGAGGGCGACAGCGCCGGCGGCACCGCTAAGCAGGGACGCGATCGCCAGTTCCAAGCCATCCTGCCGCTGCGCGGCAAGATTCTGAACGTGCAGAAGGCGCGGATCGACAAGATCCTCTCCAACGAGGAAATCCGCACCATGATCACCGCTATCGGCACCGGCGTCGGCGAGGACTTCAAGCTGGAGGAGGCCCGCTACCACAAGATCATCATCATGACCGACGCCGATGTGGACGGCTCGCACATCCGCACCCTGCTGCTGACGTTCTTCTACAAGGAGATGAAGCAGCTGATCGACGCCGGCTATATCTACATCGCGCAGCCGCCGCTGTACCGCGTAGCCAAGGGTAAGGAGGAGTTCTACGCCTACGACGAGGCCGAGCGGGACGAGTACGCCAAGCGGCTCTCACCCGACGGCAAGGGGAGCGTCGTCATCCAGCGCTACAAGGGCCTGGGTGAGATGAACAAGGAACAGCTGTGGAACACCACCATGGACCCCGACCGGCGTACGCTCCTCAAGGTCACCATGGAAGATGCCTTCGAGGCCAACCAGCTGTTCGAGACGCTGATGGGCGACGAGGTCGAGCCACGCCGCAAGTTCATCGAGGAGCATGCGCAGTTCGTGAGGAACCTGGATGTGTAGGCGATGGGGCGGTACGGCGGCATGATCGCAAGAAGTGCGGCGCGGGCGGTGCGGTCCGACCTACCGCCTTACAGCGTCACCGCCCCAATGAATACCCCAGCCCCACCCCCAGCCTCCGAGTGCCGCGAAACGCCGGCGGCTGGCGACCAACCTCCCCGCTGGCTACGATCGAGAAGCCCGAGCCGATAGGCACGGACAGCGCGCCCTTCAGATAACCCGCGCTCCCCGCGTCTCCCTGCGCCAGCCAGCCTGTGGCCTCCAGCGTCGCCTCGGCGCCGCCGCGGTGGTACGAGACCTCGCCCCGGCCGAACAGCCTAACGAAGTCGTCGGGCTCGATAGTCGCCGTCGAGGCGCTAGCGCTCAGCACGTTGCCGAAACCGATGCCGAGCCAGGGGCGCCAGCTGAAGCCCTCGCCGCCCGGCGCGTAGCCGATCCGCAATGACGGAACCCCGATCGGCGTGACCTGGAAGTTCACCACGCCCTTCTGCACCACCATGCCTCCGTCGGCCTCGTAATCCACATCCAGGCTCACGACCACCGGGTCGACCGCGCGCCAGTAGCGCGCGAGGGCGCCGAGCACGCGCCGGTC
>DATMBH010000319.1:0-7798 GCA_035559335.1 Gemmatimonadales bacterium
AGGCAATCCGGTCGCGCGCACCGAGCGCTGCGGCGTTTTCCATGGCCAGCGTCAGCGCCTCGCCGGATATGTCGGTGGCGATCACTCCCGCCACCGCCGTCTCGAGCGCGAGCGCGATCGCGATCGCTCCCGAGCCGGTGCCGATGTCGGCAACCACAGACGCGAAGGCGCCAAGACGCGAAGACGCCCTTTGCATCTGTTTCACTACCGCCTCCACCAGCCCCTCCGTCTCCGGCCTCGGTATCAGCACCCGGCGATCCACAGCCAGCCAGTGGCCGCGGAAGTTGGCGCGCCCGGCGGCGTACTGCTGCGGCCAGCCGGCGGCGCGGCGCTCCACGGCGCGCTCGAACCTCTCGCGCAGCGCCGGCGAGATGGGCCGGTAGCGATCCAGCGTCGCCGCGCTGGTAGCGCCGCAGACGCACAGCGCGTAGAGCGAGCGCGCCTCTTCGGCCGGATCGGCCAGACCCGCGGCCTCCAGCCGCTCAGCCGCGGCGGAAACGGCCGCGCCGACCGTCACCGTAAGTTCAACCGGCGACACCGATCTCCGCTGCCTTGCGCTCCTCGCGCCGCGCCAGCTTCAGCGCCTTGACGAGCTCGTCCAGCCTGCCATCCAGCAGTTCCTGGAGGTTGTACACCGACAGCCCGATGCGATGGTCGGTGACCCGGCTCTGGGGGAAGTTGTAGGTGCGGATCTTGGCCGAGCGGTCTCCGGTGCCCACCATGGCGCGGCGCTCGCGTGCGCGGGCCGCCTCCTGCTCGGCGATCATCCGGTCCAGCAGCCGCGAGCGCAGCACCTCGAGCGCCTTGATCTTGTTCTGGAGCTGGCTCTTCTGGTCCTGGCACTGCACCACCAGACCGGTCGGCACGTGCGTTATGCGCACCGCGCTGTCGGTGGTGTTGACGCTCTGCCCCCCGGGTCCCTGCGAGCGGAACACGTCGATGCGCAGGTCCTTCTCCTCGATCTCCACGTCCACCTCCTCGGCCTCGGGCAGGACGGCCACCGTGGCAGCTGAGGTGTGGATGCGACCGGCCGACTCGGTGACCGGCACCCGCTGCACCCGGTGCACCCCCGCCTCGGAGCGCAGGTCGCCGTAGGCGTTCTCGCCGCGCACCGCGAACACCACTTCCTTCACGCCGTTGAGCGCGCCCTCCGAGTATTCGATCACCTCGGTGCGCCAACCGCGGCGGTCGGCATAGCGCTGGTACATGCGGAATAACTCGGCCGCGAACAGCGCCGCCTCGTCGCCGCCGGTGCCGGCCCGGATCTCGACTATGGCGTCGCGGTCGTCCAGCGGATCGTGCGGGGTGAGCAGCTCGTCCAGCTCGGCCTCGAGCGCCGGCAGCTCGGATTGGATCTGGGCGATCTCGGCGCGCGCCAGCTCGGCCAGCTCGGGATCGGCCCCCGCGGCCAGCTCCCTGGCCTGCGCCAGGTTCGCCACAAGCTGTTCCCAGCGGCGGCCCTTGCGGACGATCGGCTCGAGCCGCGCGTGCTCGCGGCCCAGCGCTCTGAGGCGGGAACTGTCGCGCGAGGTGGCGGGGTCCGCGAGCGCGGCTTCCACCTCTCCGGCGCGCTGGAGCGCGGCCGTCAGCCGGCCGCGCAGGTCAGTCGCTGGACTGGCTCCGGTACTTGGCACGGAACCGCTCGACGCGGCCCGCGGTGTCCACCAGCTTCTGCTTGCCGGTGAAGAACGGGTGGCACTTCGCGCAGATTTCCAGATGGATGCTCTTGGCAGTCGAGCGCGTCCAGAAGCTGTTACCGCACGCGCACACCACCTGCACCGGATGGTAATCGGGATGGATTGAAGCCTTCACCTTTACACCGCTCCGCGACTGGTTCTGAACTCCGACTGCAAACCATAAATCTAGTCCGGATAGGCACTTGGAGACAAGCGGCGCGGTGTGCCGCTATTTGACACGTCCCGGGCCCTCATGATAAGCTTGCCGACTCCTATGTCGCACACCGAGGTGTTGCGCCGGGTCCCGCTGTTCGCCGACCTCACGGAGACGGAACTGGCTCGGTTCGCCGAGGTGGTCCGCGAGCGCGATTACCCGAAAAACAGCGTGATTCTGTTCGAGGACGATCCGGGAGACGCCCTGTACCTGGTGATCTCGGGCCAGGTGAAGGTCGTGCTCATCGGCGAGGACGGTCGTGAGGTGATCCTCTCGGTTTTGGGCGACGGCGATTTCTTCGGCGAGATGTCGCTGATAGACGATGAGCCGCGCTCGGCGCACGTCATAGCGATGAAGGACTGTCGAGTGCTGGTGCTGCGGCGCGACGACTTCCAGGCGCAGCTCACCGCCAACCCCAAGATAGCCCTTAAGCTGCTTCGCGCTTTGGTCCAGCGTATGCGGCGGGCCGACGAGAAGATCGGCGGGCTGGTGCTGCTAGACGTCAACGGCCGCGTCGCCCAGCTGCTGCTCGACCTGGCGCAGGAGAGCGGCGGCCCGAAGATCACCCGCAAGCTCACCCACCACACCATCGCCCAGATGATCGGCAGTTCGCGCGAGACCGTCTCGCGCGCCATGAGGGAGCTGGTAGATCGCGGCCTAATCGAGGTGAGCCGCCGCGAAATCACCATCCGGCAGCCGGATGCGCTGCGGGTTATGGCGGGGGCAAAGCCCTGATGGGTGAGCCTGGTCACGTGCGCGGGGTGACGGTTTTCCTTGTAGCAACGCTCCCCTTTCGGCTAATTTTCGGGGAGCGCCGGGCGGCGCGCCAATGAGCGTATCCGTCACGTTCTGGGGCACTCGCGGCACCATCCCTACCCCGGGGCCGCAGACGGCACGCTATGGTGGGAACACCGCCTGCGTGGAGGTCACCGATTCCCGCGGGAATTTGGTGATCCTCGATGCCGGCACGGGCATTCGCTCCCTCGGACGCAAGCTGGCGGGAAACGGCGAGCTGAGCGCGGACATCTTTCTCTCTCATGCTCACTGGGACCACATCCAGGGACTCCCGTACTTCGCTCCCCTGTTCCGCAAGGGGAACCACATCAGGGTGTGGGGACCGAAGCAGGGGGACGTCGAGATGGAGACGGTGCTGCGGCAGCTGATGCAGCCGGTGACGTTCCCGGTACCGCTGGACGCGCTCGCGGCCAAACTCGAGATCGAGCACGTCAACGACGAGCCGGTGAAGACGCCCGGCTTCGCGGTGGGCTCGATGCGGGTCAGGCACCCGGCGGTGACGGTTGGGTACAAGCTGAGGTGGCAACCGGACCGCACCCTGGTCTACGTCACAGACAACGAGCTGGGTCCGGCCGGAAAGTATGATGTGGGACCGAACTGGCGGGCCGAGTTCTTGGAGTTTATCGGAGAGTGCGAGCTGCTGGTTCACGACGCGATGTACACGCCCGAGGAGCTGCCCAGCCACGCGGGCTGGGGGCACTCGACCTACGAGGAGGCGGTACAGCTCGCGCACGAGGCTGGAGCACGGCGGCTGGCGCTGTTCCACCACGAGCCGGAGCACGGCGACCGGGAGATGGACCGGGTGGTGGATCGGGCTCGGCAGTACGCCACGAAGCTCGGTGGGCGGTTGGAAGTGTTCGCCGCCTCTGAAGGGATGACGCTGGAGATCTAGCACTCCGTCCGGGAGGGAAGCGGTATGAAGCGGTTTGCAGCGGGCACCATGGCCCTGGCACTGGCGGCACTGGCCGCCGTTCCGGTGGCCGCGCAACAGCAGCGCCCGGCGCCGGGCGCCCAGGAGTCCAGGCCGGGGATGGCGATCCTCGACTTCGAGATCGGCGCGACGATCGGCCAGGACGCGGAAGACTACCAGGCCCTGCGTCGCGGCCTGGCGGCGCTCACGATCAGCGAGGTCGCGGCCAATCCCGCGGTGCGAGTGGTCGAGCGCGCGCAGCTCCAGCAGATCCTCCAGGAGCAGAACCTGGGCCGCGAGGGCCGCGTCGAAGCCGGTTCGATCGTGCAGATCGGACGCCTCATCGGCGCGCGCTACATGGTGACCGGCACGCTGTACGACCTGCGGGGCCAGGTGCGCGTGGACGTGCGGCTGTTCGACGCCGAGACCGGACAGATCCTCCGCACCAGCCGGGTGGATGGCCGCATGGACGGTCTGTTCGACATGGTTTCGCGGCTGGCGCAGCAGCTGATGCGCGACGCCAACCTGCCTCCGCTGGAACGGCGCGCGATGGAGCAGCACCGCGAGCAGAACCCGGCGCCGCCGTCCCAGGCGGTGCTGGCCTACTCGCGGGCGATGCTCTACGCCGACCGCGGCGACACGCAGCGGGCAGTGGAACAGTATCGGCGGGCGATTTCGATCTTCCCGCAGTACACCCAGGCGCGCTCGGCCTGCAACCAGCTTCAGCAGGGGGCGTGCGGCTCGTCCTGACCAACTTGCCGGGGGGTACCCGGCGATGATAACGTGAGGCCGTGACGGCGGCAGTTGCGGCCATTGGCGAATCGGGAGTGCGCCGGCTCTCCGTACTGGGGGGGCTGGCGCGCTTCGCTTTCCGCGTCGCGCGTTCGGCCGGAAGGCTAACGCGCGCCGGAAGGCTCGTGACCCTGCGCGTGCTCATCAATCAGATCCGATTCACCGCGCTCCAGGCCGTGGGACTGGTCACCTTGCTGGCAGCGCTGCTGTCGTTCCTGGTCATTGCGCAATCCACCCAACAGCTGGGCCGGTTCGGCGCGCTGGAACGGGTCGGCACCATCATGGTCGTGGTGGTGATCCGCGAGCTGGGTCCGCTGCTGACGGCGCTGATCGTGGTGAGCCGCTCCGGTACCGCGATCGCCGCCGAGCTGGCGACCAACCGGGTCCTCGGCGAAGTGACGGCGCTGGAGGCGATGGGCATTAACCCGGACATCTACCTGGTGCTGCCCCGGGTGCTGGGCTGCATCGTGTCGGTGGCGTGCCTGATGATCCTGTTCGACTCGGTGGCTCTGGTCGCCGGGTACATTGGCGCCGCATCGACCGGGATGCAGCTGGCCCGCTACGTGCAGATCGTGCTCGCCGAGCTGGCTCCGAAGGACGTGATCATAACGGTCGCCAAGGGTATCAGCTTCGGCGCGGCGGTGGCACTGTTCTGCTCCTATCACGGGCTCGCAGTCACCAAGGGCCCGACCGAGATTCCGCAGGCCGTCACCCGGGGCGTGATCGCCACGGTGGTCGCGATCTTCGTGATGTCGGCGGTGTTCGTGGGGGTGGCAGCGGCGTGAGCATCAGGACCAGCTTCTTCGCCGAGGCGCGGCGGTTGAGCGTGGAAGACGCGCTGCCAGTGGTATACAAGGAAGTTGACCTGCGCGAGAACCCCGACCACCCGGATCACCGCTTCAACCTCACGGTGTCGCCCGGCGAGGTGGTGGCGATCATCGGCGACGAAGACAGCGGCGTCGGCGACCTGGGGAAATGGACCCTGGGGCTGGACCACCCGCCCAGCGGCCGGGTGGTGGTCTTCGGCCGCAACATGGCCACGCTGAGCTACGACGACCTCCTGCTGTTTCGGCGCCAAATGGGATACCTTCAGGTGGGAGACGGCCTGCTCCAGAACCTCACTCTCAAGGACAACGTGGCCCTGCCTCTGCGTTACGCTTCGGACCACCGCATGAGCGAGGTGCACGAGCGGGTCGAGGCGCTGGTGCGCTCCTTCGGCCTGGCGGATGACGCAGGCCTGCGACCCGCCCAAGCCAACGAGGAAAGCCGGCGGCGCGCCGCGGTGGCGCGCGCGGTGGCGCTGGACCCGGAACTGCTGGTCATGGAAGCACCGTTCGACGGCCTGACTGGCCGGGCCGCGCGCGCGCTGCTGGAGCGCGCTACCATGCGCGAGGACGGTTCACGGCGCACCGTGGTCATCACCGCGCAAGACCTGCCGCCGTCGGTGACGTCGTTCCTGGACCGGGTGGTCCGGGTGGCGGACGGCCAGGCCGTAGAGGAGAGCGCATGAACGGCCCGCAGCGCACCGACTTCTACGTGGGCCTGTTCCTTGTGGCCACCGTGGCGATCGTGGTGGCCGCCTTCGTGGTTACCGGGCGGCTGTGGTCCGATGACTACGACCTGTACGTGCGCACTAACAACGCGCAGGCGATCACTGTGGACACGCGCATCTATCTCCAGGGTGTGGAAGTAGGGCGCGTGGCGGGCATCAATCCGGTGCAGGACACCACCACGGGCCAAGTGGAGTTCGTGATCAGGGCCTCGATCACCCGGCGTTTCGCCGACGGCAGCGAGGTGCGCCTGCCGCGCGGCACCGAGGCGATCCTCGAGACGCAGCTGCTCGGCGGCTCCACGCTACTGCTGCGGGTGCCACCCGACACCGCGATCGCCACCGCGATCCGTGAGGGCGAGCGCGGCTGGCTGCGCGAGAACGACACCCTGGTCCTGGAGCGCAGCACGCCGGCCATGGAAGCCTTCGGCTCGCTGGCCCAGGACCTGCGCGGCACCATCCAGCAGGCCATCGAGGCGGCCACCATAACGCTGCGGTCCACCGCCCGGCTGGCCGACTCGCTCACCGTGGCCACCGGATCGGCGCGGCAGTTCCTGGTTGGCATCCGACCGGGTACCGAGAAGGTCCTGGCGGGAGTGGCCTCCAACCTCGACCTGGTGCAGGTGCTGCTGGACAGCACCACCACGCGTACCGGAGTCACCTTCCGCCAGGTCAACGCGACCATCGAGCAGACCCGGCGACTGCTGGTCTCCGCCGACTCGCTGACCCGGCTAATCGTAGCCATGGGCGGTGAGAACCGGCCCGAGATGCGCGGGATCCTCATCAACATCCGCCAGTTGACCGAGCAGCTCCAGTACGTGATGGAACAGCTGGGCCGCAGGCCAATGCGCATCATAACGGGTGTGAACATCCCGGATTCATTGTCGGTGATCGGCCGCGATACCTCGCGCCGCCGCGCCGGATCCAGCCAGCCGCGGGACACCAGCCGCACTCCGGAGCGGCAACCGTGAAACTGCGGCTGCTGCATTCCCCGGCCTGGGACCCGGGGGATGCTCGCACGTATCTCGATGCCGAACCGATCGAACGCTGCGCGATCACGGCCCTGGCGCCGGGACTCGTGGACGACCGGCCCACGGTGCTGCTGCTCGACGAGACGCTGCGCCGGCTGCTGGGCGGCGCCGGCGTCAGGGCCGCGGCGGACGCCGGGGCCTCGATCATTTCGCTGGGATCTCCGGGCGAGACCGACATGCCGGCCGACCATCCCGGGGCCGAGCTGGTGTCGACTTTCATCCGCTACCCTGCGGGCCCGCGGCAGCTGTTCACGGCAATCAGGGCTGGCTTCCGCGAGGCGGCGCTCCGCATCGAGGCCGGCCAGCAGCGGCAGAAGCTGGCCGCACGCTCGCGCGAGCTGACCGAGCTCACCCGCATCGGTGTCGCGCTCACCACCGAGCGCAACTACGATGTGCTGCTCGAGCTGATCCTCACCCAGGCGCGCAAGATCGCGCAGGCCGACGGCGGCGCGCTGTATCTGGTCGAGGGCCGCGACACCACCCAGCCGCGGCTCCGCTTCAAGCTGGTCCAGAGCGACACGCTGGTGATCAAAGAGTTCGTCGAGTTCACCATGCCGCTCGACCACTCCAGCCAGGCCGGCTACGTGTGCTCGACCGGCGAGCCGCTGGTGATTGACGACGTCTACTTCCTGCCGCCGGACGTCGAGTACTCGTTCAACCGCACCATGGACGAGCGCAACAAGTACCGCTCGAAGTCGATGCTCACGGTGCCGATGCGCAACCACCGCAACGAGGTGATCGGAGCGCTGCAGCTGGTGAACCGCAAGCGCGACGCCACGGCCAGGCTCACCTCGCCGGAGGTGGTCGAGCAGCAGGTGATCCCGTTTTCCC
>DATMBH010000320.1:0-2224 GCA_035559335.1 Gemmatimonadales bacterium
CTACCGCGTGTTCGGCGTTACACTGGAGCGGCTGGAGAAGGCGCCGCGCGACCTGCTGATCCTGCACCCTGGGCCGATGAACCGCGGCGTGGAGATTGACTCGAGGGTGGCCGACGGCCCGCACTCGGTGATTCTCGACCAAGTCACCAACGGCGTGGCGATCAGGATGGCGGTGCTGTACCTGCTCTCGGGTGGGAAACCGGAGCTGGCCGAGGCGGCCAAGGGCGGCGCGGGCGGAGGGGGGGACCATTGAAGCGGACGGTGATTCGCGGCGGACGGATCGTGGACCCCTCGCAGGGGATCGATCGGATCGGCGACTTGGTGATTCGGGATGGGAAGGTAGAGGGGATAGAGGGGACGGAAGCCACGGAGGGCACGGAGGTGCTCGATGCCACCGGGTGCGTGGTTGCGCCGGGGCTGGTCGATCTGCACGTGCATCTGCGGGAACCGGGTCGCGAGGACGCCGAGACCATCGCCAGCGGCGCGCGGGCCGCGGTGGCGGGCGGGTTCACCTCGGTGTGCGCGATGCCTAACACCGACCCGGTGTGCGACAACCAGGCGGCCGTGGGCTTCGTGCTGAAGCAGGCGCGTGAGGCCGCTCTGGCGCGGGTGTACCCGATCGGGGCGGTGTCGCTAGGCCAGAAGGGCGAGCAGCTCACCGAGTTCGGAGAAATGGTCGCGGCCGGGGCGGTGGCGGTGAGCGACGATGGCAGGCCGGTGGCCACGGCACACCTGATGCGCACTGCCCTGGAGTACGCCCTAACCTTCGGGATCCCGGTGATCGATCACTGCGAGGATCTGTCGCTCACCAGGGGCGCTCCGATGCACGAAGGACTCGTCTCCACCAGGCTGGGCCTCAAGGGCTGGCCGCGCGTGGCCGAGGACGTGATAGTGGCGCGCGACCTGGCCCTGGCCGAGCACACCGGCGGGCATGTTCACATAGCCCATCTTAGCACGGCCGGCGCGGCGCGGCTGGTGCGGGAAGCCAAGTCGAGGGGCGTCCGGGTGACGGCCGAAGTGACGCCACACCACCTGGTGCTGACGGACGCCCGCTGCGAGTGCTACGATACCAACGCCAAAATGAACCCGCCCCTTAGGGAGCAGTCCGATCTGGAGGCCTTGCGCGAGGCGCTGGCCGATGGCACCCTCGACTGCATAGCAACCGACCACGCCCCGCATCCGTACGACGCCAAGGAGGCCGAGTTCGATGATGCGCCATTCGGCGTGGTGGGATTGGAGACGGCGTTGGCGCTGATGATTACCGAACTGGTGCAGGGGGGCACGCTGACGATACCGGAGCTGATCGATCGGATGAGTACGCGGCCGGCGCAGGTGGCGCGAATTCCCGGCGGCACGCTGCGGAAGGGAGCGGCGGCCGACGTAGTGGTGTTCGACCCCGAGGCCGAGTGGACCGTGGACCCGAAACGGTTCTTCTCGCGTAGCCGCAACACTCCGTTCGCGGGACGCAGGCTTAAGGGGCTGGTGCGGTGGACCCTAGTGGGTGGCAAGGTTGTGCATCGCGCCACGGATGTCCATGCGTGAGCGTGGAGGCAACATGAGCCGCAAGAGCCGCACCACGCTCTCGGCGGTCGAGAGGCTGGTCGAGCAGCGGCGGCTGTTCCAGGACTGGCTGGGCAAGCTGGACGAGGCCGATGGCATGCCTAACCACGTGACCGAGCGGGTCCGGAACGACTATCGCACCCGGCTCGCGCAGGTCGAGGCGGAACTGGCCGACCACCAGGACACGCTGCGTCAGGCGCTTGACGAGGCCCAGGCCAGGCAGGACGCGCTCATCAGCCAGCAGGCGCTTCGCAAGGACGAGTTGGCCGAACTGCGGTTGCGCAAGCACGTCGGCGAGCTGGAGGACGACGAATTCCGGCGCCGCAACTCGGAGCTCAAGTCCACACTGGAGCAGCTGAACAAGGAGCTCCACAACACCATCCGCGACATCGAGCGTTACGAAGAGATTCTCGAGACCATCTCCGCGAGGGTCGGGGACGGGGAGGAACTGGAAGAGGCGGACCTCGAGGCCCTGGCTGAACCGGATGAGGAAGCAGAAGTGGACGAGGAGCCGCCGCTGGTCCCGGCAGCTCGCCGCGGCGCGAAGGAGCCGGAGCCGAAGGCCCCGGCTCGGAGGGCGGCTTCCGCCTCGCAGAAGCAGCCGGTTGATGAGCTGGAGTTCATCCGGTCGGTGACCGGTGTGATCGAGCCTGTGAAGGCGCCT
>DATMBH010000321.1:0-7151 GCA_035559335.1 Gemmatimonadales bacterium
CCGCCGAGGGGTCGTGCACGAACTGGGCGGCTCCTTCGGGCACCAACGCCACGGTGCCGGGGCCGTCCCAGGACAGCAGCCGCCCAAGCACCCCCCCATCCACCGACTGGGCCACGAACTGGCGCGGACCGATCAGCCTAACCAGCGCAGCGGGTGGGCACGGGCCGCGCACCACCAGCACGATCTTCTGCCGGCCGTCGAGGAACTCGGCGAGCCCGGCCGGCCGCAGCGCCTCGCCCTCCACCTCCACCACTATCGGCGGAGCCTGGCGTCGCTCGCCGCGGTTCCAGCGCGAGTAGGGGAACGCGGCCAGCAGGCGCGCGTGCTCGTTGGGCGGAGGCCCGCCGTGACGCACCGCGGAGGCCACCCGCGCGGCGCCGAAGGCGCGGCCGATCCGAGCCAGCGCGCGGTCCACCGCCTCGAACAGGTCTCGGCTCGACCGCAGCCCGACCAGGAACAGCTTCTCTTCCTGGGCGCGCAGCGCCAGCAGCGTGCGCAGCGCCGCCTCCGCGGCATCGAAGGCGCCGTGCACGGCCGCCTCCTGATGATTGTCGAACAGCTTCGCCATAGCGCCTGCGTCCACGCGCCCCGCGGAGAACTCGCCCAGCTCCTGCGCTAACCGCTCGACGCGCTCGGTTACGCTCGCGCGCCGGCCGGCCAGGTACGCGCGGATGTCCTCGATGGTCGCCTCGAGGGTGGCCTCGAACAGCTTCCGCTGCGCGGCGATCGCCGCCAGCGCCTCTTGGATGCGCGGGTCAGATTGCATACTTGTCCAGCTCCCGGTCGAGCCGCGCCAGACGCTCGGCTCCCGACATCGGCGGCGTGCGTCGCACCTCGTCGTAGCACGGAACCGACTCGTTGCGATAGAACACGCCGAGCCTAACGGCGGATGGGTCCTCGGCCAGACGCCGCGCCGCATCGAGGTCGGACGGATCGTGGAAAGTCCGGTTCTTGTAGATCAGCTCCAGCTCAGGCACGCTCACGCCATCAGGGTGCACCAGCAACTCGTTTAGCGCCGGGTCGCGCACCACATCCTGGTACAGCGAGGCGGTGTATTCGGGACAGCGCTGCAGGATCCGCACGAAGGCGAATCCGCGATGCCGGTAGGCGGCGCGCAGTGTGGCAAACAGGTGTGCCGGAATCCAGTCGCAGGTTTGCGCCACGAACGAGGCGTTCGTCACACCCAGCGTCGCCGCCAGCGGGTTCAGCGGCCGGAGGTAGGCGCCGCGCGGCTGAGTGTTGCTCGGCAGGCCGAGCGGCGACGTCGGCGAAGTCTGGTTCTTGGTGAGGCCATATACCGCGTTGTCCAGCATCAGCGCCGTCATGCGCGTGTTGTAACGCGTCGCGTGGATCCAGTGACCGGCGCCTATCGAACAGCAGTCGCCGTCACCCATCACCACGAACACCGTCAGGTCGGGCCGGCGCAGCTTGACACCAGTGGCCACCGGCAGCGCCCGCCCGTGCAGACTGTGGAACCCGTAGGTGTTCACGTAGTGCGGGAACCGGCTCGAGCAGCCGATGCCCGACACGAATACGGTCGACTCGCGCGGCAGCTGCTCGGCCTCGAGGAGCCGCTCGACGGCGGTGAGGACCGCGTGGTCGCCGCATCCGGGACACCAGCGCGGCGTGGCGCTGGCGTAATCATCTATCGTCAGGAGCCGGTCGCCGTCCTCACCGGCGAACGCCAGCAACGAGCAGCATTCGGTCATAGGGCGGCTCCGTTAAGTCGACTGCGGATGGCCTCCAGTATCGCCCCAGGCCGCAGCGGCTCGCCCGGGACGCGGGTCCAGCAGTCGACATCCACCAGAGTCTGGGCGCGCAGCAGCCAGGCCAGTTGGCCGCGGCGCCGGTTCTCCTCCGTAACCAGCGGGTCGCCGGGCTCGTCGCTATAGTTGATCTCCACGGTCATCACCCGCTTGAAACCGGCGAAGATCCGCTTCAGCCCCGGCTCGAGCGGGGACAGGAACCTCAGGTGCAGCGACGCCACCGGCAGACCCTCGGCCCGAGCCCGCTCGACCGCCTCTTCGATGGCGCCCTTGGTGCTTCCCCAGCCCACCACCAGCAGCTCACCCTCGGTGGCGCCGAACGGCTGCGGCGGCAGCAGCGTGCGCTGGAAAGCGGCGATCTTCCGACTGCGCATCGTGGCGCCGCGCTGGTTCACGCTGGGATGGTAGGCGACCTTGCTGTCCTCGTCGTGCGCCAGCCCCGTCACCGAGTGCATGCCGTTAGGCTGGCCCGGCACCACCTGCCGCGACAGTCCCAGCGTTGGATCCCACGCGTAGGGCCGCGTCCCCTCTGGTACCGGCGACAGATCCAGCGGCGGCGCCAGCCACCTGTCGCTCAACTTCGGGCGCGGGAACGGCTGAACTCCGGTGGCGAGGTTGGCGTCGGTCAACACGATCACCACCGTGCGGAACAGCTCCGCCAGCCGCCGAGCGGTGATCATCACGTGGAAGCATTCCTCGATCGTGGCTGGCGCTATCACGATGTGCGGAGCATCGCCCGGCTGGCCGAAAATGCTCGCCAACAGGTCAGACTGCTCGACCTTGGTCGGCAATCCCGTCGAGGGGCCACCGCGCTGCACGTCCACTACAACCAGCGGCGTCTCGGTCATCACCGCGCAGCCGATGAACTCCGTCTTCAGCGCCAGGCCCGGACCCGAGGTGATGGTGAAGGCCGGCTTGCCGGCGAAGTAGCTGCCGATCGCCACGCCCGCGGCCGCGATCTCGTCCTCCGCCTGGTGCACGATGCCGCCGTGCTCCTCGAAAATTTCGCTCAGATAGTGGGACGCAGACGTCGCCGGAGTGATCGGGTACATCGCGCACAGCTCGATGCCCGCCGCAATGGCCCCCATCGCGATCGCCTGGTTTCCGTTCATCACCACCTTCTCGACGTCGCTCGGCTCGACCGGCACCTCGATCCTGAAGTCCAGATGCTCGGAAGCCCAGCGGTGCCCGAGCTCGAGGAGGGCGATGTTCGACTCCGCCACTTCCGCAGCCTTCTTCTTGAATGCCTGCCGAACCAGCTCGCGCGCCGCATCGAGATCGCGCGAGTAGATGCAGCACAGCATCCCGAGCACGAACATGTTCTTGCCGCGGCGCGGCTCGTCCACAACCGTCAGGCACTGTGCCTCCATCGGAACGCGCACGAACCTGTAGTTGCACGCCGACATCTCCTGCATGGCCTCGGCCCAGGCGCGGCGGATTGCCGGGTCCTCGTGCTCCGCCCACTTGTCCTCGATCAGGATCGTCGCGTCGGGCGCCAGCGCATCGAGCCGGTGGCGCGCCAGCAGCACCTGCTCGTTGAACGCCGCCACCAGCGAGGCCGAATCGCCCCAGTTGGTGACCGCCCTCGTGCCGAGCCGGACCCGGTTGCCGCTGGCGCTGCCCGGAGTGCGGGCCGGCGGCTGGATCTCGGCAGGGATGATCTCCACGGTCCACACGCCGTTGCCCATGCGCGCCGAGAGCCGGCCGAAGATCTGGCCGCAGCGCTGCGCGCCTTCGCCCGAATCGGAGACTATCTCGAGAGTGTGTTCACTCGTGCGCAGAACGAAGGGATGCTCCGGCGAGGGCGGGGTGGCCGGGGGGACCGGTCCCGGCTGGGTAACCCGTGCTGTAGTCATCAGGGTGCACTAACGCCCCAGGCCGGCTAAGGAACAGGTAAAGATCCGTGAAGAAAGCTTGCGGGCGCCGAGGCTGAACGAATGCTCACGACGGCACTGGAACTCGCTGCTGACTTCCGGCCCATCTTAGCGGCCGCCATGCACGGAACCGACCTCGCATCCACGCTTCCCCTCGCGGCGGTACTCCCGTTCGCGCTCATGCTCCTGGCCATCGCGCTGCTCCCGCTGCTCGCCTCGCACTGGTGGGAGCACAACCGCAACAAGGCCGCCGTCGTCGTCGTGATCGCGCTGCCCATCCTGCTCTACCTTGGTGTCGGACTGGGAACCGGCGGCCGCCAGCTGCTCGGCGCCACGATGCTCGAGTACGTCTCGTTCATCACGCTGCTGGCCTCGCTGTTCGTGATCAGCGGCGGCGTCTACCTCCAGGGGTCCTTCGCCGGCACTCCCCTGGCCAACACCGCGATGCTGGGCATCGGCGCGGTGCTCGCGAACCTGACCGGCACCACTGGGGCCTCGGTGCTGCTGATCCGGCCGCTGCTGCGCGCCAATCAGCGCCGTGAGAGCAAGGCGCACATTGTGGTGTTTTTCATCTTCGTGGTCGCCAACTGCGGCGGCCTGCTCACGCCGCTGGGCGACCCGCCGCTGTTCCTGGGTTTCCTACATGGGGTGCCGTTCGAGTGGACTCTGCGGCTGTGGCCGCAGTGGCTGGTGGCGAACCTCGCGGTGCTGGCGATCTTCAACCTCTACGACCAGAAGGTGTTCGACGCGGAGGAAAAGCGCCGGCCAGGCTCGCAGCTCGAGGAGGTCATGGAGCACGAGCCGCTCCGGATCCGCGGCCGGCGCAACCTGCTGCTGCTGGGCGGGGTCGTGGCCACGATCGTGGCATCGGGGCGCGGCCTGCTCAACGGCGGGGAGCCGTGGCCGTTCGGACCGAAGGAAGTCATCCTGGCGCTGCTGGCGGTTGCGGCCTGGGTGGTCACCAACCCGGAGTACCGCGCCAGGAACAACTTCACCTTCGCGCCGATAGTCGAGGTGGCGGTGCTGTTCGCCGGCATCTTCGTCACCATGGCCCCGGCGCTCGCCATCCTGAACGCCTGGGGCGCCGGCCAGCGCGAAGTGCTGGGCGCAGCGTTCACCCTGTCGCAGCCGTGGCAGTTCTTCTGGGCTACCGGCAGCCTGTCCAGCGTGCTCGACAATGCGCCCACTTACCTGACGTTTTCCGCGACTGCCGCGGGCCTCGACGGAATCGGCGCCCACGGCTCGTACCTGGCCCGGCTCATTTCCGCAGGCCCTGACGCCGTCGCCCGCCTCGCCGCCATCTCGACGGGCGCGGTCTTCATGGGCTCGATGACCTACATCGGCAACGGCCCGAACTTCATGGTGAAGGCGATCGCGGAAGAGAACGGGATCAGGATGCCGTCGTTCTTCGGCTACATGGCCTACAGCGTGGCGGTGTTGATCCCGGTGTTCGTGGTGGTGACGGTGCTCTTCTTCAGGTGATGGGTAAGTGGCGACGGGCGGTACGCGAGGCGCAACAGAGGAAGGTTGAGAGAAAGGTGTAATGCCAGCAGGACGCGCTTCCCATCACCCATCGCCTCGCACCCATCACCCATGACTCATCGCTTCTCACGAAGGAGAAGTGAACAGGAAGTACAGCAGCAGCAGATAGATGCCCGTCATGCCGGCGGCATCGAGGTTGGTGAGCGTCTTGTCCTGCTCCATGTACTGGTGCAGCACGTAGAACAGCGGGAACAGCAGCAGCATCAGCAGCATCGTCGCACTCGAGATCGGGATCACGTATGCGGGGCTGCCGCTCGTCATCCCCAACAGCCCGATCACGATCAGTCCGAACGGCAGCAGCAGAAACATCACCTGCGTCAGCCCCCCGAACACGTTCGACAGCGCGATGCCCAGCTCGCCCCTACGGTGCGACTTGTAGACGATGATGTACTCGCTGATCCCGGCGAAGAACGCCAGTGCCGCCGCGGTCGGGATCGTGGGTAACCCCAGCCGCCCTAGCGCCGACTCGGCGAAGGCGCCGATCGACTCGCCACCGGTGTAGGACCCCGCCAGGCCCAGGGCGAACATCGACACGATCGCGCTCCAGCGCGTGTCGTGGCCCAGCCGCGCCGGGTCGGCCGGGACCGATTCCTCGTCGTCCTTTCCCTCCCCGTAGTACTGCACCAGGGTGCGGATGTAGTAGCCGTAGATCCCGATCAGCACCACCCCGATCGCCATCAGGTCCAACCCGCCTAACGAGGTCTTCATCTCCCCCAGCTGGTGCACCACCATCACCACGCCCACGATCAAAGCGGTGGCAGCCCCCGCGATCAGGATCTGGCCTCCGGCGATCGTCACCGAGCGCGGCATCGCGAAGGCGCCCTTGCGGTCCTTGGGTAGGAAAAAGGAATAGACCGAGAACGCCAGCGCGTTGTTGAAGATCGTCACCACCGCGGTCACGAACGCCGCCAGCGGCTGTACCTTCACCAGGAATGCGATCACCACGAACTCTGGCAGGGTGCTGAGCAACGATCCGACGGTCCCCGAGATGAACCCGTCCCACCTGAGCCGCGCCCCCAGCCGCTCCACGCCGTGGATGAACGCCTCACACGCGCCCTGCAGGATCAGCAGCCCCGTGGCCAGCTCCACTAGAGCTAGGCCCAGCCCGAACCGTTCCTCGCTCACGAAATGCAGCGAACCGTTCACCTGGAGCAGGACCCAGATCAGCAGGCCCACGCCCATACACAGCTCCCAGGTGGTCAGCCCGCGATATCGTGCTTCTGCCGCCCGCAGCGCCGTCGCAACCCAGAAGGCGGGGCTCGGCAGCGGCAGCGCCGTGCCCTTGCTGCGCGCCTCGACCAGATCGGTGAGCGCCTTGCGGAGGTTCGGCGAGCGCTCGACGATGGAGTCGAACTCCCGCTTGCCCACCCGCCACACGTCCATCCGCGAGTCCGCGGAGACCGTGGCCGATCGCGGTCCGCCGGTCAGCAGCGCCGCCTCCCCCACCACGCTGCCAGCGCCCACGATCATCGCAGGCCCGCCGTCTTTAACCACGCGCGCCGTGCCGGCCTCGATGAAGTACAGCGCGTCGCCCGGCTCGCCCTGGCGCATCAGCTCCGCCCCGGACGGATACGTCAGGCGCTCGACCCATGGCACGAGCGCCTGCACCTCCTCCGGCGGCAGCGCCCTGAGGATGTCTATCTGTCCGAGTCGTCGCAGGACGTCGTCAGCGTCGTGGTTAGTCTCGCGCTCTACCTCGGCGCCGGCCGGTGCCGGTGGCATCGGGGCCTAGGATACGGGACGCGCTCGCGACAAACAAGAGACCGGCCGGGACCGGCGCTGAGCTCGCCGCACTTCCCTTAGGAGTGAGCTTGAGGCGGAAACCAGCCGCGGCATTCGGGCTGCTCGCGGACTGTACGGGTGAGCGGGCCGACCGGTCGGCGGCTGCCTTCGTTAGCCCCGGAGTATCTGCTGATTATGGTGGCGGGTATGGATCGCCGTGAACTCGACATAGTTCGCCAGCGATATC
>DATMBH010000322.1:0-14170 GCA_035559335.1 Gemmatimonadales bacterium
CGATGCACCTGAGCGAGCCCGACACGCCCCGCCGCGACGTG
The DNA here is from genome assembly GCA_035559335.1 of Gemmatimonadales bacterium. GTDB lineage: Bacteria > Gemmatimonadota > Gemmatimonadetes > Gemmatimonadales > JACORV01 > DASXPG01. Next base: position 42 of record DATMBH010000322.1, read on the forward strand.
ATTGTGACCAGCACAATGGTTCCCAAGGCGCTGGCGGCGGCGGTGCTGGCGGGTCTGCCGGCACAGGCCGGGCTGCCGGGTGGCGAGGCCATCCGGGACACGGCTTTCACCGTGGTGTTCTTCTCTATCCTGCTGACGGCGGTGCTAGTGTGGGCCTCGGAGCGGCCGCCGTTGCGGGCGTTCTATGCGACCGCGTTTCGCCGCTTTGCCGCGGGAGCGGAGGCACTCCCGCGGCAAAGCGCGGACCAGGTGGGAAACGCGGCAGCTACCGCCTGATGTCCTCCAGCCGCATCTGGGTCACGGGCCCCAGCTCGGAGAGCGGCGCGTCGAACCGCGCCGGATTGCCCACCACCACCGTGACCAGGCGGTCGGGGCGCAGGTAGCGTTCCACCACGCGCCGCACGGCTTCGGGCGTGACGGCCTGGATCCCTTGAAGGTACAGGTCGAACCAGTTAGGCGGCAGCCCGTCCACCAGGAACCCGATCTGCGCTCCCACGATCTGGTCCGGGCTCTCGTACCTGAACACGAAGGAATTCACCTCGTTGTCCTGGGCGAGCCTGACATCCTCCTGGGTCACCGGGTCGGCCGCCATCGAGGCGATGACACTCCTCATGAGCCGGATGGCCGCGACGGTCTTCTCGACCCTGGTCTGGGCGCCGGCGAAGAACACGCCCTCACGTCGGGTCTCGGCTCCCCAGTTGGAGAAGGCGCTGTAGGCGAAGCCCGAATCGCTGCGCACCCGCTGCAGCAGCCGTGAGTTGAAGCCGCCGCCCCCTCCAAGCAGGAAGTCGGCCACCTGGGCCGCGAAGTAGTCGGGGTGGTTGGAGACCCTCAAGCCGCCCGCGTGCCCCATTCGGATGTTGGTTTGGTTGATGTCGCGCTCGATCAGCACGATTCGCGGCCCTTCGGCGAAGCGCACCGGCGGTACCTCGCGGTTGCCGGGCGGGCAACGGCCCCAGCCGCGGAAGGCTGCCTCGAGGCGGGCCAGGATGTCCCGCTCGGAGAAATCTCCGGTCACGCCGATGATGAGCCGGTCGGGGCAGTACAGCGCGGCCTGGACGCGGCGGAACTGCTCTGGGGTGAACCGGGCTGCCTCTTCCGGCGTCGCGAGCGACCGAGCGAGAGGGTGGTCACCCAGCAGCACTTCATTGAAGGCGCGATTCAGGATCGAGCCCGGCTGGTCGTTTCGGCGGCGCCACTGTTCTTCGGTCTGGGCCACCCGCTCGCGAATGCGCGAGCTGTCGTTGCGTGGGTTGCGCATCATGTCGAACAGCAGCGAGATCATCCGGTCGGTGTAGCGCGCCAGGCCGAAGGCGCTGGCGCCCGACTGCTCCTGTCCTGTGAAGAATCCGATTTGCAGGGCGTAGAAATCGATCAGCTTGTCCACCGAGTCCGGCGTGAGCGTGGTGGTGCCGCCGGTGCGGAGCATCGCGTCCGCGTTCCAGCCCGCCGCCCACAGCGAGTCCGGCAGGTTGGCGACGCCGTGACGACCGACGATGTTGATGCTCACTACCGGCAGCGAGTGGTCCTCCAGCATGAAGACCTGTACGCCGTTGGACAGCCGCGCCTGGCGTGGCGTGGGCGGTGTGAAGCGCAGGGCCTGGAAGCCGCGCTCCATGGCCTCGACCCTGGCGCGGGTGTCCTGGGCGGCGACCTGCGAGGGCAGCTTCGCGGAAGCGAGCGCGAGCAGGCACGCGAGCAGTGGTGCGCGCATCAGTTGGATCCTCCCGGGGCACGGGGCGTCTGGCGCGGCGCAGTTGCGGCGGGCCGCACCAGAGTGGCAACGGTTCGATTGCTGGGACTGAAGTAAGCGCGGGCTACACGCTGCACGTCCTCGGGAGTGACCCGCATCAGGGCCGCCTGGTCGCGGAACGTGGTGCGCCAGTCGCCCCACAGCGCCTCACTGCTGGAAAGCTGGAACGCCAGTCCGAATGCGCTCTGGAGCCGAGCCACCGAAGAGGCCTCGACTTGGTTGCGCACCCGCTGCATCTCCTCCTCGCTTGGGGGTTCCTGCTGCAGCCGCTGGATCTCGGCGTAGATCGAGTCCTCGATTTGGCGGGTGGTGTTGGGCGCGATGGGCACTGCGGACAGAATGAACAGCCGGGGGTACAGCGACCCCGGGGCGGTGCCGGCCCCAACGTTGGCCGCGATCCGGCCGCGCACGACCAGGCTGCGCTGCAGGCGGCTGGTGCGACCGCCGGAGAGGAGGCTGGCCATGAACTGCAACGCGGGCGTGTCGGGATGGCGGGCGTCCGGAATGTGGTAGCCGATAAGCACCTGCGGGTTCGCGTTGTACTCGACCTCGATGCGACGCTCGCCGCGCTGCGGCGGCTCCTGGGTGACCACGGGCCGGTGCGGTTCTCCGGCGGGAATGTCGGAGAAATAGCGGTCGGCCCAGCGGCGCATCTGCTCCACGTCGATGTCGCCGACGATAGCGACAACGCAGTTGTTAGGCCCGTAGAAGCGGCGGAAGTACTCCAGGGCGGCGCCGCGCGAGACAGTTTGGATTTCGCTCGCGATCCCGACTACCGGTCTGCCGTAGGGGTGGGCGCGGAAGGCGGCCTGGAGGAACTCCTCCCGCAGCAGCCCGCCGGGGTTGGTCTCGACCCGCAGCCGGCGCTCTTCCATTACCACGTCGCGCTCCGAGTAGAACTCGCGCAGGACCGGGTTGCGCATCCGGTCGGACTCGAGCAGGAACCATAACTCGGCGCGGTTGGCGGGGAGCGAGAAGAAGTAGTTGGTCACGTCGTTAGACGTCGAGGCGTTGAGTCCCACGGCCCCGTTACGGGTCAGAATGCGGTCCAGTTCATTGCTCACGGCGAACCGTCGCGCCGAATCCTCTAGCTGGCGCAGCCGGTCGCGCAGCCGCCGCAGCAAGGCCGTGTCGGCGGCGTAGCCCTTGCGGAACTCCTGGGTGAGCGAGTCGGCCACGGCGTCGATGCGAGGAAACATCTCGCGCTCGGCGGCCAGGTCCCGCGTGCCGATGCTGTGAGTGCCCTTGAACAACATGTGCTCGAACAGGTGCGCGGTCCCTGAGATGCCGGTCCATTCGTCCACTCCGCCGGCACGGAAATGGGTGACGAACGAGACGATGGGGGCGCCCGGCCTGCGCAGGAACAGGAAAGTCATGCCGTTGGGCAGCACGTGCCTGACGACGGGCAGGCGCTCGCCGGGGGTTTCCTGGGCCGCAAGCGGGGCGGCGCAGATCGCCGCCAGAAAAGCGAGTAACCGGTGTCTCATGAAGTCCTCCTGGACGCAGAGAGTACCCTAAGGAAGCCGGTAGGGGCAAGGCGCCGAACTGAGCGGCGTTGTACGGGCGCCGGATTGCAGGAACCTCGCGCCTTGGCACTTCCACCCACTGTGGCGCCGGTGGCGCCTGTGACTACTGGAGTCTTGCGCCCTGAACGTGAGTCCAGCGCTCGTAAGGTGAGGTGTCCTCGTAGGCCTCGGGGTGAGTCCTGAACCAGTGCATCAGAAGCAGCAACTGGCTCATCTCCCGGCCGGTGCGCGCGGCGGGGGCCGGCTCCGGGTCGGCGGTGCAGTCGCGCACCACCCGGGCGAACGCTTCCCGCTCCAGCGGCGAGCGAGGCAGCGGGGCCGTGGCCCTGATGGTTCCGCGCCGAATGAGGTAGACTCGGTCGTCGCCTTCGCCCGACTCGTCCCTGACGGAATACACGAAGCTCAGAGCCTCCACGGCCGCCCGCAGCCGCGCCACGGCTCCGAACAGCCAGACTAGCTCGTCGAGTCTTCCGCGCCAGGCCGCCGCGCGCTCGAACTGCCGCGCCGCGGCGGCATGCTGCATCCGGTCCAGCACGACGCCCAAGGGGTGGGTGGCGCGGCCCTCGAGGAAGTCCGCCGCTGCCCGCACCGCGACGCCGTAGCGCGAGGCCGTTACCCGGGCGGCGCACGGTGCCAGGCAAGTACCCAGTTCGTGGCGGATGCATAACGGCGAGAGCTGCTGGTCGAAAAGCGACTGCTGGTCCTCGAACACCATCGGTGTCCGGTCGGCACAGTCGCGCAGTCCCAACAGGTCAGCTAGCGTGCGAACGCCGCGCAGGGCCTGGGCGCGGCCGCGAAACGGACCGTAATAGCGGGCGGTCACCTCGCGGGCGCTTTCGGTCACCACCAATCGCGGCGCCTTGCCGGCGGTGACCTTCACGAACGCCAGCGAAGCGCGATAGCGGTTCCCATGGACGTTGTAAAGCGGCTTGACCTCCTGAATCAGCCGCAGCTCCTCCAAGAGCGCCGCGAACTCAGAGGGCAGATAGCGCCAGCGCAGGTCGGCGGCGCAGCGGATGAGCCGGGCGCTCTTAGATTCGGGCCACGGAGCGGTGAAGTACGACAGCAAGCGCTGCCGCAGATCGCGCGATTTGCCCACGTAGATCACGGACCCGGTAGGGTCCAGCAACTCGTAGATCCCGGGTCGCTTCGCAGCCGATGCCTTCACCCTCCGGTGCAGCGCGGCGAGAGTGCGCGGCCCGGGCTGGGATTCGTGGAGCGCAAGCGCGGCGGTCACAGAGCGAAAGTAAGGCAGGAAGATGGGAGCGGGGAACAGGGAAGCGGCCTTCCCCGCTTCCCTCTTGCTTACCTTTGACACCCCGCGCAGAAATAGGTGGCTCGGCCGTCAATGGCGTGAGTCAGCGCGATTCGCTTGCCGCCGCGACAGCGCAGGCACGGCTCGCCCACGCGCTCGTAGACCGCCAGGTTCCCCTGGAAACTTCCGGCCTCGCCGGTTCCGGTGCGGAAGTCGCGGATGGTGGTGCCACGCCCTGCGATGGAGCGCTTCAGCACGTCAACGATGGCTGCGTGCAGGCGTTCGGCTTCTTCGCGCCGCAGCGACCGGGCCGGCCGCGAGGGATCCAGGCCCGCCATCCACAGCGCCTCATTGGCGTAGATGTTGCCGACGCCGGCCACGCGCTTTTGGTCCATGATGGCCTTCTTCACCGCAACGGCCCCGCGCGAGAGAATCCGGGCGAACACGTCCGCGGTGAACCCGGGTTCCAGCGGCTCGGGCCCGATCGCCGCGTCATAGCGGAGCCACTGCCGCGCCGTCAGCAGGAACACCGCGCCCAACCGGCGGACATCGCGATAGCGGATGCGCACGCCGGTGTCGAGGAGCAGCTCGATCACGTCATAGGGGTCGCTCTCCCCTCCAACCAGCAGGGCTCCGGTCATCCTGGGCTGAATCACCACGCGCCGCCCATCGTCGAGATCGAGGACCAAATGCTTGGCACGCCGCCACACCCGCACGCAGCGCCGGCCCCTCACGCCGCGCTCGAAGGCGCGGTGAGTCACACTTCGCAAGATGTCGGGCTTGATTACGCGCACCCGGCGGATCGTCGCGCCCTCGAGATGAGGACGCACGTCGCGGGCGATGGTCTCGACTTCGGGCAGCTCTGGCACGGGCTAGGGGGACAGGGACCAGCGGTCAGTGGTCAGGTGTCAGTAATAGGGGATATGCAGGCGTCAGGGGCCTGGGACGGTGCCCGCGGTCGAAGGTCGGGGGTCCGGAGCCATTAGCGGTCCCCTGATTCCTGACCGCTGGTCCGTTGTTCCCGGTCCCCGATCCCCAAATGGCGACTCCTGCCAAGTTCACGGTAGCCAATGTCCCTTCGAAACTGCCTTCCCTCGAAAGTGATCGCCTCGGCTGCTTCCCGGCTGCGGGCCGCCGCGACAGCGATGTCGCCCGCCACCGCCGTGACCGCCAGAACTCTTCCCCCAGCCACCACCAGCGACCCATCCGGCTCGCGCCTGGTGCCGGCATGGAATACCAGGACATCCCCCGACGCCTCCACCTGCGGTGGAATCGAGATCCGCGCGCCGGTCCTGGGAGCATTTGGGTAGCCTTCCGCCGCAAGCACGGTGGTCACAGCAGCGCGACTTGCGGCTCCGAAGCGCGTTCCGGTCGGCATCCAGCCGCCCTCGGCGACCATCCGGAGCACCGGGAGCAGGCCAGGTGGCGTGGCAGCCAGAATAGCCTGAGCCTCGGGATCACCAAACCTGCAGTTGAACTCAACTACAGCGGGAGTGCCATCAGGACGGATCATGAGACCAGCGTAAAGCACGCCAGTATAAGGTGCTCCGATTGCCGCAAGCGCCCTTATCGCGGGCTCGATTACCTCGCTGGCAACCCGGCGGAGCAGCTCGGGAGTCGCGATGCTGACCGGGCAATATGCTCCCATGCCACCCGTATTCGGGCCCGTGTCTCCATCGCCGATTCTCTTGTGATCCTGGGCTGGTGGGAGCATCGCGAAGTGCTCCCCATCGGTCACGGCCAGTACGGATAGCTCCTCGCCTTCCAGGTACTCTTCGATAAGCAGCTCTGAGCCGGCGGAGCCCAACGATCCGGCCAGCATCGCGGTGACCACGTCCTTCGCCTGGCTCCGGGTTTCGCACACCACTACGCCCTTGCCGGCTGCCAGACCTGAGGCCTTCACTACCACCGGTTCCGGGTGCCGATCCAGGTATTGCAGGGCCCGCTGCCGGTCGGTGAAGACCTCGGCATGGGCTGTCGGGATGCCGTGTTCCAGCATCAGGGCCTTGGCAAACCGTTTAGATGACTCGATGCGGGCGGCGGCGCGGCTTGGGCCGAAGACCGGGATTTGCTCGGCCCGGAGGCGGTCTGCTAGGCCCGCGGCAAGTGGCGCTTCCGGTCCAACCACGACCAGGTCCACCGCCCTTTCCTTTGCCGCGGCGGTTACTGCCTCGATATCGGTGGCGGAGCCGGGCAGGTTGGTGGCCAGTTGCGCGGTGCCGGCGTTGCCGGGCAGGCAGAACAGCGTCGCTTCAGGCGCGTCGCGGTGGAGGGCCCACAGCAGGGCGTGCTCGCGCGCCCCGCCACCGACGACCAGGATCCTCACCGCGTCCCGGAGCCTCCGCCGCCGCGGAATGCGGACCAGAACGCGTCGCGGGCCTTCTGGGCGACCTCGGCTACGGTCTCCACGGCGCCCTTGGCCTGGTCGGCATAGTAGTCGCCCGCTTCCTTCAAGTCGTCCACCAGCGGCTTCTGTTCATCCTGTGAGCCGCGGCGCGGGTACTCGCCTCTCAGGATCCGATCGTACTCGCCGGCTTCGATCCAGCGCTGCAGCTCAGCGGCGCGCAGGGTGTGGAACGGATGCGTCATCCAGATGGTGTTGAGGATCTTGGCGACCGCGTCCACTGCGTCGCCTCCTGCTTCGTATTCCTTCGCCTGGGTAAGGAAGGCGTTCAAGTCCATTTCCTCGACGCTGCCGCCGCCGGCCATTTTCATGAACTTGCGCAGCGTGGAGACCGGGTCCTGGCTGGCCAGCAGGCCGGCGCGGTCGCAGGAGATTTCGCTCTTGCGGTACCACTCCATCAGCGCGATCTGGATCGGCAGGATGGCGATCCCGGCCAGGAACGGCAGGTTGCGCAGCCCGAGCGTGAGCAGCAGCACCAGGATCGTGTGGTACAGCGCGTGGCCGCTCATGATGTGGCCCAGCTCGTGGCCCAGCAGCGCGTGCATTTCGTCGTCGTCCAGCATGCCCAGCGTCGCGGAGTTCACGACGATAAAAGGGCGGTCCATGCCGTAGGCGCCGGCGTTGACGAACGGTGTCTGGGTGACGAACAGCTCCGGGCGCTGCCAGTCGAGCGTGGCGCAAACGTCGTTCATGGCCGCATCTAGCTTCGGGAACTGCGTGGCGCCGACGCGCACGGCGTTCGCCTGGAAGAACAGCCTGACGCCGCGTTCGCCGAAGAAGCCGTAGATCTTCCGCACCACCTCGTCGAAGCCGGGGATCGCGCGCAGCGCGTTGAGCGCCGCGCGGTCGGCCGGGTGCTCCCAGGCGCGCACCGAGATCTGGCTGAGCACCGTACGCGCGCGACGCGCTGGCTGGGGAAGATTCGAACTGTCGGTCATCTTACTCTCCCACCACAGGGCTGCCTGCCACGACGCTAAGCGGCGGGGAAAGTTTCATCCCAGGGCCTGGTCCAGGTCCGCAATCAGGTCGTCCACATCCTCGATTCCGACCGACAGCCGCACCAGTCCGTCGGAGAGGCCCATTGCCTCACGCATTTCCTTCGGGACCGCCGCGTGGGTCATGCTGGCCGGATGGCCGATCAGGCTCTCGACGCCTCCCAGAGACTCGGCCAACGCGAACAGCTTGGTGCGGCTCACCACCTGGTTGGCGCGTTCGAAGGAGCCGAGTTCGATGGACAGCATGCCCCCGAACCCGCTCATCTGGCGGCAGGCCAGCTCGTGCTGCGGGTGCGAAGGGAGGCCCGGGTAGTAGACCCGCTGCACGCGGCGGTCCTGCTCCAGCCACGAGGCGATGCGCCGGCCGTTGGCGTCGTGCTGCCGCATCCGGAGCGTCAGGGTCTTCACGCCCCGCAGCGCCAGCCAGCAGTCGAACGGTCCCGGGACCGAGCCCACCGACTTCTCGATGAACAGCAGCTGCTCGGCAAGGTCGTCGCGGTTCACCACCACGATGCCACCGACCATGTCGGAGTGGCCGTTGAGGTACTTGGTGGTCGAGTGGAGGACGATGTCGGCGCCGAAGCGGAAGGGCTGCTGAAAGACGGGAGTGGCGAAGGTGTTGTCGACCACCATCAGCAGCTTGCGGCTCCTGGCCAGCTCTCCCAGGGCTGCCAGGTCGGCCAGGCGCATCAGTGGATTGGTCGGCGTTTCGACGAACAGCATCCGCGTCCGCGACGTCACTGCCGCAGCCACGGCGTCCACCGATCGCGTGTCCACGAACGTGAAGCTGAGGCCGAGCCGCGTGAGGATCCTGTCCATGAGGCGGTGGGTTCCGCCGTACACGTTCTCGCCGCACACCACGTGGTCGCCGGCCGAAAGCAGCGTGAGGACGGCGTGAATGCCGCCCATTCCCGAGCCAAAGGCGAATCCGTGCGTGCCGCCTTCGAGCGCGGCCACGTTGCGTTCGAGGGCCTGCCTGGTAGGGTTCACCGTGCGGGCGTAGTCGTAGCCCTTGTGCTTACCTATCGCATCCTGGACGTAGGTCGAGGTCTGGTAGATAGGCAGAGTCACGGCGCCCGACAGTGGTTCCGGCTCTTGTCCGGCGTGGACTGCCCGGGTGGTCAGGCCGTTGGTGGCGTCGCGATCGGTGATCCGGGTCATTCCTTCCGCCGCTCGGTGCGAGGGGCGAAGGGTACCCCCTCGGGGCCGGTTCAGGCAAGCGTGAGGGACGGTTGACAACGGCGCGATGCCGGGTGGTTCGTTCGGGGCGATGGGGCGATGGAGGGAACGGTGGATGTTCTGGTAGTTGACGACGAGCCGACGATCCGCGGCATCCTGCGGCGGATCCTGGAGGCGCTCGGTCACCGGGTGCGCGAGGCGCCGAACGGTCTCGAGGCGCTGCGGTTGCTGGAGCGGCAGTCGGCCGACCTGGTCCTGAGCGACATCCACATGCCGGAGCTCGACGGGACGGCGCTGTTGCGCGAGGTGTCGGGCCGCTGGCCCGAAACCGGCGTGGTGATGATAACGGCTGTGACGGACATCGAGACCGCGGTTCGCTGCCTCAACGACGGCGCGCTCGACTATCTGGGCAAGCCGTTCCGGGTCGAGGAGGCTGCGGCTCGGGTGCGCCAGGCGATCGAGAAGCGCCGTCTGATCCTCGAGAACCGCGACTACCAGAGGGATCTGGAGAACCGGGTGCGTGAACAGGCCGAGCGGATCGCGGAGCTGTATGTCACCGGCGTTCAGGCGCTGGCCCACGCGCTGGAGGCCAAGGATTCCTACACCCGCGGCCACAGCGCCCGGGTCGCCTACTACTGCACGGCCATGGGCGGAGCGATGGGTCTGCCGCATTCGTTCGTGCAGGAGCTGCGCGTTGGCGCGGAACTGCACGACATCGGCAAGATCGGGGTGCGCGAGGCGGTGCTGTTCAAGCCGGGCAAACTCTCGCCGGATGAGTACGCCCATATCAAGGAACATCCGGTGATCGGCGAGCGGATCCTGGAACCGCTGCTGCGCGGCCATCCCATCGTGCTCGCGGTGGTGCGCTCGCACCACGAGCGGCCCGACGGGTTGGGCTTTCCGGACGCGCTGGTGGGCTCCAGGATCCCCCTTGCGGCGCGGATCGCCGCGGTGGCGGATACGTTCGACGCGATGACCACGTCGCGGCCGTATCGCATCGCGCTGAGACCAGAGCGTGCGGTGGAGGAGCTGACCAACTTCGCCGGTAGTCAGTTCGATGCGGAATCGGTCGCGGCGTTTCTTCGTGCGTTTCCGGAACCTTCAAGCCTGCCGGTGAGTACTCGTCTAGCCATGGAACAGGCACGGGTGGGAGAAATCGCATGGCGTTGATGCGGTCGGTTTCTGGGCTGCGCGGAATCGTGGGCCGGGACCTAACGGCCGACCTGGTGGGGCGCTACTGCTGCGCGTTCGGCCTGTTTCTCAGGGCGCGGGGCGGCGCTCGAGTGGCACTGGCGCGGGACTCGCGCGAGTCAGGGCCGGCCTTTGCGCGGGCGGCGGCGGAGGCGCTGAGCGAAGCCGGACTGGAGGTGCTCGATCTCGGTCTCGCGGCTACGCCGACGGCGCAGATGACCGTCGAGGCGCTGAACCTGGCTGGCGGCGTGATCGTGACGGCGAGCCACAACCCGATCGAGTGGAACGCGCTGAAGTTCATGGGCCCGGGCGGCAGGTTCCTGAGCAAGCAGGAGGCCGACGAGCTGTACACGCTGGTGGACCGCGGCGCGGCCCTTGATCCGGGCGGCGCCCCCGGTCGCGTGGTGCCCGACACGGGTGCGGTGAAGCGCCACCTGGACCGGCTGTTTTCGCTCCCGTGGCTCGGTGTCGCGGAAATCCGGGCGCGGAAGTTCACGGTGGCGCTCGATTGCGTGCGCGGCGCCGGCGCGACCGTTATGCCAGAGCTGCTGGAGCGGCTGGGCTGCCGGGTGCACGCCATTCACCTCGAGCCCGACGGCCGGTTTCCGCGGGAACCGGAGCCGTTGCCGGAGCACCTGGGCGAGCTGGGTGAGCTGGTGCGGCGGACCCGCGCCGACATCGGGATTGCGGTGGACCCGGACGTGGATCGCTGCGCCCTGGTTGACGAGACCGGCGAACCGATAGGCGAGGACTACACGCTCGCGCTGGCGGTGCGCGCGGTGCTGTCACGGCAGCGCGGATGCGTGGTGGCGAACATGTCGACCAGCCTGGTGGTCGAGGACGCCGCGCGGGACCACGGTGCGGTCCTGGAGCGGGCGCCGGTGGGCGAGGCGAACGTGGTAGCGCGGATGCAGGAGAAGGGCGCGGTGATCGGTGGGGAAGGCAACGGCGGGGTGATCCTGCCGGAAGTCCACCTGGGCAGGGACGCTCCCGTGGCCGTGGCGCTGGTCCTGCGGCTATTGACCGATCGGGCCGCCGGGGTCAGGGACATCGTGAACTCGGCGCCGCGCTATGCTATCGTTAAGGCAAAGGTAGAGCGGCCGGCCGGACCGTTGGAGCCGTGGTTCGAGGCGCTGCGGCGCGCGATTCCCGGGGCTGCTGTGGACGTGCAGGATGGTTTGCGCCTGTCCTTTGTCGACCGCTGGATCCACGTGCGCGCGTCGGGCACGGAGCCGGTGGCCAGGATAATCGCTGAGGCGCCGACGCGGCCGGAGGCGCAAGAACTGGTGGAGCGCGGGCATGCCGCGCTCGAGGAAGCGGGGTTATAGCGATGTGCGGAATAGTGGGATACGTCGGACCGAAGCGGGCGGTGCCACTTCTGATGGAGGGGCTCAAGCGGCTCGAGTACCGGGGCTATGACTCGGCCGGCGTAGCGGTGGTGACCGACAAGTTGCTGCTGGTGGAGAAGGCCGCCGGGAAGATCGCGACTCTCGAATCGCAGCTGAAGGGCGATGTGCTCACCGCGCATACTGGTATCGGCCACACCCGGTGGGCGACCCACGGCGCCCCCACCACCCGCAACGCCCACCCGCACACCGACTGTGGCGGCACCGTGGCGGTGGTGCACAACGGAATCATCGAGAACAGCGCAGCCCTCAGGCAGATGCTGGGTGCAAGGGGCCACCGGTTCAGCTCCGAGACCGACACCGAGGTTATTGCCCATCTCATCGAGCAGTTCTACGTGGACGGCACCACGCTGGAGGACGCGGTCGCGGCGGCGTGCCGTGAACTGGAGGGCGCCTACGGAATCGCGGTCCTCTCTTCGAGGGAGCCTGACACCATCGTGGCGGCGCGTCTGGGAAGTCCACTGCTGGTGGGAATCGGAGAAGGCGAGAACTTCATCGCCTCGGACCCATCGGCGGTGCTCGCCCACACCCGGCAGGTCGTGTACCTGGACGAGGGCGAGATGGCCGTGGTCCGTCCGGACGGCTACCAGCTCAAGGACCGTGAGGCGGTGCCGCTCACCAAGGAGATCAGCAGGATAGACTGGGACCTGGCCACCATCGAGCGCGGCGGCTACCCGCACTTCATGCTCAAGGAGATTTGCGAGCAGCCCGAAAGCGTGCGCAACACGTTGCGGGGGCGGCTCCTCGAGGAAGAGGGCACGGCCCGTCTCGGCGGCCTGAACTTGAGCGACGAGGACCTGCTCAGGATCCAGCGTGTCGTGATCACGGCGTGCGGCACCTCGTGGCACGCGGCGCTGGTCGGCGAGTACATGCTGGAAGAGCTGGCCCGGATCCCCGTAGAGGTGGAGTACGCCTCGGAGTTCCGGTACCGCAATCCGATCGTGGACGACCGCACGCTGGTGATTGTGATCTCGCAGTCGGGCGAAACGGCCGACACGCTCGCGGCTCTGCGCGAGGCCAAGCGCCGGGGCGCCCGCACGCTGGGGATCGTAAACGTGGTCGGCAGCAGCATCGCCCGTGAGGTGGACGGCGGCATCTACCTGCACGCCGGCCCCGAGATTGGGGTCGCGTCCACCAAGGCGTTCACCAGCCAGATCGTGGCGCTGGCGCTGTTCACGCTGCGCCTGGGCCGGCTGCGGGCGATGTCCATCCTTCAGGGCCGCGAACTGGTGCGGGCGCTGGCGAGGTTGCCGGAGCAGCTCGAGCAGGTCATCTCCCGCAAGGAGGAAGTCGAGAAGCTCGCTGAGCGTTATGTGCGCGCGCCTAACGTGCTGTACTTGGGCAGGGGGACCAGCTTCCCGGTGGCGCTGGAGGGCGCGCTGAAGCTGAAGGAGATCTCCTATATCCACGCCGAGGGCTATCCGGCGGCCGAGATGAAGCACGGACCGATTGCGCTGATTGACGAACTGATGCCAGTTGTGTTCGTGGCGCCGCGCGACGCGATTCATGCCAAGATCGTGTCGAACATCGAGGAGGTAAGGGCGCGCGGCGGGCGGGTAATCGCGATTGTCACCGAAGGCGATACGACCATCTCGCCGCTGGTGGACCACGTCCTCACCGTGCCCGAGACCCTCGACGTGTTGACTCCGGTGCTGACCTCAGTTCCGCTGCAGCTGCTGGCCTACTATGTGGCGGTGCGGCGCGGCTGCAACGTCGATCAACCGCGCAACCTCGCCAAGAGTGTGACGGTGGAGTAGCAGGTGCGTGCCGTGGTGCAGCGCGTCAGCCGCGCTGCCGTTCGCGTGGACGGCCAGACCGTCGGGGCGATCGGGCGCGGCTTTCTCGTCCTGGCGGGCTTCACCGCCGGTGACGGGGAGCCGCAGCTGGACTGGATGGCCGAGAAGATCGCCGGGCTGCGGGTATTCTCCGACTCCGAGGGCAGGATGAACCTGGCGCTTGCGGACGTTGATGGCGCCTGCCTCGTGGTCAGCCAGTTTACGCTCTACGGTGATGCGCAGAAGGGCCGCCGTCCATCGTTCGTGCAGGCCGCCCCGCCGGACGTGGCCGAGCCCCTGTACGAACGGTTCGTGTCCCTGTTGCGCCGGCGCGGCGTGAGGGTGGAAACGGGAAGGTTTGGCGCGATGATGGATGTGGAGTTGGTCAACGACGGTCCGGTCACTCTGATTCTCGAGCGGTGACTATCCCGCTGATCCTCGCCTCTGTCTCGCCGCGGCGGCGCGAACTGCTGCGGCTGTTGGGTCTTTCGGCCGAGGTGGTTCCGGCCGACCTGGACGAGTCGTGGAAGCCGGGTGAGCTGCCGCATGACCACGCCGAGCGGCTGGCGCGGGCGAAAGTCGCGGCCATCGCCTCGCGCCGACCTGAGGCGGCAGTGGTGGGCGCCGACACGATCGTGGTGGTTG
>DATMBH010000323.1:0-13909 GCA_035559335.1 Gemmatimonadales bacterium
CTCGCGCGACTGCTGGGCATCAGGCGAGTGCCAGGCGGAGTGTACGACCGCGCCCAACGCAACTGGGCCCGTGTCATCCTCAGGGCCTCGGGTGTGAAGGTCGAGGTGCGCGGCGGCGAACACCTGGTTCCCGGAATGCCCGAGATCATCGCCGCCAACCACGCCTCGTTCTTCGACATCCTGGCGCTGCTGGGACACTTGCCGGTGGACCCGAAGTTCGTCGCCAAAAAGGAGCTGTTCTCGATCCCGGTGTTCGGGCCCGCCATCAGGGCGGCTGGGCACATCAGGCTCGACCGCCATCACTTGAGGGAGGCCTTCGGGGCTTACCAGGTGGCGGCGCGTCGCATTCAGGAGGAGAAGCTGCACGTGCTGGTCTATCCCGAGGGCACGCGCAGCCGCACCGGTGAGTTGCTCCCGTTCAAAAAGGGCCCGTTCGTGCTTGCCATTGCGTGTCAGTGTCCGGTGGTGCCGGCCTGGGTGGAGGGGGCGTTCGGAATCCTCCCCAAGGGAAGCCTGCGAGTCCGGCCGCAGCCGATCCGGATCGAGATCGGCGAACCGCTGGCCACGGCGGGCCTGACATACGACGACCGCGAGGCGCTCAGCAACCGGGTGCGGGAGGCGATCGTCAGGTTGCGGGAACGGCCTGATCGGCCCGGGGCACTGCTCCGAGTAAAGCCGCAGCACGCAGATTGACGCAGGCCTCCCGTCGGCGCTTGCCGGCGGGAGGCTTCGCGTCTCGGTGCCCTGCTGCATGCGGGCACCGCGTTGACTGACCGCAATGCGCGGGCGATGTTTCGCCCCACCATGAGCACGATCATCGACGTACACGCCAGAGAGATCCTCGACAGCCGCGGCAATCCCACCGTCGAAGCCGAGGTCGTGCTGGCGTCGGGCACCGTGGCGTCTGCGGCCGTTCCCAGCGGCGCGTCAACCGGTGAGCACGAAGCCATCGAGCTGCGCGACGAGGACCCGGCGCGCTACTTCGGCAAGGGCGTGCGCAACGCCGTGCGCAACGTCAACGAGATCATCGGGCCGCGCCTCGAGGGTCACGAGTCATACGATCAGGTGGGGATCGACGAGGAGCTGCTCCAGCTGGATGGCACCGCCAACAAGAGCAATCTTGGTGCGAACGCGATGCTCGCCGTGAGCATGGCCGTGGCGCGCGCGGCGGCCACCGACCTGGGGATCCCGCTGTACCGCTACCTGGGTGGCGTGATGGCGCACCTGCTACCGGTGCCGATGATGAACGTGGTGAACGGCGGCGCCCACGCCGACAACACGGTGGACGTGCAGGAGTTCATGATCTGCCCGGTAGGCGCAGACAACTTCGCCGACGCGCTCCGCATCGGCGTGGAATGCTTCCACGCGCTGAAGAAGGTTCTGAAGAAGCAGGGGATGTCAACGGCTGTGGGTGACGAGGGAGGCTTCGCCCCGTCGCTCAAATCCAACGAGTCGGCGCTCGAGGCGCTGCTGGCCGCGGTGGATGAAGCGGGCTACGCACCGGGCGAGGATGTGGTCTTCGCGCTCGACGTGGCTGCCTCGGAGCTCTACCACGACGGCAACTACGTGTTCAAGAAGAGCGACAAGTCGGTTCGGAGCGCGAAGGAAATGGTCGCGCTGTACGAGAGCTGGGTGGCCAAGTACCCGGTGGTCTCGATCGAGGACGGTCTGGCCGAGGACGATTGGGAGGGCTGGGCCCTGCTCACCGAGAGGCTCGGTGACAAGGTGCAGCTGGTCGGCGACGACTTGTTCGTCACCAACGTGGAGCGACTCAGTCGCGGCATCGAGAACGGGATCGCAAACGCCATTCTCATCAAGCTGAACCAGATTGGCACGCTCACCGAGACCATGCAGTGCATTGATCTGGCCAAGCGGCACTCCTACGGCAACATCATCTCGCACCGTTCCGGCGAAACCGAGGACAGCTTCATCGCGGACCTGGCGGTGGCCACCGGAGTCGGACAGATCAAGACCGGCAGCGCCAGCCGCTCGGATCGTGTGGCCAAGTACAACCAGCTGCTACGGATCGCCGAGGAGCTGGGCGGATCGGCCACTTACCCCGGGAGGGCGCTATACCGTCGCTAAAGCGCGTGCTGGGAGTGGCGCTGGCCGCAGGGATGGTCACCTTCGCCCTCGAAGGCGGCACCTACGGCACCCGCGACCTGTTGGCACTGAAGCGAGAGGTGCGCCAGCAGAATGAGCGCATCGCGACGCTGGAGCGCGAGATCGACTCGCTCCGCACCCTTCGCGACAAGCTCACCAGCGATCCGGCCACCCAGGAGCGCTACGCGCGCGAGCTGTACGGGATGATCAGGGAGGGGGAGAGGCTGTATCAGGTGGTGGGGGCGGACAGAAGGCCGTAGGGCGGCAAGACGGCGGGCAGTAAGGTGTCGCTCGCCCGGCCTCTGACCGCGCGATTGCCGCAGCGCCCCTCGTTGCCTCCCGCAGCGAAGGGCGCTACTTTTCGTCCATCGACGCGGGGTGGAGCAGCCTGGTAGCTCGTCGGGCTCATAACCCGAAGGTCGCGGGTTCAAATCCCGCCCCCGCTACTGGAAAGGCGGCCCCGCAGCTGGAGCCGCCTTTCGCTTGACACAAGCACCGTGCTCGATTGCAATTTCGCGTAACTTGGTTTGTCGGTACACCTGCCAGAGTAGCTCAGCTGGTTAGAGCAGCGGAATCATAATCCGCGTGTCGGGGGTTCGAGTCCCTCCTCTGGCATAAGGACTTACGCGACTGACTCTGCGGCCCCCTGAGCGCCTTCCTGAGCGAGCGGTGGGCCGCTGCGTCTCGCGTGGCCCGAGGAGCGCATTCGCGATCGCCGCGGATGTCCGCTCACCGCGGAGCCCATCCATCCTTGCGGGGCCCGGTGGGCGGTGGGTCCACACCCTGTAAACGGCGCATTGTCACAATGGTCGCGCGTAACTGGCGTGTGAGTTTTCTCACCCCGGTTTCACAGTCGTTTCATTTCTCGCCCCCACAGTTGTAATTGGAGGCCGCGGAGTACGCAGGCCGACCGCGCGATGCCGCCCCGGCCTCCCGGCGTGGCGCATCAGGTCGGGGAGGCCAGCCAAATGCAGCTTGTGCTCTGGCCGATACTGGCGATCTGGATGGGACTGGCTGTCCTGATTGTGCTCGGGATCGTCGCCACCGTGCTGTGGGGGACAGCCCACATGCTGTGGGACGCGGCACGCGGCTCTGAGGGCGAGATCTGGTGCCCGGTGCTGCACCGCGCCTTCCACGTCACGGGCACGCCGCGGCGCTTCCACATCAACGGCGAGTTCGTGGCGCTGCGCCGCTGCGAGCACTGGGGCAAGGGCCGGATTCGCTGTAACCGACCCTGCCTGCTCGCCGGGCTGGTCCGGGCAGCGCAGCCAGCCGTCGCATAGCACCAGCATCGGTCTTCGCGCCCCGGCCGGTCTGCCAGCTGCCGGGGCGTGAGCTTTGTCACTCACTTAACGTCCCTGCTCCCGTAGCGTCAGATCGGGCGTCAACAACACCGTCCAAAGGGGCGCCGTCAGGCCCCACTACGGAGGCAAGCGTATGCTGAAGCGGAGCAGAATTGTTCCCATTATGACCGCCCTGGCTGTGGGCGCGTGCAGCGACAGCAGCACCCCGTCGCTGGTGAACGAGGCCGACATTACCGCAGACGTGGCCACGATCTCGGGCGAGGCGATAGCCGAGCATGTCGGCCAGCTGATTCTAAACGAGCAGTTTGCGGGGCTGCCGGGCAGCGTGGCTCCATGGTCCGGTCCGCCGGACCGCCCCCACGGACCGGGTAGCCCGCCAGGAATTAACGTGACGCGCTCGCGCACCTGCTTCGACCAGGCAGGTCAGCCCCAGGCGCAGTGCGACGCGCTCACGACCGCCTCGGTGCTGCTCCAGATGTCAATGGACGGCTCGTTCAGCCGCACTGCCGTGCGGCCCTCGCCCGCCGGACCGGACACGGTCACAATGACCGCCACGATTCACCGCGATCACGAACTCACGATCAGCGGCCTGCTGGGCAGCGAGACCTCGCGCACCCACAACGGCCACGGCTCTAGCAACGATACCACGACGTTCACCAGCAGCCGCGGCTTCTCCCGCACCGTGCGGGAGTCGGCGGTGGACTCGGTGAAAAACGTGGTGTTCAACCTGCCGCGCTCCACCAACCCGTGGCCCGTGGAGGGACAGATCGTGCGGGTGGTGACGGGGACGATCACGGTCACGCACAACGGTCAGAGCGAGGAACGGGCGATTGACCGCCGCGTGGTGGTCACGTTCCCGGCAGATGCCCAGGGGAACGTCTCGATCCAGATTAACGACAGGACCTGCACGCTGAATCTGGTGACCAGAAGGGTGGTGTGTTAAGACCGGGAGCAGGAAGCAGGGAGTGGGCAATGGGGAGGGGCCAGGGAAACCCGGCCCCTCTTGCTTTACATTCCCCGGATACCGAGGCACTGGAGATTGACGTGAGGGGATCCGGGTGGGTCTTGCTGGCTGCGGCCCTGCAAGCGGGATGCGGTGGGCGCGGACCGGTGGTAGTCGCGCCGACGCCTTCGGAGGCGCGGATGATCGCCGAACAGCTGCTGGCGCATGGCGCCGCGGCCTGGAACGGAGGTGATCTGGACTCGTTCGTTGCCGACTACGCCGACAGCGCCACCTTCGTCACTTCCCGGGGCCTCGTGAGCGGCCGCGCCGCGATCCGGGGACTGTATGCTCCGCGCTTCGGTCCCGGCGTGCAGCGCGGAACGCTCTCGTTCGAGAACGTCCAGGTGTTCGTACTGAGTGAGGGCGTATTGCACGTTGTGGCGTGGTATGTGCTGACGGGCCTTCCCACGGGGACCCAGCGGGGACCGACGTCGCTGGTCCTGGTGCGCGAGGGCGAGGGACGCTGGCGGATTGCACACGACCATTCCAGTTAGGCGGCCCGCAGTGAGAGGCGCGAGCTTCGCGGCCGGGGCGGCGCTGCTCGGGCTGCTTCCCCTGCTTGCCGGCTGTCTCGGCGAGACGCCCGTCGAGCCCGGCGAGCCGGGTCTCGGCATCCGGCTGCGGGCCGCTCCATCAGTGCTCGATCTCACGTGGGTGCCCGGCACCCAGGTGCTGGTGTTCCGCACCGCTGTGACCGCTTCCACCTCGTGCTCGCTGCGCGCGTTTGACCTGCGCGACCATAGCGAAATCACGCTCGATACCAGCTGCACCCGCACGCCGTTCTTCGCCGGCGGTGTGTTGCGCGGCATTGCCGTTTCCGGCGACGGCGGCGTGCTCGCTTATCAGCTTGGCGTCGCCGCTCCCGAGCCGTTCGGCTCCGTGGCGCGGGTCATCTCGCCGTGGGGCGGTGAGCCGCGCGAGGTCGCTCGCGCCTCGCTGCTGTGGGCCGCGCTCGCCATCTCGGCGGACGGGCGCCGGCTGGCCTACTCGCGCACCTTCGGGGACACGGTAACCGTCCTCGATCTCCAGACGGCGGACACGATAACCTTTCAGGGAGGAAAACCGCTGGCCTTCTCTCCGGACGGGAGCGAGCTGCTGTTTCAGGTCGGCCCTCCCTCCGTGTGGCGCAGGGTGCTCGCCACCGGTGCCGAGCAGCGCCTGCAGCTGGGGCTGTCCGTGACCGACATCCCGGGACCGATGGTGTGGGACTCTCGCGGGCTGTGGCTGTACGTGGACCGCTTCGACGGTGGCGCGGTGGTGCGCAACCTGACGGCCGGGACCAGCGTCGTCGTAGCCGAGTACGAGCCCTTGAAACGCGTGCGCGAGGTAACCTGGCTCCGCGACCAGCGCCGTGTGGGTTTCTGGGAGGAGCGCTGCAGCTCGTCAGGGTCCGCCGGCTCATGCGAGGTGACCGAGACCCGGCTCATCGTGGCCGACCGGGACAGCGGCGAGCGCACCGTCGTTGCCTCTACCGTTGGCGTGGGAGGGCCCATGGCATTCGCGCCGGATTCCCGCTCGGTCGTCTATCAGCTGGACGGCGCGCTCTATATGTCCCGGGTGCCGTAGGGAGGGTGCGCTGTGCGCCAGGCTGCCCTTTACGGGTTCCCGCCCTGACCAAGGCGATCCAGGGCGGTTAGGCGCGGTCGCGCAGCTCGGTTAGCGCGCCGGCCACGTAGCTCTTCACTACTTTCTTGCGCCAGGCCAGGTCGAAGTCGGTGTTGTCGAGCGGGCGGGCATACCTGGCGCACGATGCGGCGAACTCGCGCACCACCTCGTCGCTCAGCTTCCGTCCCACCAAGCTCGCCGCCTCAGGGACCAGCACCGGACAGCTTTCCACCGCGCCCAGCACCACGCGAGCCGACTCCACCGTGCCGTCCTTGTGAAACCCGAGCGCGGCCGCCACCCCGAGCACTGGGAAGTCGAAGGACCCCCGCCGCCGCAGCTTCCAGTAGGTGGATCCAAACTTGGCGTCTGCGCGCCTTGGCGTCTTCGCGTCTTCTAGCTCCACCCTGACCAGCACCTCGTCGCGCCCCTTCGTCAGGTAAGCCATCCCGTCGCTGCGGTACAACTGCTCGAGCGGGATGCGACGCTCGCCTCCGGGACCCGCCAGCACCACGTCCGCCCCCAGCGCGATCAGGGCCGGAGCGCAGTCGGTGCTAGAAACCGCCCAGCAGCGCGGGCTGCTGGTGGCGACCCAGCAGATGCCGGTGCCGTCAGGACTGGCGCACGCGTGCCCATCGGTACCCAGCGGCGCCTTCATGCAGAAGTTGATCGCGCGCCGCCACTCGTAGTTCTGGTCGTAGTAGTTGCACCTGGTGTCGAGGCACAGGTTCCCGCCCAGCGTGCCCATGGCCCTGAGGTGCACCGTGGCGACCTGCCCGGCGGCCTTCGCCAGCGCGGCGTACTTCGCGGCGATCAGCGGGTGCGCGGCCACCTCGGCCAGCGTCACGCACGCCCCGATGCTCAGGCCAGAGCCGTTGCCGATGCGCCGCAGCTCGGCGAGGCGCCGAATGCCGATGACGAGGTCGGGGCGCTGCTGCCGCCGCTTCATGTTAGGCACGAGGTCCGTGCCGCCGGCCAGCAGCATCGCGCGCTCCTCGCCCGCCAGCGCGGCGACCGCGTCAGGCACGCTCTGGGCGGCGTGGTACCGGAACCGCGGCGCCCGCATCATACCCTGACCCCCAACTTCGGCTCTGGCTTCACGGCCTTCCCGTCTCCGCCTTCCCACGGTGGTGGCACAACCAGCGCCTCCGGCCACGGCACGCGCGGAAACTCCGTAGGGCCGATCCTGACCCCTTCACCTTGTCCCCCCTCTGTCACTCTGTCCCTCCGCGCCTGTGCGCCTCTTTTCTTTTCGATCCCCTTCAGCACGGCCTCCGGCGTGATCGGAACCTGATTCACCCGGACCCCCACGGCGTCGTACACGGCGTTGGCCACCGCAGGCATGATCGGCAGCAGCGGGCCCTGGCCGACCTCCTTGGCTCCGAATGGCCCGTTAGGGTCGGCGTCCTCGATGAAGTAGGTCACCACCTCAGGCATCTCGAGGGTGGTGAGCGACTTGTACTCAAGCATGGACGGGAACTTGTGTACCAGCGCGCCGGACAGGTGATGCGGCAGGCGGCGGAAGCTGCTCTCCTCCATCAGCGCCTCGCCCAGGCCCATGTACACTCCGCCCTCCACCTGCCCGCGCGCGAGCACCGGGTTGATGACCCGCCCGATGTCATGTCCAATCCACACCTTGGGCACTCGGACTATCCCGGTGGCCGGGTCCACTTCCACCTCAACCACCGCGGCGCTGTAGGAATAGGTTGCGCTCGGCCCGACGCCGGAGCCGCGGTATCTGCCGGGGGCGGCGGGTGGCCGATAGCTGCCGGTGGATCCGATAGTTCCGAACTTGGTCTCGGCCAGCGCCACCGCCTCGGCGAAGCCGACTCCCGCGTCCGGGTTCTCGACATCGAATACTCGCCGGTCCGCGAAGCCGAGGCGCGAGGCCGGCACGTCGAGCTTCGCCGCCACCGCCTCAGCGAGCATCGCGCGCGCTCGCTCGGCGGCCTGGATTGCCGCGTTGCCCATCATCAGCGTCACGCGCGAGCTATAGCTGCCTAGATCCACCGGTGTTAGGTCGGTATCGCCGGTGACCAAGACGACGTCGCCTGCCTCCAGGCCGAGGACCTCCGCCACGATCGCGGCGAGCACGTCGTCCGAGCCCTGGCCTATCTCGGTGGCCCCGCAGAAGGCGGTTACACGACCCGAGCGGTCGAGCTGCAGCTGCACGCCGGAGTGCGGCATGTCGTTCCAGTAGATAGGCAGGCCCGCGCCGCTCAGGTACGAGCTGCACGCCAGCCCCAGGCCCCGCCCGAAGCCGAGCTTGCCCCGGCGCTGCTTCCATCCCGAGCCCTCAACCACCCGTCTGATGCATTCGGCCAGGCCCACCGTGCCGAGCTTCAGCCAGTTGGCCGTGATCGAGCCCGGCTCGGCGATCTGCATCAGCCTCAGGTCGGCCGGATCCATCTTGAGCGTCTCAGCAATCCGGTCGAGCTGGATTTCCTGGATGAAGCGGGGCTGCGGCGTCCCGTGGCCCCGCTTGGGACCGCACGGCGGCTTGTTGGTGAATACGCGGCACGCACGGAACCGGTAGCGCGGCACCTGGTAGGTGACCGTCTGCAGCTGGCCGGTGTATAGCGTCGAGGCCGCGCCGTAGCTGCCGTAGGCGCCGCCGTCCAGCAGCGTCTCGAGGTCCATCGCGGCTATGCGTCCGTCAGGCCGTACCGCCGTCTTGAGGCGCATCAGCACCGGGTGGCGGCCCCGGTGGCAATAGAAGACCTCCTCGCGCGTCAGCGTGATCTTCACCGGGCGGCCCAGTAGCAGCGCGGCCTTCGCGACCACCACCTCGTGGTTGAACGGGTCGCTCTTGCCGCCGAACCCGCCACCGTTCATGCACGCCACCACGCGCAGCTGGTGGGTTGGAATGTCCAGGGCCCGGGCCACCTCGCGATGCACGTAGTGGGGGGTCTGAGTGGAGCTCCAGAGCGTTAGGCGGCCGTTCTTGTCCAGCGCTGCGACCGCGGCGTGCTGCTCGAGGGGCAGGTGAGTGTTCCCCTCATAGAAAGCGATGTCTTCGAATACCCTGACGTCGGTCTCCGCGAACACCTCGTCGACGTCGCCGAAGGCCAGATGGGCCAGGCGGTGGATGTTGCCGCCCTCGCCGTAGCCGTGAATGCGCACGTCCGAACGAGCCAGGGCTTCCACAGCATCGGCGATCGTGGGCAGCGGCTTGTAGTCAACCTCGATCAGCTCGAGGGCGTCCTGAGCGGCCGCTTCGCTGGCAGCCACCACGGCGGCTACTGGATCTCCGACGTGGCGGACCACGTCCAGGCACAGCGCGTGCTCGTCCTGGCTGACCGGCATGATCCCGTAGGCGTTCGGGAAATGCTCGCCCGTCAGGACCAGTTTGACGCCTCGCGCCTTCGCAGCGCGCGAGATGTCGATCCGCGCGATGCGGGCGTGCGGATGCGGCGAGCGCAGCAGCTTCGCGTACAGCATACGCGGCAGCACGATGTCGTCGGCGAACAGCGTCGCGCCGGTCACCTTGGCGCGCCCATCCACCCGGCGCCGGGCCCTTCCGATCACACGGAACTCGCTCATCTCACGGTCTTCCCGTCTTAGCGTCTTCCCGTCTTACCGTCTGCTCTATGGCCTCGTAGATCTGCAGGTACCCAGTACACCGGCACAGATTCCCGCTCAGCGCCTCCGCGATCTCGGCGCGCGTGGGGTGCGGGTTGTGCTCCAGCAGGTGCTTCGCCGTCAGCAGGATGCCGGGCGTGCAGTAGCCGCACTGCGCGGCTCCCTTGTCGGCAAACGCCGCTTGCAGCGGGTGCAGCTCCGGGCCTTCCGCCATGCCCTCGATGGTCGTCACCGCGGCTCCGTCGCACTCGACCCCGAGTACTAGGCACGAGAGCACCGGTGCTCCGTCCATCAGCACCGCGCAGGCCCCGCACTCCCCCAGCTCGCAGCCGTGCTTGGTGCCGGTCAGCGCGAGGTCCTCACGCAGCACCTCGAGGAGCGTCTTGTACGGCTCGAAGTGCACCACGCACTCCTCGCCGTTGACGGTCAGAGCGATCCGCGCCAGCTCAGCGCCTTCTCGCCCCAGCGGCTTCGCGTCTGCCTGTCTTAGCGGCTTCGCAGCTTCGCGGCTTCGCGTCTTAGCGTCCCGTTTCACGCCCCCAGCCCCCTCACGAGATAGTCCGCGTACGCCTGCGCCACCTGCTGAGGCGCCATCCTGCCTCCAGGGCGATACCAGCGCGCGGTCCAGTTCACAGCTCCCAGGATGGCGCGAGTCAGTAGCGCCGGATCGCCGCGGACGAACACCCGGCGCCTCATTCCGGCCGCCACCATGCGCCGCAGGGCGCGTTCGTAGCGGTCCCGGCGCGAAACGATGCGGCGGCGCAGCGCAGGCGGCAGCGCATCTACCTCGGTGTGGGCCGCGGCCCCATCCAGCTCGTCCAGAGTGCACAGCAAGTGGGCGGCGATCATGCGCCTCAGCCGCTCGGCGGGGCCCAGTCGGGCGCGCTCCAAGGCGGCGGCCTGCTCCAGCATCCGGTCCAACGAGTGCTGCTGGCAGAAGTACAGGATGTCAGCCTTGCTTCCGAAGTAGTAGTACAGGTTCGCGGTGGAGATGTCGGCCGCCTCGGCGATGTCGCGCATTCCCGTGTCGGCGAATCCGCGATCGCGGAACACGCCGGCGGCGGCACGGAGGATCGCGCTCCGCACCGCCACGGCCCGCCGCTCGCGCCGGCCGGAGCGCCGCAGCGGCCGGAGCTGTGATTTCGAACGACGGTTCGAAGTTCGAACCATGGTTCGAAAGCTGGGCTACGCGAAGCGCGAGCGCAAGGGTGGAGGCTAACGGCGCTAAGACGCTAAGGGCTAGGTCGCTGGAACCTCGAATCGCTCAATAACTGAAGGACACCTCCCGTCTTAGCGTCCTAGCGTCCTAGCGTCTAGATTCCATTCCGTGACGACACCGGTGCACGACCTTTCCCGCCTGCGCATTGACCGCACCACTCCGGCCCCGGTTCGCCGGGCGCTGATTCGGAGCCTGGTGCTCCTGGTGATGGCTATTGCGATCGTGGTTGTCACGTTCACTCTGCTCCGCGATGGGGCGCCGCTGGTTCAGACCGTGGTGGCGGAGGTGGTTGGTTCGCGGTCGGGCGGTGGCGCGAGCGTGACTGCCAACGGTTATGTCGTGGCCCGGACCAGGGCCTCGGTTTCGGCGAAGATCCCGGGCCGACTCGCCTATCTGGGAGTTTCCGAAGGCTCCTTCGTGCGCCAGGGGCAGGTGATAGCGCGGCTCGAGAATGCCGACTACGTGGCCGCGCTTGCTCAGGCCGATGCCCAGGTTGCCGCGGCGCGGGCCGAGCTGATCGAGGCCGAGGCCAGCCGTGACCAGCTGCGGCGCGAGGCTGGGCGCCTGAGCGAGGTCCGGGCCCAGAATCCTCAGCTGGTGCCGCAGCAGGACGTCGAGGCTGCCGAGAGCCGTCTGGCCCAGGCCGAGGCGAGGGTGAGGGCGGCAGCCGCTCGGGTGGAGGCCGCCGTGGCCGGGCAGCGGCTGTCGCAGGCCAATCTCGAGAACACCCTGATTCGCGCGCCGTTCACGGGGACGGTGCTCCGCAAGGAGGCCGAGATCGGCGAGGTGGTGGCGCCCTCGGTGGGTGGTGGGCTAACCCGCGGCGCGGTGGTGACGATGGCTAACCTGTCCACGCTCGAGGTGGAGGTGGACGTCAACGAGGCATACATCGCACGAATCCGCAGCGGCCAGCCGGCGCGCATCACGCTGGATGCCTATCCGGACACGTCGTTCCGCGGGAGAGTGCGCCAGGTGGTGCCCACCGCGGACCGGCAGCGCGCCACGGTGCAGGTGAAGGTCGCCATACTGGAGCGCGATCCTCGGATCCTGCCCGAAATGGGAGCGCGAGTTGACTTCCTGGAACCGGAGACCCGGCCGGCTGCCGGGACGGCTGAAGCTGCTGCTGCGCCACGCATCCGGGTCCCGGTCGGCGCCGTGCGCACTGTTGGTGGCAGGACGGTGGTGTGGCTGGTGCGTGATGGCCGGCTCACGGCCCGCGAAGTGGAGGCCGGCCCCAGCAGCGGCGGCTACCGCGAGGTGCGGCGCGGCCTGTCAGGTGGCGAGGTGCTCCTGGTCAGCGGCCTGGAAACCCCGTCCGAGGGCGCCCGCGTAAGGACGGTGTCATCGCCGTGATTGTTGTATCGCTGTATACTGTCCCCTGTCCCCTGTTCTTGCTTCACTCCCTGACCCCCGACCCCTGACCATGGCGCTCGTCGAGCTCACCAACGTCTACAAGTCGTTCCACCGCGACAGCCAGGCGATCGAGATCTTCACCGGCCTGAATTTGAGCTTTGAGCAGGGCAGTTTCACGGCCCTCATGGGTCCGTCGGGGAGTGGCAAGTCGACGCTGCTCAACCTGATTGCCGGTCTGGACCGCCCGACCAGCGGTACGATCACGGTAGGCGGCGAGGCGATCACGGCCATGAAGTCGTCGCAGCTCGCTTCCTGGCGCTCGCGCAACATCGGCTTCGTGTTCCAGTCATACAACCTGCTGCCGGTGCTAACGGCGGCGCAGAACGTGGAGCTGCCGCTGCTGCTGACGGGCCTGTCCCGGAAGGAGCGTCGCGAGCGGGTTGAAGTCGCGCTCGGCGTGGTGGGCCTGTCGGACCGCATGGACCACTATCCGCGCCAAATGTCGGGCGGCCAGGAGCAGCGTACCGCGATCGCGCGCGCCATCGTGTCGGACCCCACGCTGGTGCTGCTGGACGAGCCGACGGGTCAGCTGGATGCGAAGTCGGCAGCCGAGGTGCTGGAGCTGCTGCGGCGGCTGAACGAGGAGTTCAGGAAGACCGTAATAATGGTGACGCACGATCCTCACGCCGCCGAGAAGGCGCGTGAGGTCCTGCACCTCGAGAAAGGGGTGCTGTCCAGGTGATGAAGTTCCTGCCCCTGGTGTGGGCGAACCTGATGCGCCACCGGCGCCGCACGGTGCTGACAACGCTGAGCGTGGCGCTCGCGCTGTTCCTGTTCGCGTCGCTCCGGTCCGTGAACACCACGCTCGACAAGGCGCTTGAGGCCGGCTCCGAGACCAGGATGATCGTGCGCAATGCCACCGGCATCGTGTTTCCGCTGCCGATGAGCTATGCGCAGCGCCTGGCGGCGGTGCCTGGCGTCGGCGACGTGTCGTGGGCCAACTGGTTCGGCGGTAGCTACCAGAGCGACCGCCACATGGAGTTCGCGAGCTTCTCGGTGGATGCACCGAGCTTCCTGAGGATCTACCCCGAGATCGTGGTGACTCCGGAGCACTACGAGGCCTTCATGGCCGATCGCACGGGCGCGGTGGTCGGCGTGGACCTGCTGCAGAAGTATGGCTGGCGCGTGGGGCAGGCGGTGACTCTGCGCGGTTCGATTTATCCCGGCGACTGGCAGTTCACGATCCGCGGCACGTACACGGTGACCAACGAGAGCTTCGACGAGATGTCGTTCATCTTCCACTACCGGTACCTGGAGGAGCGGACCGAGCGACGCGCCATGCCTGGCTGGTACTACCTGAAGCTCAACGACCCCTCGGCGGCCGCGACCGTCGCCTCGACGATAGACGAGATGTTCAGGAACTCGAGCCACCCCACCCGCACCGAGACCGAGCGCGCCTTCAACGCCGGGTTCATCACCATGTGGGGCAATGTCAGGTTCCTGATGAACACGATCGGCATGGCGGTGGTGTTCGCGATCCTGCTGGTGACGGGGAACGCGATGATGATGTCGGCGCGCGAGCGCACCGGCGAGATCGCAGTGCTGAAGACGCTCGGTTACGGCGATGGCCTGCTGTTCGCCATCGAGATGGGCGAAGCGGGGACGGTGGCGCTGGCCGGCGCGGTGCTCGGCCTGGGCGGCGCGCGGCTGTTCTGGGACAGCACCGAGATACTGAGCCGCTTC
>DATMBH010000324.1:0-3985 GCA_035559335.1 Gemmatimonadales bacterium
CCGCCGATGCCAACCGGCCCGTGGTCCAGGCCCTGGCCATCAGGGAGGGCCGCATACTGTACGCGGGCAACCTCCGTGCCGCACTGACCTTCCGCGGCGCGGGAACCCGGGTCGAGGACTACCCGGGACGCACCATCATCCCGGGGATGGTAGATGCTCATGCGCACCTTACCGGCCTCGGCACCGCCCTCAGGACCGTGGACCTGGTGGGAACGCGTTCGTACGACGAGGTGATCCAGCGGGTGGTCGAGCGCGCGCGCACGGCGCGCAGCGGCGAGTGGATAACCGGCCGCGGCTGGAACCAGAATGAGTGGGCCGATACCCGGTTCCCCACCCACGAGGCGCTGTCGCGCGCCGTGCCTAACAACCCGGTGTACCTGACGCGGGTGGACGGGCACGCGGCGCTGGCGAACGCGCGCGCCATGGAAGCCGCGGGCGTCACCGCGCGCACCGAGGACCCGCAGGGCGGCAGGATCATCCGTGACGGAACCGGCGCTCCCACCGGCGTATTCGTGGACCGGGCGATGGGCCTGGTGAGCCGCGCCATTCCGCCCGCCAGCGACGAGCAGCTGCGCGAGGCGATCACGGCCGCGATCGCGGAAGCCAACCGCTGGGGGCTGACCGGCATCCACGATGCGGGGGTGGACGCCCGCACCGTCGCACTGTACGAGGAGCTGGCCCGCGCCGGGCGTTACAACCTGCGCAACTACGTCATGCTGCGCGGCGACACCACGATGCTGGCGGCGTTCTTCCGTCGCGGCCCGCAATCGGCGCTGTATAACGGCCGCCTTTGGATCCGCGCCATCAAGATCTCGGCCGACGGGGCGCTGGGTTCGCGCGGCGCCGCGCTACTGGAGGACTACAGCGACGAGCCCGGCAACCGGGGCCTCAGCCTGGTGCCGCCCGAATACATCCGGCGGGTGGGCGTGCTGGCGCTGCGCAACGGCTTCCAGCTGAACGTGCACGCCATCGGCGACCGCGCCAACCGCGAGGTGCTCGACGCATTCGCCGCGGCGCTGCGCGAGGTGCCGGTGGCGGACCACCGCTTCCGCATCGAGCACGCGCAGGTGCTCCACCGCCAGGACATCCCGCGGTTCGCCGAGCTGGGCGTGATCCCCTCGATGCAGGGCAGCCACCAGTCCAGCGATGCGCCCATGGCGATGAACCGGCTGGGCTGGACCCGGGCGCAGGGCGCCTACGCGTGGCGCTCGCTGCTCAACACCGGCGTGGTGATACCTAACGGCTCCGACTTCCCGGTCGAGCCGGTGAACCCGCTGATCTCGTTCCACTCGGCCGTCACCCGCCAGGACCGCAACGGCTGGCCGGCCGGGGGCTGGTTCCCCGCCGAGCGGATGACTCGCGAGGAAGCGCTGCTGTCGGTGACGCTGTGGCCGGCGTACGCGTCGTTCAGCGAGGACGTGCTGGGCTCGCTGAGTCCGGGCAAGTACGCGGACTTCGTGGTGCTGGACCAGGACATCATGACGGTTGCGCCGGAACGGATTCTGGAAACCAGGGTGCTGGCTACGTGGCTGGGAGGAACGGTGGTGTATCAGACTGGAGGCACAAGGTGATTAGCAGGCTCGAGGGCAGAGGGCAGAGGAGCCGCGCGCTGCTGCTGGCGGTGTCGCTGCTTACAGCACTACCTCCCTGCCGTCTTGCCGCCCAGCTCCCGCCGCTGCGCGAGCAGGCCGCCATCCAGCAGCAGTGGCTCCAGTACCGTCTGGACTCCATTCTGCCCGGCCTGATGCGCGAGAACGGCGTCCAGATGTGGCTGGTGATCTGCCGGGAGTACAACGAGGACCCGGTGTTCTTCTCCATCGTCTCGGCCACCACCTTCGCGTGCCGGCGCCGCACCATGTACGTGTTCCACGACCGCGGGCCGGACCAGCCGCTCGAGCGTCTGGCGTTAGGCGGCTCCTCGCAGGGCGGGCTGTTCCGGGCGGTGCGCGACACCACCGTGCAGGTGGCCAGCCAGGCCCAGCCTGGGGCACAGCGGGGCGGCGAGCTGGTGGGCGCCGCCCAGTGGGCGCTGCTGCGGCGGGTGATCGAAGAGCGCAACCCGCGCACCATCGCCATCAACATCTCGCCCACTCACGCCTTTTCCGACGGCCTGCCGGCAGGCGAGTACGAGCAGCTGCGCGAGGCGCTGGGGCCCGAGCTGAGCTCCCGCCTGGTGCGCGCCGAACGGCTGGCGCACGACTACATCGCGCTGCGCACGCCGGGAATGAACCAGTGGTATCCCCGGCTCCAGGAGCAAGCCCACGACATCATCCGCCGCGCCTTCTCGCGCGCGGTCATCACGCCCGGCCGCACGACCACCGAGGACGTGGTGTGGTGGACCCGCGAGGAGTTGCGGCGCAGAGGTCTGGCCACCTGGTTCCAGACCACGGTGGATGTGCAGCGCCAGGGGCTGAACCCAGACACCGTGAGCGCTCCGCTGGTGATCATGCCGGGCGATGTGCTGCACATCGACTTCGGCCTCACCGCCATGCGGCTCAACACCGACACGCAGCACATGGCCTACGTGCCGCGCCCGGGCGAGCGCGAACCGCCGCTGGGACTGCGCCGCGCCCTGGCCAACGCGAACCGGCTCCAGGACATCGTGATGGAGGAGCTGGTGCCCGGGCGCACCGGCAACGAGGTGCTGGCGCGCTCGCTGGCCCGGATGCGCGAGGCCGGCATCACCGGCACCGTGTACTCGCACCCGGTGGGCGACCACGGCCACGGCGCGGGACCGCTGATCGGCCTGTGGGACCGGCAGGAGGGAGTTCCCGGCCGCGGCGACGTCCCGGTACTGCGCAACATGTGGTACTCGATCGAGCTGGAAGCGCGCACGCCGGTACCCGAGTGGGGCGGTCAGGTGGTGAAGATGGCGCTGGAGGAGGACGCGATGATCGGGCCCGATGGCACGGTGCGCTGGGCGCTGAGGCGGCAGACGGAACTGCACGTTGTGAGATAAGGCCCAGTGCCGCGGGCCGCGGGCCGAGCTCGGCGACGGCGCGAGGGCTGGCCGGGTCGGACCAGGCCGCCGGGACGTGGGTGGGCAAAGACGCGGTGCGCGAGCTGAACCGGGTCCTGACGCCGCCACGGATCTAGAGGTGCTTGGTCAAGTTGACCAACCAGGTGCACCATACTAATCTCACATCCATGAAGAAGACCACTCGCGGCAAGAAAGCCACGACTACGGTCAATCTCTACGAGGCGAAGACGCGGCTGTCGGAGCTGGTAGAGCGTGCGGCCAGAGGAGAGGAGATAGTCGTTGCGAAAGCCGGCCGTCCCCGGGCCCGCATCGTAGCGCTACCGGGCGTAGCGCGCGTACGTGAACCGGGAGGATGGGAAGGCGCAGTCTGGACCGCCGCTGATTTCGACGAGCCACTGCCTCCGGAGGTCTTGGGCGCCTTCACCGGGGAGCTCGGGTGAGCCTGCTGCTGGACACCCACGTGGTACTGTGGTGGCGAGAGAACAGCCCGCGGCTGGGCCAGGAAGCTCGCAACGCCATCGCGCGCGCCGACCTGGTCTACGTGAGCGCGGCCTCTGCCTGGGAAGTGGCCATCAAGATCCGGTTGGGCAAATTGAGGATTCCGGGATCGTTCGCCGAGGCGGTGGACGACAGCGGTTTCTCCAGACTGCCGATCGACTTCAGCCACGCCGAACTGGTGGCCACGCTCCCCAACCACCACTCCGATCCGTTCGACCGGATGCTCGTCGCTCAGGCGCGCGCCGCCGGCCTGACGCTAGTCACCCACGACCGGAGATTCGAGCCCTACCGCGTTCCGGTTCTGTGGGCGTGATTGCCGGCGGACAGAACGCCTCTGTGCCTGTGCACCTCTGC
Source organism: Gemmatimonadales bacterium (assembly GCA_035559335.1). Classification (GTDB taxonomy): domain Bacteria; phylum Gemmatimonadota; class Gemmatimonadetes; order Gemmatimonadales; family JACORV01; genus DASXPG01. Next base: position 3,833 of record DATMBH010000324.1, read on the forward strand.
CTGCTTCACCGTCTGCGCGACGGCGCCGGCGCGCGCGAAGTGGAGCGCTTCTACGGCCAGGTGCGCGACTTCCTCAAGGCGGCCGAGCATGTCTGGGGAAACGCCTGGGGCCACGCGGCCTACATGGTGACCCGGCCGGTGACCCTCAAGGCG
>DATMBH010000325.1:0-5502 GCA_035559335.1 Gemmatimonadales bacterium
GTTGATGGCCTCGAGCTTCTGCCGCAGTTCGGTGACCTCGGGGGGCGGGACCTGCGCCCCGATCCGCGCCCGGGCGCCCGCCTCGTCAATCACGTCGATCGCCTTGTCGGGCAGGAACCGGTCCGTTATGTAGCGCTCCGACAACTTGGCCGCCGCGTCCAGCGCCTCGTCCGGAATGATGATGCGGTGGTGGTCCTCGTAGCGCTTGCGCAGCCCCTTGAGGATCTCGATCGTCTCTTCCACCGTGGGCGGGTCCACGATCACAGTCTGGAACCACCGCTCCAGCGCCCCGTCCTTCTCGATGTACTTGCGGTACTCGTTGAGAGTGGACGCGCCCACACACTGCAGCTCGCCGCGTGCCAAGGCCGGCTTCAGCATGTTGGAAGCGTCGATCGCGCCCTCGGCAGCGCCCGCCCCGACCAGCGTGTGCAGCTCGTCGATGAACAGCACGATGTTACGGTTCTGGGCGATCTCGTTCATCACCGCCTTGAGCCGTTCCTCGAACTGGCCCCGATACTTGGTCCCCGCAATCACTGCCGCCATGTCCAGCGCCAGCACGCGGTGATCCTTCAGCGCATCTGGGCACTGTCCCGAGGCGATCAGCTGGGCGAGACCCTCGACGATGGCCGTCTTGCCCACGCCCGGCTCGCCGATGAGCACCGGGTTGTTCTTCTTGCGGCGCGACAGCACCTCCATCACCCGCTCGATTTCCTTGGTGCGCCCGATGGTCGGGTCCAGCTCACCGGCCGCAGCCAGCGCGGTCAGGTCGCGGCAGAAGTGATCCAGCGCCGGGGTCTTCGACTTCTTCTCGCCCTTCTGCGGCGCCGCTTGCGCAGGTGCGCCGGTTGCAGCTGGCTGCGGCGCCTCGCTGCCCAGCAGCCGCAGCGTCTCGGCGCGGGCCTGCTCGAGGTTCACACCGACGTCGGTCAGGACCTGGGCTGCAATGCCCTTCTCCTCGCGCAGCAAGCCGAGCAGCAGGTGCTCGGTGCCGACGTAGGAGTGGTTCAGCTCGCGCGCCTCGCTCATCGCCAGCTCGAGCACCTTCTTCGCGCGCGAGGTGTACGGCAGATCGGGGCCGGCGGCCGCGCTCGCCTTCCCCTTCTTCACCGACTCCTCGATCTTCTGCTGGATTTCCTCGAGGTCCACGTTGAGGTTCGAGAGCACGGCAGCCGCCACGCCCTCGCCCTCACGAATCAACCCGAGCAGGATGTGCTCCGTGCCGACGTATTCGTGGTGCAGGCGGGCCGCCTCTTCGCGGGCCATCTGCAGAACCTTGCGGACGCGATCGGTGAAGTTGTAGCCGTTCATTAACGAGCCTCGATCCCCTACTACCCCGTCCTGTTACGATGAACGCCGACCATTAGGCCGGCGCCGCTTCCTCGTCCAGCACGCGACGCACGTAGCTGGCTCGAGCCGCGCGCAGTTCAGGATCCGATCCCGAGCGCTGCTGATCGAGCGCCGCCAGATGCGCCGGCTGCGTGTAAATCAGCAGCTTGTTGAGTGTGTATACCCGCAGCCCGGGAATCAGGTTCAGCCCGGCGCCCAGCCTCACCCCCGACAGCAGGTTCATGCACTCCTCGAACGACAGCGCCCGCGCGTGCCGCAACAGACCGTAGGCGCGCCAGACCTTGTCCTCGAGAATGGTCGGCGCATCGCGCAACAGGATCTGCCGCGCCTGCTGTTCGTATGCCACCACCTGCCGCACCAGCTTGCCCAGGTGGTCGAGCAGATCCTCCTCCGACTTCCCCAGCGTCGTCTGGTTGGACAGCTGGAAGAAGTTCCCCACCACTTCACTGCCCTCGCCATACAGGCCGCGGAACGTGAGCCCCACCTGGGTGAGACCCTGCAGCACCTTGGCGATTTCCTTGGTCAGGACCAGGCCGGGCAGGTGGATCAGTACCGACGCCCGCATCCCGGTCCCGGCGTTCGTCGGGCACGCTGTAAGATAGCCGAACTCTCTATGGAAGGCGAAGGGCAGCAGCGCTCCCAGCTCGGCGTCCAGGCGCTCCAGAGCGGCATACGCCGGGCCCAGGGCAAAACCCGACCACAGCGTTTGGAGCCTGAGGTGGTCCTCCTCGTTCACCATTGCGCCGCTGGAACCGGCCACATAGGTCGCCGTCCCGCTCGCGCCGGCGCGCTCCTGCGCCGCCGCCATCAGTTCCTTGCTGACCAGGTGACGCTCGTGCAGCAGCTGGCGCTCGGTCGCATCCAAATCGTCCATCAGGAACCGCACGCTGCCACGGGTGGAGCTCATGCGCCGCCAAGCATCATCGACCAGCTCCAGCACGCGCTGCCGGTCGGCCTCCGATGCGCGGCCCGCGAACGGCTCGGATGCGAGGTTGCGCGCCAGCCGAATCCGCGTCGAGAGCACGATGTCGGAGGACGGGCCGCTGGCGTCGAGCCAAGAGAGCCCGCCATCCGGGATCAGCGACAGGTCCATCATTCCAGCACCCTGATCTTGTCGCGCAACTCCGCCGCCAGCTCGAAGTTCTCGGCCTCCACCGCCCGGCGCAGCTGTTCCTTCAACCTCGCCAGGTCCGTGTCGCGGTCGGCGCGGCGCGGTTTCCTGCCCTCGGGTGCCGCCGCGCCGTGATACGGCTCACCGGCGTGCACCGAGGAACCGTGCAGTCTGCGCAGCAGGTCCCTGAGGTGCGCCTCGAAGCTGTCGTAGCAGCGGGCGCAGCCCAGTCTGCCGGTGGCCCTGAAATCCGCCAGCGTGGCCCCACAGCCCTCGCAGGCAATGTCCACTCCCACCTCAGGGGCCGATCCCACCTTGCCAAGCGAGGCGAGGAAGTCGCCCAGTGGGAACTTCGCCACGGTGGCCCCGGTGTCCACGCCCTTCTCCGCGGCGCAAGGCTCGCACAGGTGCAGTGTGGTCACCTGGCTGTCCTGGATCTGCGTCAGGTGGATCACCGCATCGCGCTCGCCGCAGTTCTCGCACTTCATCAGGACCCCACCTCCGCCGGCACCGGCACTAGACGGCCAGCCTCGAGCGACACCACCCGGTCGGCGCGCGCGGCGAGCTGGCGGTTGTGGGTCACGATCACCACCGCCGTCTCGAGCTCGCGCGCCAGCCGGAAGAACAGCTCGGCAACCGCTTGCCCAGCCAGCAGGTCGAGGTTTCCGGTCGGCTCGTCCGCCAACACCAGGTCGGGATCGTGCACCAGCGCGCGCGCCACCGCGCAGCGCTGCTGCTCACCGCCTGACAGCGCGCCGGGCCGGTGCGTCATCCTGCCCGCGAGCCCCACCTCGGCCAGCATTCGCTCGGCCCGCTCCCTCGCCTCGCGCTCGCCGCTGCCGCAGATCCGCAGCGGCATCATCACGTTCTCCAGCGCGCTGAACTCGCGCAGCAGGTGGTGGAACTGGAACACGAACCCGAGACGCCGCGAGCGCAGCGCGGCCAGCCCCGCTTCGTCGAGCGAACCGTAGTGCACGCCGTCCAGCTCGATGTGCCCGGCCGTCGGCACATCGAGAGCGCCCAGAAGGTGCAGCAGCGTGCTCTTGCCCGAGCCGCTCGCGCCGACCACAGCCACCACCTCGCCACGCGAGACGCCCAGGTCCACGCCGGTCAGCACATCGAGCCATCCGGCGTCCCCTGACGGGTAGCGCTTCCGCACGCCGCGGGCCTGGAGCAGGGCGCTCATTCGTGCCGTATCGCCTCGACCGGCGTGAGCGCGGCCGCCCGCCGCGACGGATACACCGTGGCCAGCGCCGCGATCCCGAGGCTGGCCGCCAGTATCAGGACCACGTCCACGGCAGCGAGGTCCACCGGCAGATGGTCAATGAAATACACCGACGGATCGAGCGCGATCAGGCGCCTGCGGTCCAGCAAAGCGCCCAGCGCCAGGCCGCCCGCAGCCCCCAGCGCGGTGCCGACCACGCCCACGAATACACCCTGCGCCACGAAGATCCTGCGGATGCCGCGCGAGGTCATGCCCATGGCGCGCAGGATCCCGATCTCCCGGGTACGGTCGTGCACGGCCATGGTCAGCGTGCTCACGATGTTGAACGCCGCCACCAGCACGATCAGCAGCAGGATCACAGACATCGCCAACTTCTCGAGTTTGAGCGCGGAGAACAGCTGGCGGTTCTGCTCCTGCCAGTCCACCGTGCGGTACGGGAAACCGAGCCGCTCCCGCACCCGCTCGGCCACCGCAGCCACGCGCCAGGGGTCCGACACCCTTAGCTCGATGCCGCTGACCGAGGTGTCCAGACCCGCAAACCGCTGCGCCAGCTCGCGGCTCATCAGCAGGTACTTGTTGTCGTACTCGTACATCCCGGTCTCGAAGACCCCGGTTACCTCGAAGCGCCAGTAGCGCGGAGCGAAAGTGCCAAGCGCGCGATTGAAGCTCGAGCCGGCGGGCGAAACCACGGTCACGATCGTGCCCGGATATGCCGACAGCCGCTCGGAAAGTCTGCGACCCAACACCACGCCTCCCTCGACATCGGGGGTCGTGGGCGCGAACCTCAGGTCCCCGCTCACGAACGACTGCGGCAGCGAAGTGACCGACGCGCTGCCGGTGTCGGTCTCGATGCCGATCACGGCGGCACCCTCGACGTAGTCGTGGCCGGCACTCACCAGACCCTCGGACAGCACGAACGGAGCGGCGGCCACGACGCCCTCGAGTCCACGCAGCTCGGCGATCACGCGCCTCCAGTCGTCCAGCCGCAGCCCCTCGCCGTAGGTGAGAACCCTGAGATGTGGGTTGGCGACCAGGATCTTCTCGCGCAGGTCCTTCTGGAGCCCGCTCATCACGCCGGTTACCACGATCAGCGCCATGACTCCCAGGGCGATGCCGGCCGTGGCGATCAGCGTTATGAGCGAGACGAACCGCGAGCCGCGCCTGCTGCGCAGGTACCGGGACGCGATCCACCACTCCACGCTTCGGGCCATCAGTCCTCCGGCCGCAGCGCCGGGAACAGCAGCACGTCCCGGATCGAGCGCTCCCCGGTCACCAGCATCGTGAGCCGGTCTATTCCGACTCCCAGGCCGCCGGTCGGCGGCATGCCGTACTCGAGAGCGCGCAGGTAGTCCTCGTCCACCTGCTGGGCTTCCTCGTCTCCCTTCTCGCGCAGCGCCGCCTGCGCCTCGAACCGTGAGCGCTGGTCGTCGGGATCGTTCAGCTCGCTGAACGCGTTGGCGCACTCCATGCCGTCGATGAACAGCTCGAAGCGTTCGGCGAACCGGCTGTCGCCGCGCTTGGGCTTGGCCAGCGGCGAGAGCTCGATCGGATAGTCCAGCACGAACACCGGCTGCTCGAGGTGCGGCTCCACCGCGGCGCCGAAGAGCTGATCCAGTAGCCTGCCGCGTCCCAGCCGCTCGTCGGGCTCGATGCCGCGTTCCCGCAGCGCCGCGCCCAGCGCGGAAATGTCGGCGGTGCCCACGTCCACGCCGGTGCGCTCGAGCGTGACCTCCGCATAACTGACGCGCCGGAACGGGGAGCGCAGCTCGATCTGGCCGCGGCGTCCGGGCACGGTGTGCGAGCCGGTCACCGCGACCGC
>DATMBH010000326.1:0-13395 GCA_035559335.1 Gemmatimonadales bacterium
CCTTCGCGGCCATCCTGTTCGGCTCCGGCCAGGTGTGGCTGGAGGCGGCGGCGCCGACACTGGGAATCGTGTTGACCTTCACCGGCGGCTTCGCGCTCAACTACGTGACCGAGGGCAGGCAGAAGCGCCAGATCCGCGAGATGTTCTCCAAGTACGTGGCGCCCGAATACGTGGCCCAAATCGCCGAGGACCCCTCGCGCTTGCACCTGGAGGGCCGGCGCGCCGAGCTGTCCATTCTGTTCAGCGACATCCGCGGCTTCACGTCCATCTCGGAGAAGATGGCGCCGTCGGAGGTGGTGGCGTTCCTGAACGACTACCTCACCGAGATGGCCGCGATCGTCAAGCGTTCCGGAGGCACGCTCGACAAATTCATCGGGGACGCCGTGATGGCGTTCTGGGGCGAGCCGATACCGATCCCGGACCACGCCGTGCGCGCCTGCGAGTGCGCGCTGGCGATGCAGGAAGCGATGGGCCGGATCGCCGAACGTTTCGAACGGGAAGGGAAGCCGCCGCTCCGGATCGGGATCGGGATCAATACGGCGGAGGTGGTGGTAGGCAATATCGGCTCGCTCGAGCACAAGCTCGACTACACCGTGATAGGCGACGGCGTGAACCTAGCCTCTCGCCTCGAGGGCCAGAACAAGGACTTCGGCACCACCATAATCATCAGCGAGTTCACGCTGGAGCGGCTGGATGGGAAGTTCGAGGTGCGGGCGCTGGGCGAGGTGAAGGTGAAGGGAAAGGAGAAAGCAGTGGGCATCTACGAGCTACTGGGGAGGAAGCCGTGAGGCGCGCCGTGATGCTGGCCGCGCTGCTGGCCGCGCCCGCCGCGGCCCAAGGGCAGCGACTGCAGTGGTCGGATGCGGTCTATGTGCCGGGGAGGTGGCAGGGCGGCCGCCTGCTCCGGCTCGCGACCACGAATCCGGCGACCGACACCCTGGCCCTGGTCATGCGCGTGGACTACTTCGCCAACCCGCCGCGCTGGCGGGCCGAGGTCCGCCGCTCCCCTGACGGGACGGCTTTCGGGGAACCCGAGGTCATCATCGGTTCCGGCGCCACGGCGCACGTGGCAACGCCGTTAGGCGCCACTCCGCTTGAACAGCACGCCCTGGCCCGCGATTCGCTGGTCCGGGCCGCGCTGGCGGTGCTGGACGCGCAGGGCCGCCGCCAGGGGCCCGCCAGCGGCCGCATCGTCGAGCGCGCGAGCTCGGGCGGGGTGTTCCGCGTCGCCTTCCGGCGCACGGCCCGCACCGCCCAGTTCAGCGACGACCTGCTGATCGTACCCGGATCTGCGCCGGGCCGCAGGCTGATCGCGAGCGGCATCCGCAACGTGGGTGACCAGCGCAGCGCATCGGTGGTCGCCACTGCCGGCGCGCGAGGCGTGGACCAGGTGCAGACGCCGCGCGGCGCGGTGGCCGTCAGGCCCGACACGCTCGCCATAGCGCGCATGGAGTCCTTCAGCGTCGGTCCGGCCCGGCTCGAGGAATTCCTGCGCGCCGGAAGGCTCGGTCCCTACGGAACGCGGGTGCAGCCGGAAGGAGGACGGCCATGAGACGCACGACAGCGGCGGCCGCGACCCTGGTGGTGCTGGCCACGTCTTTCGCCGTGCCGGGTCAAGCCCAGATCCCCGGCCGGCTGCGCCGGGTTCTGGAGGGCGCCGGAAACGTGGCGCGCACCCTGCTGCCGATAAGCACGTCCAAGGAAGTGGAGATCGGCCGCGGCATCGCCGCCACCATCGCCGGCCGTTACCCGGTTTCCACCGACACGGCGCTCACCATCTACGTGAACCTGGTCGGCCTCGCGGTGGCCGGCGAGGCGCCGCGTCCCGACATTGACTATCGCTTCGCGGTGCTGGAGACGCCCGACGTGAACGCGTTCGCCGCACCCGGGGGCTACATCTTCATCACCCGTGGCGCGCTCGATCTGATCGAGTCGGAAGCCGAGCTGGCGGCCGTGCTGGCGCACGAGGTGGGACACGTCAACCGCCGCCACGTGATCGAGCAGATCCGGCGCTCCGACGCCATGCGCGCGGTGCGCAGCGAGACGGGCCTCGAGGGCAGCCAACTGGACCGCGTGATCGGCGGCGGCGCCAATGTGCTGTTCATGGGACTCTCGCGCACCGACGAGGCCGAGGCCGACAGCATCGGCGTCGAGCTGGCGTACGCGGCGGGTTACGATCCGGGTGGCCTGGCGGCCTTCGTCTCGCGGCTGGAGTCGCACGGCGCCGAGAACCGATTGCTGGAACTGCGCGCCTCGCACCCTGCTCCGCAGCTGAGGCTCGAGACCATCCAGCGCGTGATCCGCAACCGGGGTTTCAGTGGCGGCGAGACGCTGGCCGATCGGCTCCGCAACTTCGTTCCCCGCCGGGGCGGCTGATGCCGGTCGTGCTGGCGCTCGACCAGGGCACGACCGGCTCGCGGGCCCTGGTGGTGGATTCCTCCGGCCATATAGTGGGCCGCGGGTACCGCGAGTTCCCACAGCATTTTCCGCGCCCAGGATGGGTGGAGCACGATCCCGAGGACATTTGGCGCTCCACGCTAGAGGCGGCGCGCGAGGCACTGGGCCGCTCGCGCGTCAGCCGCCGCGACATCGCGGCGCTGGGCATAACCAACCAGCGCGAGACCACGGTCGTGTGGGACAGGAAGACCGGACGGGCACTGCATAACGCCATTGTGTGGCAGGATCGGCGGACCGCCGAGCGCTGCCGCGGGCTCGACCCGGACATGATCGCCGCGAAGACCGGGCTGGTCCCCGACCCATACTTCTCCGCCACCAAGCTCGAGTGGCTCCTCAAGGAGCTGGGTCGCCCGCGTGCGGCGGCGTTCGGGACCGTGGACAGCTGGCTGGTGCACCGCCTGACGAAAGGACGTTCGCACGTCACCGATCCCACCAACGCCTCGCGCACCATGCTCTACAACATCGAGCGGCGCTCGTGGGACGAGGAGCTGCTGTCGCTGTTCGCCGTTCCCCCCGAGGCGCTGCCCGAGGTGCTGCCGTCTTCGGGCAGCTTCGGCCTGGCGGACGCCGAGTGGTTCGGCGCCGAGATCCCGGTGCTCGGCATCGCCGGCGACCAGCAGGCCGCGCTGTTCGGCCAGGGGTGCGTCGCGCCCGGAATGGCGAAGAACACCTACGGCACCGGGGCCTTTCTGCTGATGAACACCGGCCAGCGGCGCGCAACCAGCTCGCAGGGCCTGCTGGCCACGGTGGCCTGCGGAGAAAACGGCGCCGCCTGCTATGCTCTCGAGGGCTCGATCTTCATTGCGGGGGCTGCAGTACAGTGGCTGCGAGACGGCCTGGGGCTCGTCGCCACGGCCAAGGAAACCGATGCGCTGGCCCGCTCGGTGGCCGACACAGCCGGAGTGGTGTTCGTGCCTGCGCTCGCCGGGCTCGGTGCGCCGCACTGGGAACCCGAGGCGCGCGGGGCGATCCTGGGCCTAACGCGCGGCGCCACCCGGGCTCACCTGGTCCGGGCAACCCTGGAGGCGATGGCGTTCTCGACCCGGGAGGTCCTCGATGCGATGGTCCTCGATTCGGGGCTGAGCCTGGCGGAGCTGCGCGTGGACGGGGGTGCCGCCGCCAACGACTGGCTGATGCAGTTCCAGGCCGATGCGCTCGGGGTCCCAGTGCGCCGGCCCGACGAAATCGAGACCACCGCCCTGGGAGCTGCCGCCCTGGCCGGCCTGGCCGCGGGAGTGTGGAAGGATCTGGAGTCGTTTCTGGCCTCGAGGCGCTACACTGTGTTCGAGCCGGGCCCGCCTCCGGAAGGCCGCTGGCGCGAGTGGCGGCGGGCGGTTCATGCCACACTGGCATGGGCGAGGTGGAGGGGGGAGTGAAGGAACTTTCACCTCATTCTTGACCGATCTTTTCCCCATTTTCGAGGTATATTCAACGGCGTCAAGAAGTCACCGGAGCGGGCAATGAAGGCAGGGACGAAGTTCGTCGTTGGCGGGTCACTGGTGCTCCTGACCGTGGGCTATCTCATGGCCTCCGGGATCAGGGAGACCGGCGTGTACTATCTCACGCCCAGCGAGCTGCAACACAAGCTCGCGACCGGTGAGTCCATGTACGACGTCGGGATGAAGCTGGGCGCCCGCGTGGTGCGCGGCTCGATCCAGCGCGACGTCTCCTCGCAAACCATTACGTTCCGGATCACCGACGGCACGGCGAGTTATCCAGTGGTGTATCGCGGCCTCGCGCCGGACACCTTCACCGACGAGGCCGATGTGGTGGTCGAGGGCCGGCTCCAACGCGACGGCACCTTCCACGCCACCACGCTGCTGGCCAAGTGCGGCAGCCGCTACGAGGCCGCCCCGTCGGATTCCGGGACCGGGGCCTACTAGCCCTGATCCCCTACCCCCCAGCCCCGAGCCCTGGTGGTTGATCTCGGCAACATAGCGCTGTGGATCGCACTCCTCATCGGCGTGTGGGGGACCGCGGCTGCTTTCGTGGGCGGCTTGCGCGGCCGTCCGGAGCTGGCGGCCAGCGCCGAGCGGAGCGTGTACGTGGTGTGGGGACTGCTGGCCCTCGCCTCGACCGCGCTGTTGTACGCGCTGCTCACCCACGACTTCTCGGTCGAGTACGTGGCGGCCTACACCAGCCGCAACCTCCCGCTGTGGTACACCTGGTCGGCGTTCTACGCGGGGCAGAAGGGCTCGCTGCTGTTCTGGGCGATCGTGGTGGCCAGCTTCGGTGCGGTGGCGATGCTCGCCAACCGGGGCAAGTACCGCGAGCTGATGCCGTACGTGGCGGGCGTGGTGCTGATCGTGGTCACGTTCTTCGTGGCTACGATGGTGTTCTCCGAGAACCCCTTCAGGCGGCTCGGCTTCACCCCGGCTGACGGCAACGGCCTCAATCCCCAGCTCCAGAACCCGGGGATGACGATCCACCCGCCGATGCTGTACCTGGGCTACACCAGCATAACGATTCCCTTCGCCTTCGCGATCGCCGCGCTGATCTCTGGCCGGCTCGACACCGGCTGGATCCACGCCATCCGCAAGTGGACCATCCTGTCGTGGCTGTTCCTCTCCTGCGGGATCATCCTCGGCATGTGGTGGGCCTACGTGGAGCTGGGCTGGGGCGGCTACTGGGCCTGGGACCCGGTCGAAAACGCCTCGTTGCTGCCGTGGCTCACGATGTCGGCATTCCTGCACTCAGTGATGATCCAGGAGAAGCGGGGGATGCTGAAGAAGTGGAACCTGGGCCTTATCATCGGCTCGTTCCTGCTCTCGATCTTCGGTACTTTCATTACCCGCTCAGGCGTGATCGCGAGCGTGCACAGCTTCGCCCAGTCGTCGATCGGCTACTTCTTCTTGATCTTCCTGGTGTTCGCGGCGGTGGCGGGCTTCTCGCTGCTGGCCTGGCGCTGGCCCCGCCTCCAGGCCGAGAGCGAGCTGGAGAGCATGGTGAGCCGCGAGGCCGCGTTCCTGTTCAACAACCTCGTGCTCGTGACCATCGCCTTCTCGGTGCTGTGGGGCACGCTGTTCCCGATCCTCTCGGAGTGGCTCAAGGGCACCAAGGTCACAGTCGGGCCGCCGTTCTTTAACCAGGTCAATGTACCGTTAGGTCTGCTGCTACTGCTGCTCACCGGAGTCGGTCCGCTGATCGCTTGGCGGAAGGCATCGCCGCAGAACCTGCGACGCCAGTTCCAGTGGCCGGTGACTGCCATGCTGGTCGTGATCGCCGCGCTCGCCGCGCTGCGCCTGAGCGACGCGTGGGCCATCGTGGCCTGCGGGCTGGCCGCGTTCGTGACCGGCACGGTAGTGCAGGAGTTCATCCGCGGCACCGGCGCACGGATGCGGCTGCACGGCGAGAAGCCGGCGCTGGCGTTCGTGAGGCTGGTGGGCCGCAACCGCCGGCGCTACGGCGGCTACGTGGTGCACCTCGGGATCGTGATGATGTTCGTCGGGTTCACGGGCGAGGCGTTCCGCACCGATAGGGAGGCGACGCTGCGGCCGGGCCAGGCGGTGGAGGTCCGCTCGCCGTACGGCCACACCTACCGGCTCGAACACCAGGGCGTCAGCCAGTACGAGCAGCTCAACCGTTTCGTCTCGGCGGCGAGCGTAGACGTATATCGGGACGGCCGCTACCTGGGCGTGATGAAGAGCGAGAAGCGCCAGCACGTCAACTCCCTGGGCCAGCCCACGTTCGAGCCGTCCACCGAAGTGGCTATCCGCAGCGACCTGCGCGAGGACCTGTATCTGGTCTACGCCGGATCGGTGCAGGGCACCGAGGAGGCGGTCTACCGCATAACGATTACCCCGTTGGTGTGGTGGGTGTGGTACGGCGGCATGGTGCTGGTGCTGGGAGGCCTGGTCACCATGTGGCCCGGCGGCGGCGGCCCCACCGCGGCGAGCCGGCGCAGAGCCGAGCCCGCGGGGTACGTGGCGCAGGTGAGGGCATGAGACCGGAGGCGCGGTGGCACAGTGGCACAAAGTCACAGTGGCGCCTGGCCACTGCCATGGCGCTGGTCACCGCTGTTCTCGCTTCTGTCCCTGTGTGCCTCGGTGCCACCGCCACTCTTAAGCAGGACTCCGCCCCACCCGCCGCGCGTCTCTGGGCCCCGGGAGCCGTGCAGCAGCGCGCCCCGACCACCGCGCGCGACAACGACTCGCTGGTACAGGCCATCGAGAAGCAGATCCGCTGCACTTGCGGCTGCAACCTCGACGTCTACACCTGCCGCACCACCGACTTTACCTGCACCACCTCGCCGGCCATGCACCGCGCGGTGCTGGCGCGCCTCGACTCGGCGCTCCAGGCCGGGTACGATGATGCCCAGGCCTCGCGCGTCGTGTTGGCCGGCTTCGAGCGCCAGTACGGGCAGCAGGTGTACATGGCCCCGCCGCGCCGCGGCTTCAACTGGTCGGCATACGTCATGCCGTTCCTCGCGCTCGCCTTCGGCATTGTGCTCGTGGTGTGGCTGATGCGCAGGTGGATCCGGTCTTCCCCCCGGCTCCCGACCCCCGACTCCCAATCCCTAGTCGAGGGCATCGCGCCCGAAGACGCAGCGAAACTGGCGCGCGAGCTCGAACGCTTCGAGGCCTAACGTGCTGATCCTGGCCGGTGTAACCCTCGCCCTGCTGGCGGTGCTGCTGGTGGTGGAACCGGTGCTGCGCGGCATTTCGGCCCCAGCGCGCGTACTGCTACCTGACAGCGACGATGAGATCGACCCTGTTCAGCGCCGCCGCGACCTGGCGCTCGCCGCACTCAAGGAAATCGAGTTCGACAAGGCTACAGGCAAGCTCTCGGATGACGACTACGACAGGCTGAAGGCCCAGTACTCGAAGGAAGCGCTCGAAGTTCTCCGCGAACTCGAGCCCGCTGTCCCCACTGTCCCACCGTCCCACCGTCCCACTGATCTGATCGAGCAACTCATCGCGCAAGCTCGTGCCGCGGCATCACAGCGAGGCAAGCGCCCGAAGTTCTGCGAGGAATGCGGCGCGCCGGTACAGGGCAAGGGCAAATTCTGCGCCGAGTGCGGCTCGGCGCTGCCCGTCTAGCTGTCCATGTCTAGCTTCCTGCCCGCCGTGCCTAACCCCTCACGCAAGCGCTTCGCCTGCGCCGGATCGGCGTAGGCTCCCATCAGCTACAGCGCGTTGTAATTCCTTGGCGCCGTGAGCGCGGCGCAGCACGCCGGTCGCCCTTTGTGCGTGTCGGGAACCCGGCTGCTCGCCATCGCGACGTCCCGGCAAGCGACGACGCCAGCTCTCAGTGGCCCCGCGGTTTCTCAAGTGCCGCCCGCGCCCGTGCCCGCATCTGAGACGGCGGCCGCTCGCGCCCTGAGAAGCGAGGCCACCACTGCGCCGCCAATCAGCAGCGAGATGACCGCGAGCGATGCCGGCGTGGAAACTCGGAATATGTCGGCGAGGAGCATCTTGATGCCCACGAAAACGAGCACCAGCGCCAGTCCGACGTGGAGGTACGCTAGCCGCCTGATGGCACGGGCCAGCAGGAAGTACAACGCCCGCAGGCCCAGTATCGCGAAGATGTTGGACGTGTACACGATGAAGGGATCGCGCGTCACGGCAAAGATGGCTGGAATCGAGTCCACCGCAAAGACCAGATCGGTAAGCTCGATGGCGACCAGCACCACCAGCAGCGGCGTGGCATAACGGCGTCCGTCCTTCACCACCGTGAACTTCGGGCCGTGGTACTCGGGCACCGCCGGCATTAGGCGTCTGAACAGGCGGAAGATCGGGTTGCGCTCGGGCTGCACGTCCTCGTCGCGGCGCACCAGCATCTTGATCCCCGTCAGAACCAGCAGACCACCGAACCCGTAGATGACCCAGTGGAAGCGGTGCAGCGCCGCGGTGCCGGCACCGATGAACAGCGCCCGCATCACCAGCGCGCCCAGCACCCCCCAGTACAGCACCCGGTGTTGCCATACGGCCGGCACCGCAAAGGAGGAGAACAGCACCGCGAACACGAACACGTTGTCGAGCGAGAGGGACTTCTCGATCAGATAGCCTGTGAGGAACTCCAGTCCACGCTCGGGGCCGTAGAAGTGCCACACGCCGGCGTTGAAGACGAGGGCGAGCACGATCCACACGGCGCTCCAGGTGGCGGCCTCGCGCCACAGCACCTCGTGCGCATGGCGGTGGAACACGCCCAGATCGACTGCGAGAGCCAGCAGGATGAACAGAGTGAAGCTGGCGTACAACAATGGTGAACCGATGGACTCGGCCATAGCGCGAACCCTAGCGACCTGCACGGTGAATTACAAATCCGGCGGGGGACCGGGGGGGGCGCAGGGACGGCTCATCTGGCGCGCGCGGCCGCTCACCCGCAACTTTGTCGCCGCCGTCGATTTCGGCGTTCGTTCCTTTGTGCATCAACCCTCAAACCAGAGTACCGACGATGCGACGCAGTCTCGTCTCGGCGTTCACCCTCGCCGCCGTGCTTGGCTCCAGCGCGGTAGCGCAGAACCGGCCAGCCCAGGGCCAGCAGCCAGCCCAGGCCCCGGCGCAGCAGACCGGCCAGCAGCAGCAGCGCCAGCAGGAGGGCCCGCGGCCCTACCGGGAGGTAATCACCGCCCAGGCGCAGACCGATTCAGGGGTCTTCATCATCCACCGGATTGGCGAACGGCTTTACTACGAGATCCCGCGCGCGATGCTGGGCCGGCAGTTCCGCCTGGTGGTTGACCGGCGGGGCACCATTCGCGGCGTCGGCTACGCGGGCGAGCAGGTCTCGGCGCGGGTGGTGCGCTGGGACCGCGTCAATAACCGCGTGCTGCTCAGGATGATCTCCTACGCCATGCGCGCGGACTCCAACCTGCCGGTGGCCCGCGCGGTGGATCTGTCGAACACGCCGCCCATCATCCGCAGCTTCGACATCGCGGCGTGGAGTCCTGACGACAGCAACGCGGTCATCGAGGTGACGCCGCTGTACACGCAGGACGTCGCCGAGCTGAACATCAGGATGCTGAACGTGCGGGTGCGCCGGCTCGATCCGGCCCGCTCGTTCATCGAGCGCGCGCGCAGCTTCCCGCGCAACGTCGAGGTCAGCGCCGTGCACACCTTCGAGGTGGATTCGGTGCCCGCTGCGCCCGGTTCGTTCGGCGCAGACCGCTCGCTGAACTCGATGACCATCCCCACCAACTTCTCGATGCTGCTGCTCCCCGAGAACCCGATGATGCCGCGCCTGTGCGACAACCGGGTGGGTTTCTTCTCGGTGAGCTTCGAGGACTTCGGCACCAACGAGGCCCGGGTGCCCACGCGCTGTTACATCACCCGCTGGCGGCTGGAGCCGAGCAACCCTAACGCCCCGGTCTCCGACGCCGTGAACCCGATCGTGTTCTACATCGATCCGGCCACGCCGGAGCAGTGGGTCCCGTGGCTGATCCGCGGGGTGCAAATGTGGGAGCCGGTCTTCCGAGCGGCCGGGATCAGCAACGCGATCACTGCACGCCGCGCGCCGACGCCGCAGGAAGACCCGGACTTCGACCTGGACGACATGCGCTACTCGGCCATCCGCTGGCTGCCGTCCACGATCGAGAACGCCTACGGCCCGCACGTGAACGACCCCAGGAGCGGCGAGATCCTCCAGTCGAACATCGGCTGGTTCCACAACATCACGTCGCTGCTCCAGTCGTGGTACTGGACCCAGGTCGGCGCGGTCGATCCCCGCGCCGCGCGACTGCCGCTGCCCGACAGCCTGATGGGCCAGATGGTCGCCTACGTGGCGGCCCACGAGGTCGGCCACACGCTGGGTCTGCCTCACAACCAGCTGTCATCGGGTCTGTACCCGACCGATTCGCTGCGCAGCAGGTCGTACACCTGCCGCCACGGCACGTCGTACTCCATCATGGACTACGCGCGCAACAACTTCGTGGCCCAGCCGGGCGACCAGGCGTGCCTCCAGCCCACCATTGGCGTGTGGGACTACTACGCCATCAACTGGGGCTACCGCCGCTTCCCGGGAATCACCGATCCGCTCCAGGAGCGTCCGATACTCGACTCTCTGGCGCGGCTCCAGGACACCCACCCCGAGTATCGCTTCGGCAACCCTGACGGGATCGACCCGCGCACCACCACCGAGGCGCTCGGCGATGACCCGGTGAAGGCGACTCGCTACGGCCTCGCCAACATCCGGCGCCTGGTGCCGATGCTGCTGCCGGCCACCACGACCAACCAGCTCGAGGACTACACCGAGCTGAACCGCATGTATACCGAACTGCTGAACCAGTGGCAGCGGGAGATGGGCCACGTGGTCGCGGTGGTGGGCGGCGTGTACCGGCACGAGCGCTATCCCAACCAGCCCGGTGTGATTCACACCCCGGTGCCGCGCGAGCGCCAGGCGGAGGCGGTGGCGTTCCTGCTCGAGAACGCGTTCACCACTCCGACCTATTTCCTCGACATGGAGATCCTGCGCCGCATCGAGCCGACGGGCACGGTCGAGCGTATCCGGACCCGCCAGACTGCGTTGCTCAACGGACTGCTGACCGACTCGCGGCTGTCCCGGCTGGCGGAGCAGGAAGCCACCATGGCCGCCGGCCAGTCGTACACCATCGGCGCGCTGCTTTCTGACCTGCGGCGCGGGCTGTTCCGCGAAGCGGCGGCGGCCCGGCCCAGCACCGATAGCTACCGGCGCAACATCCAGCGGGCCTACGTCGACCAGCTCGAGCGGCTGGTTAACGCCCCGCTGGCCGCGCCGCAGCCGAACGTGCCGCCGCAGTTCCAGCAGCCGCCCCGGCCGGCCGATGCGCGAGCCCTGGCGCGGGCAGAGCTGCGCGACCTGGACAGCCAGCTCCGCACGGCGCTGCTACGCACCACCGACCGTACCACCCGGGCGCACTTCGAAGACCTGAGGGCGAGAATTGATCGGGTGTTGAATCCGAGATGAGTTAAGCAGGGCAGAGGGCAGAGGGCGGAGGGCAGATGGCGGAGCATGCACGCTCCGCCCTCCACCTTCTGCCCTTGTTAACTTCTTCCCGCCAACGTCGTCCACCGTCCGTCCGTATGTGAGAATACCGTGAGCCCTCGCGCCTTAGTTTCGGCTGCATTCCTGCTCGCCTCAGCGGCGATTGCCGTACCAGCTGGGGCGCAGATCGGTTCCTCAACCGATATCATCACCGGCGTGGTGGTCAATTCCGAGGGCCAGCCGGTCGAAGACGCCACCATCGAGGCCTATTCGCTCGAAACCCAGGTGACGCGCCGTGCCCGCACCGATGCGCGCGGCAGGTTCGTCATCCTGTTCCCCGATGGCGGTGGTCAGTACCGGATGACCGCGCGCGCCATCGGCCTGGCGCCGCGGATCGAGGTCATCCAGCGCCACGCTGACGAGGACCGGCTGGTGTGGAACGTCAGGCTGAGCGGCGGCGCGGTGACCCTCGAGGGCATCGAGGTGCGTGCCGGCTCCCAGCTGTTGCGCGGTCCCGATGGCCCGACGCCCGGCTCGACCGAGCGCATCCTCGGGCCCGACCAGCTGACGAGGCTTCCGATCGACAACACGGACCTGAATGCGCTGGTTGGTCTGGTGCCAGGCGTGGTGCCGATCAGCGCCAGCGATACTGCGCCTGGGTCGTATTCGGTCGCCGGACTCGGGCCCGATGCCAACGCACTGACTCTCGACGGCCTGCTGTTCGGGACCGCCACGGTGCCGCAGGAAGCGCTGCGGCAGACGCGGGTCGTCACCAGCACCTACGACGTCTCGCGCGGGCAGTTCTCCGGCGGCCTGATCGCCTCGACCACACGCAGCGGCAGCAACGTGGTGCAGGGGTCTTCCAGCTACCAGTTGCGCGACGACGACCTGGCCCTGACCGGCGAGGAATCGCAGTTCGCGCAGGGTTTCACCCAGCACGTGATCAGTGGTGGATTGGGCGGACCGCTGGTGCGCGACCGCCTGTTCATTTTCGGGTCGCTGATGAGCCGGCTGCGCGACGACCCGCAGCAGAACTTGCTCAGCGCCGGCAGCGCGGACTACACGCGACTGGGGGTACACCCGGACTCGGTGGCCCGGTTCCTGACTATCGTCGACAGCCTTGGAGTGCCGCCGGCCCTGGTTGGCAGCGGGGGAACGCGGTCCAACAACACTCTGTCGGCGCTCGTCAGGCTCGACTGGGTCCTGAACAACGCCCACACCCTGACGCTGCGCGGCGACTGGCAAGGCGCCAGCCAGGACCCGGCGCGCCTGGGCTCGCTGGCGCTGCCCCAGACCGGCGGCCAGCTCACCACCGGCGGCGGCGGGCTGATGGCCACCCTGACGTCGCGCTTCGGCGCCGCAGTGATCAACGAGTTCCGCGGCTACTGGAACGCGTCGCGCCGCGACGGGGAAGCGTACGCACGGCTGCCGCAGGGACGGGTAGTAGTCGCCTCGGACCTGCCTGACGGGACCCGCGGCGTGTCCACGCTGCTGTTCGGCGGGAACACGGGCTTCCCAACCCGCAACCGCACCCGTGCGGTGGAGATCGCCGACGAACTGTCGTGGATGCCCGGTACCGGCTCCCACCGCTTCAAGTTCGGCGGGTTCCTGCGCAGCGAGAGCACCGACGACATCGTCGGCACCAACCAGCTCGGCACTTTCACGTACAGCTCGCTCGCCAGCCTGGCCTCCGGTTCGGCGTCGAGCTTCAGGCGCACGGTTGACGTGACCGAGCGGGCCTCGCGGAACTACCGCTGGGGGTTGTTCGCCGGCGACGTTTGGATCGTGAGGCGACCCTTCCAGCTCACCTACGGAGTCCGGCTCGAAGGCTCTTCGTTCGGCGCGCTGCCACCCTACAATCCCGCCATCGACACGGCGTTCGGTCGCCGCACCGACCGGCTTCCGTCAGAAGTGCACCTGAGCCCGCGCGTGGGCTTCAGCTGGACCCTGGGCGGCGCCAGAGCCGGGCCCGACCGGTTCGCCATCATTGGCCCTCCGACCACCGTCATCCGCGGCGGGATCGGCGAGTTCCGGAACCAG
>DATMBH010000327.1:0-3578 GCA_035559335.1 Gemmatimonadales bacterium
GGTTGTGCCCCGACTCGCCGCTGACGCCCGATACGTCCGACCGCTACGTGGCTCCCGCGGCCGCGCCCGACGGCCGGATCGCGTTCGTGTACACCAGGCGCCGCGCCGAGGCCGCGGGCTTCAGTTCCTACCAGCTGGTGCTCGGTTCGCTGCGGTTCGGCGGCGCGACCAGGCTGCTGGCCGAGCTGCCCTTCACGCTGGACGGCGAACCTACCTACAACGGCATCTCGCACCTGCGCTGGCTGAGCCCCGACACGATCATCTACCGCGGCGACTTCGAGGGCAGGGTGTGCCTCTCCGGCCCGCCGTGCGCGGCGTACGAGGCCCGCTCCGGGCGCGGGCTGGTGCTGCACCGCCTCAGCACCGGCGAGCGACAGCTGATACCTGGCACTCGTTATGCATCGTCGGTCACTGTCTCGGAGCCAGGAGTCATTCTCTACACATTGGGCGGCGATACCCGGGTGTTCCGGCGCAACCTGGCGACCGGCGTGGTCACGGTGGTCTACGATGCCGGCTCGGACATCGTGCGCGAGGTCGAGGCAGCTGGGAATCGCCTCGTGCTGCTTGCCGGGGGTAGCGTGTCCTTTTACGAGATCGAGTCGGTCGGGCTAATCCAGGTCGATCGCGGCGGCCAGATAAGGGTGCTCGATCTGGCAACCGGAGAGGTCACGGTCGTGGATCTTTCAGCGCCCTGGCGTCAGCTGGCGCTGTCGCCAGACGGCCGCAGGCTGGTCGCCGAGTCCAGTGGCGACCTGTTCCTTCTGGAACTACCCTGAACGCTCTCAAGGTAGTCGTCGTCGCGGGCCTCGCTGCTCTGTGCTACGCAGGGAGCCTCGCCGCGCAAACCGGCGGCACGATCGCGGGCCGGGTGCGCGATGCCACCAGCGGCCGGCCGCTCGCCGAGGCCCAGGTGCTGGTGCTTGGCCAGCAGCGTACCGCTTCCACCGACACCAGCGGCTCGTTCCGGATCCGCGAGGTGCCGCCAGGCTGGCACCGGGTGCGCTTTACCGCCATCGGTTACCGGCCCATGGTGCGCGAGAGCGTGCTGGTGAGGAGCGGCGAAACGGCGCGTCTCGAGGTCGCGCTCAGCGGCCGCGTGGATACCCTGGCGGGAATCGACGTGCTCGCCGCTCCAGACGTGGTGCTCGATCCTATGATCACCGCCACTACGCAGCGCATAACGGCCGAGGAGTTGCGGCTGCTGCCGGTGTCGACGCTGGACGAGGCCATAGCGCTTCAGGCCGGAACCGTGGGGGAGAGCTTCCGCGGCGGGCGCGTCGGACAACAGTCGTTCGTGCTCGACGGCCTCGGTGTGAAGAACCAGCTCGACGCCTCCACTGGCGGCCTTGGCCTGCGCATCCCGCCCGATCTGCTCACGGAGGCCTCGCTCATCACCAACGGGTTTTCGGCCCGCTACGGCCAGGCCATCAGCGGCATGGTGAACGTGGTTACCCGCGACGGAGGCGAGCGCTGGAACAGCCGGCTCGCGTACGAAACCGACCGGCCGCTCGGCGCGGGCGCTGACCACGGGTTGGACCGCTTCGTCGCCACTGTGGAGGGGCCGCTGCTCCGTGGCATCACGCTGGTGGCCACGGCTGATGCTGTCGGGCGGCTCGACGCCGATCCAGTCAACGCGCCGCCGCCGAGCGATTCCCGCGACCCGCGCAGCAGGCGACCGGAGCTACTGCCGCATAACGGAGGAGAGCAGGTTGACCTGGCGGCCAAGCTGCGCATCCCCGTCGGGGGCGGCCACACGCTGCGGCTGTTCGGACTGCAGTCCGTGGACCAGCGCGAGCTGTTCGACCCCGCCTACAAGTACGACCTGGAGTATGCGCCGGCGCGGCGTACTCTGGGCCGGCTGGTTTCGGCGCACTGGTCGTTCGCCTCCAGCAGCCGCACCGAACGCCAGGTGCTGGTGGACCTGAGGCTGGCGCGCTTCAGCCGCGAGTTCATCCGCGCCCCGCTCCTCGAAACGCCGGAGCGGCGGTTAGGCGCCTTCACCGGCCGGCGGTTCCGGTTCCAGGGCGAGGCGCTGGCCCGCGCCCAGGACACCGCGCTGGCGCGCGAAGCGCTGCCCGGGTTCTCGATGCCGGTGTTCTCGGACAACACGCCGTGGGGCGTGCCGGCGTTCTTCCTCGGAGGCGCGCCGCGCGGCGAGATCGCGTGGAACCGTTTCACGGAAACGCGCGTTCAGCTGGACGCCACCATCGGCGGTCGCGGCGCCGACGTGCTGCTGGGCGGCGAGGTCGTGAGGCAGCGGGTGCGGACCTTCCAGCGGGTGCGGGCCTACTTGCCGGCCGGAGACAGCGTGCCGCCCGCGACCGCAGCCGACTTCGAGCCGCTGTCGCTAGCCGGGTACTTGGAGCTCCAGACCCGCTGGGAGAACCTCGCTTTCGTGTGGGGCATGCGCATCGACCGCTTCGACCCGCGCCAGGACGTCTCGGGCGTGCGCGCCCGGCCGCGCGTGCACGTCGGGCCGCGTATCGGCGTTTCGACCGTGCTGCGTGGCGCCACGGTGGTGGTGAGCTGGGGCCGGTTCGCCCAGGCGCCCGACTACCAGTACCTGGTGGACGCCGCCTTCGACGACACGCTGCGCACCGGCCGCTTCCGCGCCGGCAACCCCAACCTGGGCTACGAGACGGCCACCCAGTACGAGTTCTCGCTGCGCGCCCGGCCCCGGCCCGGCATTGCACTGCGCGTGGGCGCCTATGTAAAACAGCTGGACGACCTGGTGGCGTCGGTGCCGTTCGGCGTCGATCCCGATTCCTCGATCTTCGGCAACACCGACTACGGCAACGTCCGCGGCGTCGAGCTGCAGCTGGAGCGCGAGCTCACGGGCTGGTGGGGTGGCCGTGTGGTGTATTCGCTGCAGTCGGCCACGGCCACCGTGAGCGACGCGTTCCAGCTGTGGCATCGCATCCGGCTCGAGCCCGGCACCGGCGACACCATCTTCCCGGCGCGGGTCGAGTTCCCCCTCGACTACGACCGGCGCCACGGCGTGACGCTGGTGGGCCAGGCGCGCAGCCCCGAGCGGTTCGGTCCCGATGCGCTCGGGATCAGGCCGCTGGGGGGCTGGGAAGGGGCGCTCATCGTGCGGTACCAGACCGGGCTGCCCTTCACCCGCACCAACGCCAGCGGCGACACGCTCATCGGCCTACCTAACAGCCATCGCTTGCCTGCGCAGCAGACCGTGGACCTGCTGCTGCGGCGTCCGCTCGCACTGTTAGGCGTCCGCGGCTCGCTGTACCTCGACGTGCGCAACGCCCTGAACCGCCGCAACGTAATCGCGGTGCGCCGCGACACCGGCACGCCGGTCCTCGATGGTCCGGCCCTCGAGGCCGTGGCGCGCTCGGCCTACCAGGCCCACCCCGAGCCAATCCCCTACGAATCGCCGCGGTACCGGCCGTGGGCAGATCTCGACCGCAACGGCCTGGTGGAGGGAGAGGCGGAGCTGCTCCCGCTGTTCCGCTCCGCCGCGCGCGACGCCTTCCAGCCGCTGTTCTACTACGGACCGCCGCGGCTCTTCAGGGTCGGCTTCGAGGTTGAGTTCTAGAGGCGCGGGATTGTCAGGCGCCGAG
>DATMBH010000328.1:0-2598 GCA_035559335.1 Gemmatimonadales bacterium
CGAAGTCGGGCGGGTGGGGTTCGAGCCAGTGGGCCGGACGCCGGGCGCCGGTGAGTACCCCTGCCACGTGTTCCTCTTCCAGTGGCAAGTCGTAACTGCGCCCGCCGGCGTACTCGGTGCGGCCGCCATGGCGGGCGAACACGTGGCCGATCTCGAACAGCCGCACGTCGCGGACCAGGTGGCGCCAGTTGTACTCCACGCGCCGAGTCAGGCCGGTGAGCAGGTCGCTGCGCAGCCAGGCCTCTTCCTGGCTGAGCGGGTTCAGCACCGCCACCTGTTCCTCGTCACGTTTCGGCCCCAGCGGCAGCGTCACTGCTTCGTGCAGCCCCATGGCGGCAAGCGCTGTCCGCAGCCGGTCTCCCAGCACTTCCGAGGGAGCATCCGGCACGGTGCCGGGCCGGTAGGCGCGCACCTCGTCGGGGAAGCGGTCGTAGCCCACCACGCGCGCGACTTCCTCGACCAAGTCAATCTCGCGCTCCAGATCTGGCCGCCAGGCCGGCACCTGCACGGCATAACGGTCTTCCCGCGGCCCGACCACGCACCCGATTGCCGTGAGCACCCGCTCGACCTCGGCGCGCGGCACCTCAACGCCGAGCACCTGCGTTATGCGCGCGTCGCGTAGGAACACGGTGCGCGGCTGGGCAGGCGCGGGATACACATCGACTGCGCCCGTGATGCGGCCGCCGGCCACCGCGGCGATCAGTTGCGCCGCCCGCGCCAGCCGCGCCGCCGTGGCCTCCTGGTCCACACCCCGCTCGAACCGGTAGCTGGCATCGGTACTCATTCCCAGCTCGCGGCGGGTGCGGCGGATCCGCTTCGGCTCGAACCAGGCGCACTCTAGCAGGATGTCGGTGGTCGAGGCCGTCACCTCGCTGTCGAGTCCGCCCATCACGCCCGCGATCGCCACCGCGCGCTCGGCGTCGCAGATCAGCGTCATCTCCGGCGAGAGGTGGCGCTCGACCCCGTCCAGCGTCACCAGCTTCTCGCCGGGCCGCGCGCGCCGGACCACGATCGCGCCGCCCCTGAGCTTGGCCAGGTCGAAGGCGTGCAGGGGCTGGCCGTTCTCCAGCATCAAGTAGTTGGTCGCGTCCACCACGTTGTTGATGGAGCGCGAGCCGACGGCAGCCAGCCGCTCGCGCAGCCAGGCCGGCGACGGCCCGACCTTCACGCCCCTGATGACCGCCGCCGCGTAGCGCGGGCAGCCCTCGACGTCCTCGATGGTGACGGCCGCCCCGTCCACCTCGCCGCTGGCGCTTTTGGCACGCACGATACGAGGCGGCTCGGGGGCGCCGGGAAGCGCCGGCAACTTGACGGGCCGGCCCAACACCGCTCCGAGGTCCCGGGCGATGCCCTCGTGGCACAGCAGGTCGGGGCGGTTGGCGGTGATGTCCAGCTCGTAGCGGGTGTCCGCGACGTCGAGCACGCGCAGCAGCGGCGTGCCCGGCGGCGCGTCGGTGACCAGCTCGAGGATGCCCTCGTGCTCCTCGCCCAGTCCCAGCTCGCGGGCCGAGCACAGCATGCCCTCACTGGTCTCGCCGCGGATCTTGCGGCGCTCCAGCACCAGGCCACCGGGCAGCGTCACGCCAACCCGGGCGAACGGGTACTTCCTGCCGGCTGTCACGTTAGGCGCTCCGCACACCACGCTCTTGGGCGCGCCATCGCCGTCGTCCACGCGACACAGCGTCAGGCGGTCGGCATTGGGGTGGCGCTCGGCTTCCAGCACCAGACCCACCACTATGGCGCCGAGCGCTGCGTGGGTGGTCTCCATGCTGTCCACCGGAGCCGACAGCATGGCCAGTCGGTCGCGCACCTGGGCCGGGTCCAGCTTCGTGCCGAGCAGCTCCTCCAGCCACCGCAGCGACGCCTTCATGCTACGTCCACCAACTGATCGTGCAACCGCATGTCGGCGTCGTACAGGGCGCGGATGTCGGAGATGCCGAACACCTGCTGCGCCACGCGGCCGGGGCCCATGCCAAAGGCCCAGCCGGTGTAGCGCTCCGGGTCGAGGCCGCACGACTCGAACACCGCCGGATCCACCATGCCGCAGCCCATGATTTCCGACCAGCCGGTGTACTTGCAGGTCGGGCAGCCCTTGCCGTGGCAGATCTGACACTCCACGTCCATCTCCGCCGACGGCTCGGTGAATGGGAAGAAAGACGGGCGGAAGCGCACCCGCGTCTCGGGCGCGAACAGCCGCCGCGCGAAGCGAGTGAGCGAACTCTTGAGATCGACGAACGTTATGCCCTCGTCCACCGCCAGGCCTTCGATCTGGGCGAAGGCCGGCGCGTGCGAGGCGTCGAAGGCATCGCGGCGATAGCACATTCCGCTGCACAGCACCCGGATCGGTGGCGGGTACTCGTGCATGACGCGGATCTGGAGCGGCGAGGTGTGGGTACGCAGCACCACGCCGTCGCCGACGTACAGGGTATCGTGCGCATCCAGCGCCGGGTGGTCCTGCGGGAAATTCAGGGCGTAGAAGTTGTGCCAGTCGGTCTCGACTTCGGGGCCCACATAGCGGGTGAAGCCCAGCTCACCGAAGATCCGGTTCACGCGTTCGGTGACGATGGTTACCGGGTGCCGGGCGCCGCGCCATACCTC
>DATMBH010000329.1:0-2431 GCA_035559335.1 Gemmatimonadales bacterium
GCACGGCGTCGTCGCGGAAGCCGAGGTCGTTGGCTACCTGGCCTCCCGCCCCGCCGACAGCGCCCGTGCGGTCCAGGGACTCGTCAACCGATCGCTGTCGGCGATGGACTCGGGCGAGAACCTGCTGACCCTGGCGGCCGCACGGCTGGCGATCGAGGGCAGGGCGCCGCGCGCCTCGCAGGCCCAGGCCGTCAGCTCGTTCATTCCCAGCTCGGGACTGGACCCGATGCTGGCGAGCCGCGAGAAACTGGTGTGGGAGTGGCCCGATCTCGGCGACCGGCTGGCGGAGGATCTGAAATAGATGGCGATCAAGGGCAGCCTCAAGGAGGCCTCACTCCCCGACGTGCTGCAGCTCCTGGCGATGGGGAAGAAGACCGGGTGCTTGTCGGTCGCCGACCGCAGCAACTTCGGTTACATCTTCTTCGAGCAGGGGCACATCACCTATGCCTCCATCGTCAACCGCCGTGACCGGCTGGGCGACATCCTGGTTAAGAGCGGGCTGATTACGCAGGAGCAGCTCCAGGCGGCGATTGACGTGCAGGGCCACCGCCGCGACAAGCGCCTAGGCGAGCTGCTGGTGGAAATGGGCGTGATCTCGCGGCCCAGCCTCGAGCAGTACATGCGGGTACAGATCGAGGAGGCGGTCTACTACCTGTTCACCTGGTCGAGCGGCACCTTCAGCTTCGAGAGCGACGTACGTCCCGAGGCTCAAGACTTCCTGGTGCGCATCAGTCCTGAGTCGCTGCTGCTCGAGGGCGCGCGGCGGGTGGACGAGTGGTCGCTGATCGAGAAGAAGATTCCGAGCTTCGACCTAATCTTCGTGGTGGAGAAGAACCGCCTGGAGTCAAGCGGGGTTCAGCTCACCCCGGAGCAGGAGCGCATCGTTCCGCTGCTGGACGGCGTGCGCGACGTGTCGCGAGTGATCGAGGACTCGGGTCTGCTGGAGTTCGAGGTTGGCAAGGCGCTGTACGGCTTGATAACTGCTGGCTTCGCGCACCGGCTGGGCCGCACCGCGCCCACCGAGCCGCTGGTCGGCACCAGTGACGCGCGTATCGACGAGCACCGCAATCTCGGACTCGCCTTCTACAAGACCGGGATGTTCGACGAGGCGGGACGCGAGTTCCGCCGCGTGCTCGATCTGCGTCCCGACGACGAGCAGGCGCTGCAGTTTATCGGGCTAGTCGCTCTGCGCACTGGCAGGTGGGCCGAGGCGGTGGACATCCTGCGCAACGCGGCCGAACGCAGCGGCGGCCGTCCGGCGGTGCTCCACAACCTCGCGGTGGCGCTGGAGCAGATGGGCCGGTTCGCCGAGTCGGAGGCGACCTTCACCGCCGCCGCGGCGCGCGCCCCGAAGGATCCGCGCATCCTGACCGGCTGGGGTGTGGTGGCCCTGCGGCGGGGCGACGGCGTGCAGGCGGTGGACCGGTTGGACCGCGCGCGGCTGGCGTACGGGGACAAGAAGCCGCCCGCCATCTGGTACTGGGCGCGCACCTTGGCCGCGATAGTGGCGGGGAACGAGACCGACGCGCGGCAGACGGCGGAAGAGGCGGTGAAGGAGTACCCGCGCAGCGCCCCGCTGCGGAATAACCTCGCGGTGCTGCTGGAACGCGCCGGCTACCTGGATCGCGCCGAGGCACTGCTGCGCGAGGCGGTGGAGGACGACCCCTCGCTGCCACAGCTCTCCAAGAACCTAGGCGACCTGCACTACCGGGCCGGCAGGGTAGAGGAGGCGCAGCAGGCCTATCTGCGCGCGGTGAAGGTGGCGCCGCGGCTCGGCGAGGACACCTATTTCAAGCTGGGCAACATCGCTTTCAAGCAGCTGCGTAAGACGGAGGCGGAGGGATACTGGCGCGAGGTGCTGGCGCTGAACCCACAGCACGAACTGGCGCGCCGCAACCTCGAGACCATCGAGCGGATGGGATGAGCAGCGGTGGTGACGCCGAGGAGCGGGACCTGGCCGCGCTCCTGGAGCAGATTGAGAAGCGAGGCCTGATGGTGTCGTCGTACAAGGGGCCGTGCCTGAAACGGCGACTCGCGGTGCGGATGCGTGCCACCGGGGTGCACAGCTACGGCGCCTACGCCGAGGTGCTGCGCACCACGCCGAAGGAGTTCGACCTGCTGCTGGACGCGCTGACGATCAACGTCACCAAGTTCTTCCGCAACCCGGAGTCTTACGCTGTAATAAAGGAAAGGGTGATACCGGCGCTGGCCAGGGAACCGCAGGTGGCGGTTTGGTCGGCCGGGTGCGCCACGGGCGAAGAACCATACTCGCTGGCGATCCTATTCCTCGAGGCGGGTCTGAAGCACCGGGTGCGGATCGACGCCACCGATCTGGATCCGACGGCGCTGTCCATTGTGGCCAAGGGCGAGTATCCGGCCACGGCGGTTGAGGGCACCGAGCCGGAACTGCTGCGGCGCTGGTTCTCGGCGG
>DATMBH010000330.1:0-8088 GCA_035559335.1 Gemmatimonadales bacterium
GCTGGTGGTGTGGCTGGCGGTGCGCTACCTGAGGCTGCACGAGTTCTACGAGTTGGCGCGACTGGCGTCCCGTGGGATGCAGCAGACGCGTGCGATCTCGTTCAACGTGCAGGTGCGGCGGGCGGCCGAGGAGCTGGAGCGCGCCACGGCGTGGGAGGAGATCGAGCGCATATTGGCTGGTCTGTTCGCCGCAAGCGAGTTCGACGGCGTGCGCCTGACAGTGCAGCGTGACAACCAGCCGCGCCGCGAGTACCGGCTCGAGGGGGGCGAGTTCAGGCCGGAAGTGGCCCCGATCCACAGCGACGAGTGGGGAATCCACCTCCCCTTCGGCGTGGGGCCGACCAGCGCTGCGTGCGGCGAGCTCGCGGTGTTCCGGCGCTACGGCAGGAAGCCGCTGCTCACCGACACCAACCTCCTGGTGGAAGTCTTGCGGCCTGCTCTAGCGCACGCGGCCGCCCGCGTCAGTCCACCGACCGCCTGAGGGCCGTGCGGGTCGTCCACGTCGGCAAGTACTACCCGCCTGAGTACGAAGGCGGACTCGAGGCTGTGGTCCACGGGATCAACCGCGAGCTGCTGCGCCGCGGCTTCGCGGCCTCGGTGGTGGTGGCCTCGGCGCGCGGTCCCGCGAGCGTTGACAACCACGATGGAGTACGGGTAACGCGGGTAAAGCGGGTGGCGCTACTGCTGTCGCAGCCGGTGTGTCCCGGGTTTGCCGCAGCCGTGCACTCCGAGCCGGGCGATCTGGTGCACTTACACCATCCGAATCCCCTGGCGGACGTGGCGGTCCGCGGCGAGCACCGGCCGCTGGTCGTGACCCATCACAGCGACGTGGTGCGCCAGAGGCTGCTGTGGCCCCTGTACGGGCCGCTGGTTCGCGGGGCGTTTGAGCGTGCGCGCGCGATCACGGTGGGCTCCCAGCAGCTGCTGCGCACATCGCGCGAGCTGCGCGGGTTCGAGCCGAAGATCCGGGTGATTCCGTTCGGGATCGAGGCGGAGCGATTCGCCCTGACCGAAGCGGTCCGTGCCCGCGCGGCGGAGCTGCGCTCGCACTGGGGCGATCGGCCCGTGGTGCTGGCCGTGGGCCGACTGGTGCGCTACAAGGGGTTCGATGTGCTCTTGGAAGCGGCCCGCGGCCTCGAGGCGACGGTCGTGGTCGTGGGCACCGGACCCGAGGGCGCACGGTTGCGCGCCCGGGCCACACCTAACGTCGTGTTCGCTGGCCGCGTCAGCGACCAGGATCTGATCGCGCACTACCATGCGTGCGACGTGCTGACCCTGCCGTCGGTCACGATCGCCGAGGCTTTCGGCATGGTGCTGCTCGAGGCTATGGCTTGCGGGAAGCCGCTGGTCACGACCGCGCTGCCGACCGGAGTGAGCGCCGTGAACCGCCACGGAGTGACCGGCCTGGTCGTGCCGCCACGCGATGCCGGCGCGCTCCGAACCGCGCTGCGTGAGTTGCTCGCGAGCGAGTCGCGCCGCCGGGAAATGGGCGAAGCGGCGCGCGCGGTCCAGGCGGCGGAGTACTCGGCGCAGCTGATGGGAGAGAGGTTTGTCGAGCTCTACAATGAGATAGTGGCTAGGGGTTAGGGAGGGTTCTGCGCCGTGCTCCTTGCTCCCCGCCTCTCGTCTCGACCGCCACCAGATGCGCCGCCGCCAAGGCGCCCACGAACCCGGCGTGGCGCACCGTCAGATAGGCACGTCTGATTCCCGGGCCGATCCCAGCTCTCGTTTCGGCCTCCGGCACCACCCGCAGCGCGCGCTCGAGCAGCGGCCGCCACCCGCCGAAGCGGCGCGCGCGGTCGAACTCAGCTCCCCACGCGATCGCTTCAGCGACCCGGTGCGTGCGCCAGCGCCGCCGTCCTAGGAAGTCACGCCAGCGCGCCAGCCGCAGGTAGCGCGGGCGCACCGACGGCTCCACCTCCGCAGCAAGCTGCGCGGACAGGTGTGCCGCGTCGGCGATCGCCTCGAGCAGCGGATCGCAGCGCGGGTCCTCGCGCAGCCGGTCTGCCACTTCTGCGACCGAGAAGCCGGGGGCCCGGGCGACCAGTGCGAGGTCGAGCGCGGCGCGCAGCGAACCGGAACTCCAGGCGTGGTTGCGGGCGTCGTGTAGCAGGAAATGCCAGAACAGGTCGGCGGCGCACGGCACCATCAGACCCGGCATCGCCGCAGGCTCGGCGCGCAGGAACCACGCGTCAGCCGCGGCGGCCTTGCCCCAGCGCGTGGGCCCGAGCCTCCAGTGCAGCTCGACCACCTGGCCGTCGGGACCCCTGAACTCCTCGTGGTAGGGGCGGAATACATCGGGACCCCTGGGGTCGCGTGAGAAGCCGCGCTGGTAGTCGAGCGACTCCAGTATCCACGCTGCCTGCTCGAGGTCCTGCTCGGCGACGAGCAGGTCAAGATCACTCATCCAGCGGATGCCGAGGGCTGGAGCGTAGTTTGCCGCGAGCAGCGCCGATCCCTTGAGCGCGATGGCGGGAATGCCCATCGCGTCGAACTCGGCGCCGATGCGCATCAGGTCGTTGGACAGCTGCACCGCCTGCTGTCGCGCGCCGTGATACGCGTCGGCGGCGTGCAGATCAAGAGTGGGGGGCGCCACCTCGCGCAGGTCCAGGGTCTCCAGGGCCCAGCCGATGGCTGAGCCGATGCCGTCCCAGGTGAGCGCGGCGAGCCACGAGTCGTCGTCGGCCTCGGCATTGGCCCAGCGATCGATCAGCTGGGTCGCGGCGGGGCCGCCGTCGAGAGCCACGCGCAGAGTGCGCGCCATCAGCCGCCGCAGGCGGGCAGGGTCCAGTCGGTCAGCCATGTAGACGAACACCCCTGAGGTGCAGGGGTGTCGGGGAGTGGGCGGTGAGGGACTCGAACCCCCGACCTCTGGTATGTGAGACCAGCGCTCTAACCAGCTGAGCTAACCACCCTGGAGACTGGGGCAAGCTGACAAGTGCCAGGGGTCCGTTGGACCGAGGGCACAGTACCAAAAGCCAACGCCGGAAAGTAAGTAGCCCCTCGGCCCTTGTCACTTGGCCCCACTGATGCCTGGCACCTGTCACCTGGCACCAGTATTCATGTGGGCCCTCCAGGATTCGAACCTGGGACCTACGGATTATGAGTCCGCTGCTCTAACCGACTGAGCTAAGGGCCCGTGCGACCCGAAAATTACAAGACCCCGCCACGCCGGAACATCCCGACCTCGTCGAACCGGCGCTCGTAGAGCCCTAGCACTTCCTCACGCGAGACCACCGCGACGCCCGCCTTGCCCACCTCGATACCAGCGGCGTAGTTGGCCAGCTCCGCCGCTTCCCGCACCGAGGCGCCGGCAGCCAGCGCGGTGCCCACCCACGCGGTCACGGTGTCGCCGGCCCCGGATACGTCGTACACCTCGCGCGCCTGGGTGGGTAGCCGCGTCACGTTGCCCTCCTTGTCGAGCAACGCCATGCCTTGCGGGCCCAGCGTCAGCAGCAGGGTGTCAACCTGGAGTCGCTGCATCACGGTCGGCAGAGCATCCGCGTGCTCGATGTCCACCGCCGCGCCCACCGCCGCCTCCAGCTCGCGCCGGTTGGGCTTGAAAACCGACGCGCCGCGATAGGCGAAGAAGTTGCGGAACTTGGGGTCCACCACCGACGGCACTCCGCTGGTGCGCGCCAGCTCGAGGGTGCGCTCGATGACCTCAGGCGTAAGCACGCCCTTGTTGTAGTCCTCGATCAGCACCGCGTCGGCGCCCGGAATGGCCGCTTCCAGCCGCCTGACCACCTCGTCCAGCGCCGGACCATCGAGGTAGCCGGCCTCTTCCTCGTCGATGCGCACCAGCTGCTGGTTGCGGGCAACCACCCGCGTCTTGGACGTAGTCGGGCGCCCGGGCGTGATGACGATCCCCTCGTCGCGGATACCGGTGGCCGCCAGCTCGGCGCGGAACTGCTCGCCGCGGCGGTCGTCGCCCACCACGGCTACCAGCGTGACCTCGGCGCCGATCGCGGCCACGTTGGCGGCCACGTTCGAGGCGCCACCTAACGCATGGCGCCGCTCGTGCACCGTGACCACCGGCACCGGCGCCTCGGGGGAGATCCGCTCCACGTCGCCGATCAGATACACGTCGAGCATGGCGTCGCCCACCACCACGATCTTGCGGCGGCTCATCGTCTCGAGCAGCGCCATCACGCGCTCACGCAGCATCGTTCCCACCTTCCAGCTTGCGGGCCACCAGCTCCCCGATCTCGAGCGCGCAGGTAAGCCCGGGCGACTCGATCCCCACCAGGTTCACCCAGCCCGGCAGCCCGCGTGAGGACTCCTCGGCGATCACGAAGTCCCGAACCGGTTCTCCAGGTCCCTGGAGCTTCGGCCGGATGCCCGATTGGTCCGGCGCCAGGTCCTCCGGCTCCAGCCCATCCAGATAGCGCGACACCGCCGCGTGGAACTCGTCGCGCAGCTCCTCTGGCACCCGGTAGTCCTGCTCCCGGACGGGAAGGTACTCCACATTGGGCCCGAGCCTAAGCCCCCCGGCCAAGTCGAGCGTCACGTGGATGCCGAGGCCGGCCTGCACGGGCACCGGGTAGATGAGATGGCTGGCGAGGTGACATTTGCGCGCGTGGACCCGGAAGTAGTGCCCCCGAGCGTAGTGCAGCCGGTAACCGCACGCAGCAGCGTCCAGGCCGGGCAGGGCGGCGATGTGGTCCGCCTCCAGTCCAGCGCTGTTCACCACCCAGCGACTCGTCAGGCGCGTCTGCTCACCGCGCTCCTCACGCACCGCCAGCTCGTAACCGTTGCCGCGGCGCTCGGCAGCGGACAGCGCGTGACGCCACGCCACCACGCCGCCGTGCGATTCGCAGTCGGCGAGCAGCGAGGCCATCAGCGCGTGGGAGTCGACTATTCCGGTATCAGGAGACCACAGAGCCGCCGTGCAGCGCAAATGCGGTTCCATCTCCAGCGCCCGCTGCGCGGAGATCGCCACCAGGGAATCGATGCCGTTGGCTCGAGCGCGCGTTAGGATGTCGGCGAGCTTCGCTTCTTCCTCGGCGCTGGTCGCGACGATCAGCTTGCCGGTGCGGCGGTGCCCGACCCCATGGCTCTCGCACCAGGCGTACAGGCTGCGGTTACCGCGGGCGCACAGCATGGCCTTGAGCGAACCCGGCGTGTAGTAGATGCCGGCGTGCACGACCTCGCTGTTGCGGCTGGAAGTTTCGACACCGAAGCGCTCGTGGCGCTCCAGCACGATTACCTGGTAACCGCGCGTGGCGAGCGACCGGGCGCACGCGAGCCCCACCACGCCGGCCCCGACCACGATCACGTCGCAGCTGAAGGACTGCGCTACCACGTGATCGACCTGCTCCATCGGGCCCGCGTCTCCACCCGAAGACGCCACACCCAGGCGGTACGTGAGGCCTCCGGAACGTGGTTCGCGTTCGACGATCGATGGAGGGCAACTTCACCCGACGCACGCACCGCGCTGCCGAGGAACAGGTCGAAGCTCAGCGCGACTCGCCACGTTGATTCCACCACTCCGGTTAGGAAGGTGAGCGAGTCGGCATACGCACTCACGGGCGGGAATGCCTGCCGAAAATCCCCGGCGCCCCGTCGCTGCCGCGTCAGCTCCAACCCCACAAGGCCTGGCCACGGACCCAGCCGCTGCAGCTTGAGCGTGGCCTCGTCGGTGTCGGAGCGATCGCGGCCAAGCCCGCGCCGCCGGAAGGAGTACTGCTCCTCGTACGCGGGCGTGCGATAGGCGGCGTTTGTGATCCAGCTATACAGCGTCCACCAGCTCCAGCGCGCGTCCGCGCTGCCGCCGCGAACGCCAACCGTTCCCGCGTGGCCTGGAGGTTCGCCTTGGGCGCGTTCGACCGCCTCGTCGCGCAAGTCGTCCAGGAAGCCCTGGAAGAACAGCTCCGTTCCTCGGCTTGCCCGCCAAGCGACGTCCAGGCCAAACCCGAGGTTGGCTGTCTCGGCGCCGTTCGACTGCGCGAGGAACCACAGATTGACCGGGTTCAGGTACCAGGGCTCAAACCCGCGTGAATCCCCACCGCTGGTTGCGTACAGCGCCACCTCGGAGAGAGCGACCGCGAGGCGGCTGTGGGGTCGCATTACGAGACGGTGGAGCGCAAACATCCTCCTCGCCACTCGCGTTGAGTCAATCGAAGGGAGGTCCTCTAACTGAGCCGTGAGCATCTCCAGGCGCAGCCGCGACGGTCCGACCGAAACGAACAGGTGGTCGAGCGGCTCCGGACGAACGCTGAGCATCAGTCCGTCGGCTTCGTACGGCCCGAAGTTCCGCGGCTGCACGCCGAACGATGCGCTTACGTGACGCCAGCGCGCGCCCACGTACGCCTCGTCCGATATGACTCCCCTCAGGGTTCCCGAGCG
This sequence comes from Gemmatimonadales bacterium, assembly GCA_035559335.1. Classification (GTDB taxonomy): domain Bacteria; phylum Gemmatimonadota; class Gemmatimonadetes; order Gemmatimonadales; family JACORV01; genus DASXPG01. Next base: position 6,349 of record DATMBH010000330.1, read on the forward strand.
CGCCGGCGAATATGGGTCTCGCAGCAGTCTTCGATCGGCGCGCGGATGGGTAACGAGCGCCAGATGCGGCAAATCGAGCGCCAGCGAGGCATCCATTGCCGGGAGGGCCGCGGCGTCGCGGGGGAGGCCATCGAGCGGACTGCGCGCGGCATCCGACGCGGCGGCGATCGCCAGCCCCGCCTCGGCGGACAACCGCGGCGCCGCCGTGCGCGGTTCAAGCTCGGCACGGAACCGCGAGATCAGTCTCCGGGCGACTGGGACCAGTCCGGACGTATCCGACATGGCCAGCGCTTCCACCAGCGACTCGCGGGTCCACGGTCGGGTCACGGGGTCGGAACTGATGACGCCCGCGCGGGCGAGGTGATCTACGATGCCCGAACCCCACCAGGAAATCGGCACGCTGCGCGCATCCGACTGTGCCGCGAGCACTCCCGGCAAGAATGCGAGGGCCACAACAAGCGCGAGCCGGCGCACGGGCCCGAATATAGCGCCGCCGGCCGCTTCCACCCTACCTTCGTGCCGTGCAGCACCGATCGCGGGCCTTCCTCGTCCTGGGCGTGGCGGTCCTGGCCATGGCCTGGGCGGCTCCGCTGATCCGACTCACCGCCGCCGCACCGCTGGCCGTGGCGGCCTGGCGGCTGGTGCTCTCCACACTGCTGCTCGCACCGCTGGCCGTGCTGCGACCCTGGCACCTCGAGTGGGCCAGGTTGGACCGCAGCGACCGCCGCGCCGCGCTTCTGGCCGGCATCGCGCTCGCACTGCACTTCGCCGCGTGGATCACCTCGCTGCGCCTAACTAGCGTCGCGGCCTCCAGCGTGCTGGTTTCGCTCTCGCCCGTCTTCTCCTGGCTGCTCTCGGCCCTGCTGCTGCACGAGCGACCGGCGCCGCGCCAGGCCGCGGGCATCGTGGCCGCCGTCATCGGCGCCACGATCATCGGCCTGGGAGACCTGGCGCATGGCTCCTCCACCTCGGCTCCGCAACCGCTGCTGGGCGATGCGCTCGCGCTGGCCGGCGCGCTATTCGGCGGCATCTACTTCGTCGTGGGTCGCCGCCTGCGGGCCCGGCTCTCCCTGGCCGCCTACGTGACGCCGGTGTACGGCATTGCCGCGGCAGTGCTGCTCTTCTGGGCGGCCGCGCGCGGAGTGGCCTTCGGGCCATTCACCACACGCGACTGGGCCATCTTCCTAGCTCTGGCCTCAGGCCCAATGCTGATCGGCCACACCGGCTTCAACTACGCCTTGCGGTTCCTGCCGGCGTACGCCGTGAACGTGGCCGCGCTGGGCGAACCGGCTGGGGCCACGCTCATCGCGTGGCTGCTGCCCGCAGTCGCCGAGCCGCCGTCGCTGTGGGCGGTGAGCGGCGGGGCAGTGGCCGTGGGAGGCATCGCGCTCGCACTCGCAGCGCCACGAGGGCGGACCGCTTAGCTTTCGCCCCGCGTGATGAAACTGACAGTCGAAGTCTGGCGCGGCGACATCGTCGAATCCCGCCACCGGGTATCGCTGGCTGCGGTGGACGCCGAAGGGCGTACACGTGCCGCAGCCGGCGATCCCGCACTGCCTGCGTTCATGCGTTCCTGCGCGAAGTTCTTTCAGGCCATCCCGCTCATCACCTCAGGCGCGGCGGACCGCCTAGGCATCGGGCCGGAAGAGCTGGCGCTGGCCTGCGCCTCGCACAACGGCGAAGAGCGCCACGTGGCTGTGGCCCACCGCCTGCTCGAGCGCTCGGGCTCGACGCCGGATG
>DATMBH010000331.1:0-27032 GCA_035559335.1 Gemmatimonadales bacterium
ACTTCCTGGCGCTCGAAGCCGAATTCCTCAACCTGGAACACGACGCGGTTACGCTGAATCTGGAGCACGCGCAGCCGCCCCAGGGTGCGGCCCACCCTCAGCCGGTGCGGACGTTCAACGCCCCGCTCGCGGACCATCGCCACGCTCCCGCCCCGGGGATCGTAGGTGATCGAGACCAGCGTCAGATCGTTGACCGTCGGGCGCACATCGCTCGAGCTGATGAGCGTCATGAACGGATCGCGCGTGCCGCCGCGGTAGCTGAACACCTCGCGGCGATACTCCAGCGCCGGCGCGGTGGAGTCCACGACGGATGGCGCCGGACGCTGCCCCGGCCGCGCCTGCTGTTGTGGCTGCGGCTGCGGGGGCCGCTGCTGGCCGGCGAGACTGCCGGCAACTGCCGCAAGCAGCGCCGCTACCAGCGCGAGGCTACCGGCGTTCACTGCCCACCTCCGCGCTGAGCTCCCTGCGCTGCGGGCCTCGCCGCCGCCGTATCAACCTGTGACTTGATGTAGGTGCGCACCTCGAACGACGCCGTCAGCAACTGCGCGTTGGCGCGCAGCGAGGTATCAGCTGCCGGGCTCGTAATGCGTTCCAGCCTGAGGTCGCCGGGCACGATAATGCGCGGCAACGAGGCGATGTCCGACAGAAACTCGCCGATCTGATCGTACGTCCCCACGACAGCATAACGGATTCGCCGGGTGTCGAACGGGCTGCCCGATTCCACGGCCTGGGGATTGAAGGTCGCTATCTCGGTGCCCCGGACCTTGGCGCGACTCGAGATGTCGTCGAACAGGTTCGCCATCTCGGCGCTGGCAGGAACCAGCTGCCGCATCAGGTCCAGCTGCGCCTGGTACTCGGCCAGCCGCTGCTCCAGCTGCTGCACGGTACCGCTAGCCACCGCGCGCTGAGCCGTACGCACCTCGTTTTCCAGCGAGTCGATCTTGTTGCGGAGCGTGTCGGACTGCGCGCTCATCTGCTTCAGACCCGGCACCGAACCGATCGGCGAATCGTACGCGAAGTACAGCGCCGCCAGCGAGAGGACGGTGAGGACGACCATTATCTGGCCGCGCTGGTCCTGAGGAAACACTGCCATCCCTCTACCTCCGCCTACCCACGCCCGAGCGGTACCCCTGCACCAAGGACGCCGCCAGCGGCTGCATGGTTATCTCGCCTGAATCGGGCTCCTCGTAGCGACCGGTGATCACGAAAATGTGCACCAGCCGCCCCTGCTCGGGGGCCGCTCCAACGTTGCCGAGGTTCACGTTCGCGATGAACGGCGATTCCTCTAGGTTGCGCTGGAACCGAGTGATCGCCTGCACGTCCGCCGACTTGCCAGTGATCGTGAACGCCACCTGCGGGCCCGCCTCGCCCGAGTCCGGGTTCACCGCCGAAGACGACAGCTCGTCCAGCCACAGAAACGGGGGCAGGCTGCGCGCCACCTCGTCCATCAAGTGCGGCCAGATGTAGCGCTGCCGGTCTATCTCGCGGATCACGTTCATCTGCGCAATCAGCGAATCGCGCCGCAGCTCCAGCCGCTGCTTGGTGTTCAGCACGTCTTGCAGTTGCCGCGCCCTGCGCTCGACCTGCTCCAGCTGTGGCCTCAGCTCCGCCAGTGCGCTCCGCTTCGGCAAGTAAACGAGCCCCACCACCGCCGCGACCACCACCCAGCCGGCCACCGACGCTAACAGCCACGGGTCCTTGACCGCGCCGAGCAGCTGCTTGATGTCGGGGAGCTTTAGGCCGGCCCCTCCACCGCGCTTCTTCTTCGCGCCAGGCAGCAGGTTTATCGCTATCACGCCCGGTTGCCTCTCGCTCTCAGGTGGTCCGCAGCGCCAGCCCGACCGGCAGCATCAGCAGCGGAACCACTTCGTCCATCGGAAACGAATCGAAAACCCCCTCGGCCACCCGGATGTTCTTGATCGGATTGGCCTGCTCCACGGGAATCCGCAGCCGATCGGCCAGCACCTCGCCGATGCCCGGAATCCGCGAACCGCCGCCGCTCATGAACATCTTCGTCATCGAGCCGCGACTCGACTGCGACAGGAACTGCGCGGCGCGCTCGATGCCGACGGCCATCTCCTCGCCGCGACTCTCGACGTACGGATCGAGCTGCGGGTCGCGCTGCGGGCTCTGCAGCAGCCGGTCGGCATCCTCGGCCGACAGACCCTTCTCCCGCTGCAGGTCCTCCCGAAAACGGCGCGTTCCTATGGCGAGATCGCGCGTCAGGACCGGCACTCCATCCTCGAGGATGTTGATATTCGTTACCTCGTGTCCGATGTTGAGCAGCCCGAGCATCCCACCCATCTCATCCGGATAATTCAGCTCGAAAGCGTTGTGCAACGCGAAGGCGTCCACGTCTATGATCTGCGGGGACAGGCCAGCATCCGCGAGCAGCGACACCTTGTTCTCAACCAGCTCGCGCTTGGCAGCCACCAGCAGCACGTTCATCTGGAGCCCCTCGCCGTCCGGATCGAGGATCTGAAAGTCCAGCTCCACGTTCTCCATGTCGAACGGCACGTGCTGCTCGGCCTCCCAGCGGATCACCTCGCGCGCATCGGATTCCTTCATCCGGTCCATCTGAATCTTCTTGACGATCACGTCGCGTCCGCCCACCGCGCACACCACGTTCTTCGACTTCACGCCGCCGGTTACGAACAGACCCTTGATGGCGTCCGCAACTATGCCGGGGTCCATTACCTCGCCCTCGACTATCGCGTCAGCAAGCACGGGCGTAATGGCGACCTTCGACAGCTCAGGGCCTGACTTGCCGTGGTCGATGACCACGAGCTTTATCAGCCCGCTGCCAATGTCCAGCCCGACCGTCTTCTTTCCGCCACCGAACAAGCGCATATGTAACGTCGGTTCAAGGGGATAGGGGACGTGAGGGTACCAGGATAGTGATTGGGCGGAGCATTTGTCAAGATACTTTAGGCGTGATGGCCGAAATGTAGTGATTTCCAACACTTAGGTCGTTCAGGGTTGCTGCTGGGTCAGCCCTCCGAACAACCCAGGTACGGGACGGAATGGTACCCGAGCTGCCAGAACCAGACGGGCAGTGCAGGGGGAGGGACGAAACACCGGCAAGCTGTCGCCAGCGACCAGCGAGATCTCCGGGGCCACCAGTACGCCCGTCATCCAGCTACCAGCTTCCAGCAAGATCCGCCGGCGCGAGAAGACGATCCCGCGCACCATCGCACCACTCGCCAGTGTGACGGCCTCAGCGCCAACAATGACACCGCTCACTGCCTGGCTCACGGCCAACTCTGCTGGTGAGGCCAAAACCGTGATCGAGTCTGCTATGCCGCTGACGCGGCTGGCCCACTCGAGCAGCGCAGGCCAACCACCGACTACGCTGTCTAGCGTCGCGTCACTTTCATAATAGTGTATCTGCGCTGGCGTTCCATTTGGCTGCCTGTAGTCGCAGACCCAACCGTCGGGCATCATGGCCGACCCGCTAAGGAGCGAGTCCAGCGATGGATCGAGTCGAGCAACGGTCAGGATCGCGGCGGCTGGCAGCGGAGGAAGCGAAGGCTCGACCAGCCACGAAGCGCTGTAGCCGGGAGACCTGCGGTATGTCGCCTCGACCACAGCGGTGCCCGCGCCCAGGCGTCTTACCGTGGTTCGAGTGCTCGCGTCCGACCACGCCACTGCCGTCCCCACGGCAAGACGGTCCAGGCCAAGGTCATGCCAGCCGGCCAGGGCTTCGGCAACGGCCTGTTCGACCGCCAGGCGTGCCGTCAGGCCATCCGCTGCATGGCGTCCTGCTCGCGCCGATTGCAGCGCGGTGAAGAACGCCGTGGCCGACACGGCGCCAAGCAGCACCAGCACGAAGCAGACCCACACTAGAGCGAAACCGCGCGAGCCTCGCATCGCTACGGCTCCAACGCGACGACTACGCGAGTTGACTCGGTCGAGAACCGCGTCGCCGCGCGCGCCGTGACAGCCAAGGCACTCGACCGACCTCCCGCTCCGCTCACCAACTCCATCCTGATGCCGTTTGCAGCCAGCGGACCGGCCACGGGCGACGTCGTCGTCCATCCGCCGCCGCTGCGATGCCGCTCGCCCAGCAGCCAGGCGCCTGTCGCGTCGCGGTAGAGCCGGTACTCGGCGGTTTCCACGAGTACCACCGGCGCTGCTTCGCTCACGCGGTCCGCAATCGAATCGGGCAGAACGCTTGTGCTCAGGCGCAGCGCGCTGCTTCCGTCAGCGCAGGTTGAAGTGCCCGCCGACGTCACCGCGGTGCGGTACCAGCCCGCGGGCGCAACCAGTCTTACCAGCAGGCTGTCGCGGCCGGGATCCGGCTCGCGGGAGGCCCACCATGCCGCCTGCCTGACAGTCAGCGCCGAGCCCGTGACCTGGCGGCACAACACGCCGCCGCCGCGCCGCGCTGAGAAGCGCACGCGGGTGGAGTCGAGAACCACGACCTCCGAACCAGGCAGACCTTCGACCTCCGCCGCCAACACAGCCGCCGCGGCACGCGCAGCCAGCCGTGCTGCGCCACGCCGATCCGACCGCTCCAGCAGCCGGCGCGCAACGTCGAGCGAGCGCGCTGCAACTGCCATGACTATCAACGCCAGCGTAAGGCCCGCGATGGCTTCGACCAGCGTCGTGCCGGCAGGGACCGGGGCTCGGGGCTCTCGGATCAGGGGCACAATAGCGTGAATCGCCACGTCAGGGGCGCGGACAGATGCGCTCCATCCGGAACAATTGAGACATCCAGTGACGTGGTAGTGGGAGCCTTGTATGGAGTGACCTCGGGACAACTGGAGCGCAGCCGGCTCGCGGTGCTGCGAGTGGAATCCGATGCGCTTGCAAGCGCGTTGCCCAGGGCCGTGAGCCGGAGCGCCGCGCGGGCTGAGCCCGCCAATCCCACCACGCCCCCGGCCAGCAGGACGGTGGCGACCACAACCTCGACCAGAGAACAACCCGCCTCGCGTTGCACGGCGCCACATTAGCAGCGCCGGCGCGCGAGGCGGATAGCATTTCTACGCGCCGCGGTGCGGCGCTATGCGTGACCCTAGAACGTGATCTCCGCCCAGGCACGCTGCCGCAGCATCCGGCCCGGTGAGTTCGCCTGCGTGGCCTGGATGACTGCACAGGAAGAATACCTGATCACTGCATCGCCCAGCACCGACGACTGCTCGAGGTCCACGTTAGCCGCCATCACCCCGCCGTTGAAGTGGCCACCCGTACCGGCCGTTCTCAGGCTGCCACGGACGATCACGGGCCCGAAGAACTTGAACCCCCCTTGCACCTCCAGGTCTCCGTTTACCAGCAGAATCCCCTGCCCGCGGCCGCCCGTGATCTTGAGATTGCCTGCGGCGTAGATGATCGGGAAGTGGTTGATGCAGCCGGCGACGTACGGAGCTGTCCGCTGCGGCTCGCCCCAGTTGGTGCTGTAGGCGTTCGGGTCCGGGTTGATCACACACGTCGTGGATGTGCCGACGGGAGCCGCCGACGTGATCGTCCCCGTGCCGGCAGGAATCGTGATGGTGCGCATCGAAACCAGCTCGTCCCAGTTGATGTCGCCGAAGCTGAAGAACGTGGAATCGTTGATGCTCGGGTCGTTCTGCACCTTGGGATCGCCACGGACGCAGCTGAAGTTGCTGCAGCCGCTGGTTTCGATCTGCGAGGAATCACGGGTGAGGATTCCCGGCAGCGTGTCCAGTCCGGTCGTTGCGCAACCCGACCAGCTGGCCGGGGGTACGTCCACGCCGTCTATGTAGCTTGATCCGCCGAGCTTTAGGCTGCCGCGCGTGGTGAGTCCGGCATTGATATCAATGGCCACGAACTGCAGCCGTACCAGCTGGGCCAGCGTGCGCTGCGAGACCCCGCGCGTGTCCGTGCCCGTGGAGCGAATCAGAAACAGCTCGTCATTCAGACGGCGCACCGCCGAGCGGTAGGTTCCAGCGTTTTCGACGGTGCCCGTGAGCGTGGCCGAATCGCCAACCGCAAGGTTGTTATAGGAACTGGCGTTCCACGAGGCCACGGCCGCGTCGAGTCCGGCTTCCGCGGCATCGAACGCGCGCTGGAAGGTCTGGCTGTTCTGGCCGATCTTCAGTTCCTGGTGCGCGGAAAAGAACGCGCCGGCTATCAGCGAAGCGATCACCACCAGGCCGAGGATCGCGCCCGCCAGGGCAAAGCCCCGTTCGTTGCGGGTGTTCACACCGTTACCCTCCACTCAGTTGTTGCGCAGGAAGACCCGCGTGCTCAGCGAGTCCTCGTAGTAGGTGTTGTTGGAACGGCTGCCGCGGATCTGAACGATCTGGCTGCTGCGACCCCGCACGGTAACCTGGATCTGCTGCACGTTGGCTCGCGTAGCCGTGACGGACCCGGCACTGTCGTAGTAGGCGAATGTCAGTCCGTCACCGGGCCTAAGCGGCCCCGCAACCGGACTCCTGGCCGTCCAGCTTCCCGAGACGAAACTGCTGACGCCCAGCCACCACCGCCCGCCGTCCTCGTAGAGGCTGTAGGCGACACGTTCGTAGGTGCGCACCGGCGATCCGACGCTCACGCTGTCCAGCTTGCCCAGGCCGCTGTCCGCGTTCGTTATTGTCAGGCGTGTCGCGGCTGCGCCATCGGCGCACGTCGCCGACGCGGTGGCCGATACCTTGGCGCCGATCCAGTAGTCGTCCTGCGACCTGCTCGAGTCGCCATCGCGGAACACGTACACGTAGTCCCGCTCCGGATCTATCGAGCGGTAACCGAACAACAGCGAGTTGCGCAGGTACACGTACCCGGCGCTGACGTCCGACGGCCGGCAGGTGAACCCCAGGTTGCGAGGGGCGTGGATCGTTATGGACGTGGCGCTCATGTCCTCGATGTCACCGCCCGCCGCCGACAGCTCGCGCAGCTCGTTGGGAAGCAGCGAGATCGCGGCACGGATGTTCTGCTGCACGTCCACGATCTGGCTCTGCGACCGGTAGTACCGCTGGTTGTTGCGCAGCAGCATGAACGCCGCCATCAGCACGATGGACGACATGGACATGGCCACCAGCAGCTCGATAAGAGTGAAGCCACCCGGTCCGCGACGGTCGGCGCTCATGAACCCGCTTCTCCCCGGCACGAGACCACCGTGCCGTACGTGATTGCTCTGGTCCCGGCACGGCTCCCAATCCTGTAGGAAACGCGGAGTAGCACCTTCTTCGCGGCTCCTCCAGCGATACTGGTAACCTCCCAGCTCTCCGTAAACCGCCCGCTGGTGGCCGACCCGCTGCTCATGCCGGTGCAGCCGACCGCGCGCAACGACTCGAACCGCGACGAGGCGACCAGCGCAGCGGCGGCCGCCCGATTCCCCTCGGCGGTCATCCTGGTGATCGTGGCCGAGGAGCTGGCCAGCGCGATCACCCCGGCGATCAGGATGATCGTCGCCACCATCACCTCGATGAGCGAGAACCCCCGTTCGTTCATCTCACTATCCTTCCCGTCGCCGCCACTGTGATCGTGTCTGCGAAGTCCTGCTTCGCGATGATAATCGTGGCGCCCGACGCGTCGTTCCCAAGCCCCCTGGGTGTGAACGTGAACGTGTCACGCGTGCTGCGCAGCGTGACGCCGAACCTGCCGGCCAGATTCTCCACGTTGCCGACCGTGTCGTAGCCTGAACCACTGGCTTTGCGCGAGATCACCCACACCCTGCCAGTCGTGGAGTTCACCACCAGCATTGCGCTCCGGCCCCGCTGGATCGCCGACTGTTTGGCGACCGCATGTAGGGTCATCACCGCGTCCATCGCGCTGCGTACCCCACCCTTGACCGAACTCGACCGGACGCCGTTGTAAGCCACGCCCAGGGCGATCCCGATGATCGTGATGACGATCAGGATCTCGATCAGGGTGAAGCCGTCTCGATTGCGCATCTTGGCTTTCCTTTCAAGCAGGCACTGTGCCGCCGTCGCCGTTCCTTGCCAAGTTACGTGAAATCAACAACTTACTATCGGCCACCGAGAAGCAAGAGGCGTGCACGAACTTGCACTGCGCGCACTCGGCTGCGCTAGTCCCCGGTAATCCCGTAGCGTTTGAGCTTGTAGAACAGGCTGCGAACCGAGATCCCCAGAATCGAAGCGGCCAGGCGCCGGTTTCCCCGCGCCCGTTCCAGCGCTTGACGGATCAAGTCCGCCTGCGCCGCACCGGTTGCCTGGCGCAGCGACAACTCGCCGCCACCGGGACCATCGGCCGCAGCAGCAGCCACCGACGGCGGCAGGTCTGCAATCGTTATGGTCTCATTCCTCGCGAGCACTACCGCCCGCTCGAGCGCGTTGGCCAGTTCCCTAACGTTTCCCGGCCAGCGATGGTCGAGCAGCCTGCGCATGGCGTCGGGCTCTACTGCCGGCACCCTCACCCCAAGCCGCGCCGCGTGGCGCTCGAGGAACAAGTGGATCAGACCGGGGATGTCCTCGGGGCGCTCTGCCAGCGGCGGCAGCTTCAGCGCGACCACATTGAGCCGGTAGAACAGGTCCTCGCGGAAGCGGCCCTGTGCTACGTCGCTTTCCAGGTCGCGCGAAGTGGCCGCAACGACCCTAACGTCCACCTTGCGGCTGGAGGTGTCGCCAAGGCGGCGCACTTCTCCGTCCTGGAGCACGCGCAGCAGCTTGGCCTGTAGGCTCGAAGGCAACTCGCCGATCTCGTCCAGCAGCAAGGTTCCCTGGTCGGCCTGCTCGAACAGTCCGCGGCGCTCCTGCGCGGCGCCAGTGAAGGCTCCCTTCGCGTGGCCGAACAGCTCCGACTCGAGCAGTGTCTCGGGAATGGCTGCGCAATTGACTGCGACGAACGGCCGCTCGGCGCGCGGCGAGAGCCGGTGCAGCTCGCGCGCGAGCACTTCCTTGCCGGTTCCGCTGGGGCCGGTCACGAGCACCGTGGTCGGATGTGGAGCCACCCGCGCAATCAGATCCAGCGCCTCGCGCATCGCCGCGGACTCCGCCACGATGTCCTGCGACGCGGCCTGAGCGCCGAGGGTGGACCTCAGCGTCTCCACTTCCCGCCGCAGCCGCTCGCGTTCCTCCGCCTTGCGCAATACCAGTGAAACCTCGTCGGCCCGGAACGGCTTGGCGATGTAGTCGTAGGCACCGTCCTTCATCGCCTCGATCGCCAGGTCCAGAGAGCCGTAGGCGCTCATGACGATAACGAGCGCGGTACCGCCCGCGGCCCGGTAGCGGCGCAGGAACTCGCGGCCGTCCATGACCGGCATCCGCACATCGCACAGCACGGCGTCGAACCGCTCGGCCGTCGCGCGCGCCAGCGCGGCGGCGCCGTCGGCGGCCTCGGCCACCTCGTGTCCGTCCTCTGCGAGGAGCACCCGCAGCGAGGAGCGCAGCCCCGGCTCGTCATCAACTATCAGGAGCTTCATGACGCGTGCGCCGGAAGAGCGATCACGAACTTCGCGCCGCCCAGCGGCGAGTCCTGGATGGCGATACGACCGCCGTGGTCTTCCACAATGCGCTGCACAATTGCCAGCCCCAGTCCCGTGCCTCTTCCGGGTTCCTTGGTCGTGAAGAACGGGTCGAATACCTGGGCGCGTAGCGGTTCCGGCACGCCGGGACCGCTATCAGCCACCGAAAGCGTTGTCCGGCCGTCTCGCGCCCCGACCTCAACCACCAGGCTTCCGCCGGCGCCCGCCGCGTCAACCGCATTGAGCAGCAGGTTGACGCACACCTGCTGGAGCGCTTGGCGGTCGCCCAACACGAGCGGTGCATCAGAATCCACCTGGACCTCGTGCCTGAGCTCCCGCAACACGCCCTGGCGTTCCAGGAGCTGGACCGTGTCCGCCACGACATTGCCCAGGTGCAGAGGCTCGAACGCGCTCTCGCGCGGCCGGGAGTACTCGAGCAGGCTGCGCACGATCCCGTCGATCCGCTGGGCCTCGTGTTCCAGCGCCTGAACGGTTGCCGGATCGGCGCCATGACGCCGCAGTATCTCGACGTAGTTGCCGATGGCCGCAAGCGGATTGCCCACCTCATGAGCGATGCCCGCCGCCAGGCGGCCCACCGACGCCAGTTTCTCGGCCCGCACCAGCGCGCCCTGGACATCCAGCAGCCGGTCGGTCATCCGGTTTACGCTTTGCGCCAGGCGGTCCAGCTCCTCGGTGTCGGCTGCCGGCGCGCGGCGGTGTAGCTCGCCCGCGGCCACGGCCTCCGTAGCTCGCACCAGGTCCTCCAGCGGTCGCGTGACCAGCCTGGTCACCAGGTAGCGCCCGAACACCACCAGCACCGCGAGGTCAGCCACGATAAGGAGCAGCAGCATCGCGCCACCCCGGGCATCGTCGCCCAGCAGCGGGGCGACCAGCGCCGAGCCCGCGGCCAGCACCAGCGCGGCGGCCGCGAGGATCGTAAGGTTGACCAGCAGCTCGGTGCGCAGCGACGGCTTGCGCTTCACGGTGCTAGCCCGGCCAACGGCCAGTCAAGCAAAAGGGCGGCGCATGTGCGCCGCCCTTTGCCCGAGCCATGGCCTGGTTCAGCTGCAGACCGGCTCGCCTTCCTTGGCGCCCGAAGGCGTCTTGGACCCGATGCCGATCGTGCAGGTCTTGCTGGTGCCGTTATGCGACACCTTGGCCGAGAAGCCCGTTCCGTCCGCATCGATCGCTGCGCTGTTCACGCCCGACGACAGCTGGAATACGCCCCAGTTGGTCGTGTAGGTCGTGTAGTCTGCGAAGTAGGACTCCTGCGTTGATACCATGTTCCGCAGGTCCGACTTCATCGCCGCCACGTATGCCTTCTCCTTCGTGTTGGCGAACTTCGGGATCGCGATGGCGGCCAGAATGCCGATGATCACCACCACGATCAACAGCTCGATCAGGGTGAAGCCCTTCTGATTCCTCATCCATCCTCCTGGATTAGTGAGCGCGAGCGACACTGGGTCGCCTGAGGAAAAAGCAAGACGCGTGCCGGGCGGAGGGCCACTCCGTATCGCCTTGACAGCCAACGACTTACGGCCACAACCGACAGTGTCGCGACCCCAATCAACGGCTGAGCCATCTGGCGTTTCGCAAGTCATTTGGACGGTTGCGAGGCGGCGGCCCTGAGGCGCAGCACCTCCTCCAGGAGCGAGTCCGGCAGGGCCCAGCTTGGCCGCGCCGTGACCGCCAGGCGCAGGAACCGCTCGGCCAGGTCGAGCCGGCCGGCCTGCATGGCAATGATTCCGGCCTCAGTCATGGCCAGATGGTCGTTGGGGTACAATTCGGCGGCAACTCCAAACGCCGCCAGCGCCCGCGGGTAGTCACGCATGTTGCTGTAGACCCGGCCGGCAGCCATGTGCGCCATGTAGGATTCCGGCCGCTCCTCCAGCGCGTTGAGCACCACCTCGCGGCTGCCGTACCACAGCGGGATCCGGCTCCAGGACCGCGCGGCGAAGAGCAGCGCCAGCGCGACGCCTAACACCAGAGCGTGACGCCTGAACCGCGTTGAGAGGACTGAGTTCACGGCTAGGCCAGCCAGCAGCGCCAACCCCACGGACGACAAGTACAGCGTGCGCTCCGACAGCACGATGCCGCTGGGGAACAGCACGTTGGAAGTGGGCGCCCAGGCAATCACGAACAGCAGCACCGCCACGCTCACAACCCGTTGGCGCCGCCAACACAGCGCCGTGAGGATGCCCAGCGCCACGAGCACGACCAGCGCGAACAGACCGATCGGATCAGGTGTGTGGTGCCGTGCAATGACCTGAGGGTGGTAGTCGAGCGACAGATCCATCGGCCAGAACGAGAGCCGGAGCACCGTCAGCGCCACGGGGAGCATGGTGCTCAGCCGGCCAATCGTGTCCAGACCGTAAAACGCTGGAGCCATCGCCCGGAACGAGCGGCCGCCATCTATCGCCGACCGGACCAAGAACCAGACCACGGAAACCAGCGCCACGATCGCGTAGGTGCGCCACGGCAGGCGGGGTCGCGAGGTCGGCGAGCGCGCAACGTCATCGAGCAGCAGCAGTGCGATGGTGACGACCGCGTGTTCCTTGGAGAGCAGCCCCGCGATCAGGCAGCCGACGAGCCCGATCTCCGCCGCTGTGCTGCTGCGACCGGCCTCGCGCCGCCGCACCGCGATCCGGGCCAGCAGCAAGGTTCCCAGGACTGCGAGCGCGGCCAGCATCTCCGCCCGGCCCACGATGTTGGCCACCGCCTCTACGTGCAGCGGATGCACGGCGAACAGGACTCCGCCTGCCAGCGCGCCAGCTGCTCCCACGTATGGCGCTATGAACGCGGCGACAACCGCCGTCGCGCCGGCATGAAGCACGACGTTGGTCGCGTGCATCCAGTGCGGGCTGCCGCCGCCCACCGACCAGTCCAGGCCGAAGCTCAGCACTGTCAGCGGCCGCCACAGTCCGGCTTCCTTCTCTGGCGGCCAGTACCGCTTGTCGAATGCCCGCAAGGCGGCGCCGAAGCCATGGGTCCTGGGGTTGCCGCGGATGATCGCGTGATCATCGAGCGCAAACTGGTTGCGCACCGACGGGGCGTACAGCACCGCAGCCACCAGCGCGGAAATGGCGGCGGCGCGGCGCGAAGTGATCACGATGGGACGCACGGCGGCTCCGGTTGCAGACGTTGCAGCAGGTGCGCGACCCTGCCGGGTTCGCGCCGCTCCACCTCGCGCAACCTGGCTTCCGCATCGGCACAACGCCCCAGAAGCGCGTACAGCTCACCGGCCGCCTGGACGAAATCCACCGTGCCGGGGAAGCGCCTCATTCCCAGCTCGGCAGCCGCGGCCGCCTCGGCGTACCGTCCCAGCCGCGCGCGCGCCACGATGACGCCGAGCAGAGCGCCTCGCATCATGGAATCCAGCTCGAACGCGCGCATGAGGTAGGCTTCGGCCGAGTCGTTGAGGTGCGCATCAAGATGGCGCAGCCCCGCCTCGATGTGCAGGTTCGCTTCGCGCGGGGCCCGTCGCATCGCTTCTCTGAAGCGCACCTGTCCTTCCGCAATCCTGCCTTCCTTGAATGCGTCCCTGCCGAGCATCCACTGCGTCCGGTACGAGAACGGCGCGTCGGTCTCGAGGGCGGCGAAGAAGCGGTCGTCGTCACGCCAGACGCTGATCCGCTCGACGCTGCGCGCGGCAAGCGCGAGCAGCACGACTGCAGCAGCCGCGAGCGCCGGAAGCCGCCCTCGCTCGAAGCCCGCCATCAGTGGAGCCAGTCCCAGCGCCACGGCCACGCTAGGCAGGTACAGGCCGCGCTCCGAGATCAGCACTCCGGTCGGAACTACGATGTTCGCGGCGACGCTGGCGCTGACCGTGAACAGCAGCAGCGCGGCCGGAAGCCGGAAATCCCACTTTCGGTACCTCCACACCAGCAAGGTCACTCCGGAGGCCAGCGCGAGCGCGGCGGCGTGCCGCCATTCCAACCCGGTCGCCACCACAAACTGGTCAGGCGCGTAGTCAGCCGCGAGCCTGAGCGGCACCAGGATTAGCCGCGCCCATTCGAGCAGTGCCGGCGCCATCACCAGCAGGCGGCCGAACAGGTCGCGGCCCTCCAGTCCGGTCGCAACCATTCCGGCCCCGGTCGCCGTGCCCACGACCCACGCCCGCACCGAAAGGTAGGCGAGCATGACGGCGGCCGTCGCGAGCCACAGCGGCGCCTGTCGCCGCGCCCGGGCCCTGAGGTCCTCGCCCCGGTGAAGTGCGAGCACGCCGTCCATGACGACGATCGCGGCCGGGAGCGTGATGGCGTGCTCCTTGCCGCCGATCGCGAACGCGGCCGCGCCGGTGGCGAGCGCGAGCATGGCGCGGCGTTCTCCGGCTCGCTCGGCGCGGGCGTGGCGCAGCGCCGCGAGCAGCGACGTCAGGTAGCCGGCGGCGGCGATTAGCTCCGAGCGCCCGGTAACCGAGGCGAACGCCTCAACGTGCACGGGGTGCACCGCAAACCATAGCCCGGCCAGCAGCGCCCCCGGAGGCGCCAGCGCCCAGATAAGCCGCACGACCATAACGCATACCGCGGCATGCAGCAGAACGTTCAGCAGGTGCTGCGGCCATGCTGCCCCGCCGCCCAGCGCGTGGGCCACTGCGAAGGATGCGGTAGTCCAGGGCCGATACAGCCGATCCACGAACCGGTCTGGCCAGTACGGCTCCACCAGCAGGCCCGGCAGTCGCTCGATGTCCCTGATCCGGCGGTCGCGCTCCACCAGCGAGACGTCGTCGTAGGCGAAGCCGTTCCACAGACTGGGCGCGGCCGTGAGCAGCGAGACGGCGAGTACGAGCAGCGACGCCCTGGAGCGCGTCAGGGTCGAAAGACGTGCAGCCGGCGCGGTCACGGAGTGATGAGCTGAAACACAGGAGCGGCGCCGGGCTGCGGAGGCGCATAACGGAACATCCTCCTGCCGGGATAGCGTGCGCGCAACGCGGAATTGGCCTCCTCGCCGAGGTCCCGCGCCCACACTATGTCCCCGTCCAGCGTCGCGTTGTTGAGGTACAGGTACGGCGCATAACCTAGGAACCCGCGCCGGTCGCTGATCAGCTCGCGCAAGCACTCGGGCGGCAGCATCGAATCAGGACGCAACTCGATGCCGCCCTCGGGAATCACGCCCAGAGTAGCCGGAGGCGTGGCCCGCCCTGGCAGCCGCAGGTTCGGGTCTTCCGTGAGCCCGGCCCGTACTCCGGCTCGACCCGCGCGCCGCAGCGCCACCAGCGTGTCCACCAGCCGTTCCCGCGCGGCCGGATCGCGCTCGGCTCTGTCGAGCTGCTCCTGCAACGTACAGGCATCGATTCCGGAGTACAGCCGCGTGCTCAAGCGCACCGGAACGCCCAGCGCCCACATCCGCGCGATCAGCCGCGATCCCCAACCGTCCGGGATCACCACGACTGCGTTGCTGATTCCGGCGCGGCGCGCCTCACGGTCCGGATGCAGGCTCAGCTGCGGCAGCGAGTTCCGGTACGCCGCCAGGCGGCTCGGCGTCAGCCCCGTCAGGCCGACTGCCAGCGCGACCGCCACTGCGAACACCGCGATCCTGCCGGCTCGCGGGGTGGATGGCGGACCGGGGCTCCGCCACAGCAGCGTCACGGCGCGGGCGAAAAGTATGCACAGCCATGGGGCCGCCACGAAATGGAGTCGCGGTCCGTAGAACACGTCGCGGTGCCAGTAGAAAAACATCAGTACGTAGACCGTTGCGGCTCCCAGCACGGCGATGAGATCCTGGACCGCCAGGCGGCGCCGGCCGACGAAGAACGCGACCGAGATCAACGGCAGCAAGGGAACCGTCAGGTCGAACAGGTCGCGATTGGTCAGGAACAGGTCCACCCCCGTCAGTCCCAGCGCACGCACCGGTGTGAGCGGCGTGCCCCAAGGCGTGTCGTGGAATCCGAGGGAGTGTCCCGGGCCCCACAGCTGTGTGTACCCGAACCTGAGCCAGGAGCCCGTGGTTTCGTGGTTGTACCACAGCAGCGGCAGGCAGCCTGCGGCGCCGGAGACTGCGGCAAGCGCGAGGGCTTCAAGGGCGCGCGCGCGCCCGGCCAGCAGCGCCATGCCCGCCACCGGCACGGCGGCGGCGACAGCGTCGAGCGGACGGAACGTCGCGGTGACCGCCAGCAGCACGCCCGCCAGCACCGCCGCACCGCGCCACCGCGACCCGGAAATGGCGCAGCCGCATGCGGCCGCGCCCATTGCACCGGTCGCCGCCGGCAGGTGGCTCAGCTCGCTGCCACCCACGGCCAGCACAAACGGCGAGCACGCCAGCAGCAGCGCCGTGAGCCTGGCCTCGTCCTCGCCGAACAGCGAGCGCGCAACGCGGTAACCGGCCCAGGAAAGCGCCGCCGCGATGAGTGGATTCACGATCCACCACGCGCCGAGCGCCAGCCCCACAGCGAGCAGCAGCGGCTGGCCTGGCGGGTACTGCGATAACCACCGGTCGGGACCAATGATCATGTGGAGCGTGGCGAAATGCTGCGGCAGGGCAGGGGGCTGCGCCCACAAGGCGCCGGCCAGAATCGCGCGCGCGTGAAACAGCTGCGCGAAACCGTCCACGTTGCGCGGATTGCCGTGGAACAGAATCACTGACGCGAACATCGTACCCAGCGCCAGCAGTGCGCCGGCCCCGGCCACGAACCAGGGCGTGCCCAATGCCCGTATCCGGCGCCACGCCGTGGCTGCGGCGTCCACCGCGGCGCCGCGGCTCAGCAGCAACGCTAGAAGTGCCACCAGAGCGCTCACCAACCCGCCCCACCACCACACCTGCCACCCGGCCCGGTACAGATCCATGTCGCCGTCCGCGAACCACACAGCCGCCGGCAGCACCGACCACAGCGCACCAACCAGCAAGATCGCCAGGGTGACCGCGCGGATCATCGCGACGGGCCCGGGAGCCTGCCGACGAACAGCAGCGGCGCCGTGAACACTGGCTCCACGCTCAGTCCGGCGCCGTCAGGCAGCACCGATGCGGAGTCCAGCAGCAGAACGGTGAACGGCCGCGGAAGATCGGCGATCGGCGACGGATTCACTCTGCTCAACACAATGGCGCCGACTCCGAGCCGCCGGGCGTAGTTCACGATCCGAGCCAGCGAGTCTTCCGGCAACACGCGCCAGTCGCGGCGGGCCCAGATGGCGATGGCCGGGTGCCAGCTCATCACTAGAGCGTTAGGCGGCAGATTGTCATTGAGCCAGTGGCCGACGGCGCGCTGAGCCGTCGCCACCTGCTGCAACGGAGTCCGGTTGGATCGCGCATCCAGGCCGTCCCGCACGGCGGGCCACACGAGCAGAAGGGCGAGCAGCGCCGGTACGGCGGACCATGCATGTCGCACTCCGAAATGCCGCGCAAGCTGCTCGCCCGCCGCGACCGCCAGGCATCCGGCGCCGATAGCCGTCAACGGCACCAGGCCCAGCAGCACCCTCGGCTCAATGTAGGAGAACAACACCGGGATAACCGCCGCGGCCGCTACCGGCGCCAACCACAATGCATCGGCTTTGCGTGCCCACAGAGCCAGTCCGGCGATGCCGAGGACCATGAACCACAATGGCATCACCGCACGCAGGCCGCGCCACAGTCCCGCGAGTGTTGACATCGGTGGCAGGGCGGTGGTGCCTATCGGAACGCCGCTGTCAATCGCTGCCGGGCCAGTGTGGCGAGCGGCCGGCTGCTCCGGCGACGTCCCCTGTTCATCGCGCACGACACCCCAGTACTGCGACGCCATCCGGGAGCCGTCGGGAGCAAGACGGTGCAGCTCCGAGGTGAAGCGTCCCACGTTCCCCCGCCATACGAAGTCCTCCAGCACCGATCCTCCATGCCGGGCGGCCTCGCGCGTCGTAGGGGTCGGACGATCACCCCTCGAGGCCGCCTGGACGCGGCCCGAGAACGCCCAGCGGCCCAGAGTGGTGCGCAGATAGGCAACGTAGGGAGCCACAGTTAGGACAGCCACCAGCGCCGCGATCGCGAACCGGCGCCACTCCCTCCACGGCACGCGGCGCCGCATCAGATCACCGGCCATCGCGAGGAAAATGAGCGGCGCCGCCACAATGCCCTCGGCTCGACACAGGTAGGCGGCGGCCGCCAGCGCCCCGGTGGCCGCATAACGCCATACGCTGCCCGAGGCGACCGCCTCCATGCCGATCGCGGTTGCGCTGAGCACCGCGAGCAGGTACAGCGGTTCGGTGCCGAAGTAGAGGTTCCAACTGCGACCGGGAAAGAACGGTGTGAAGCTCATTAGCGCGGGCGCTGCCGCCACCAGCAGGCCGGCGGCCAGCGCGGCGCGATCCGATACCAGGCG
Source organism: Gemmatimonadales bacterium (assembly GCA_035559335.1). Classification (GTDB taxonomy): domain Bacteria; phylum Gemmatimonadota; class Gemmatimonadetes; order Gemmatimonadales; family JACORV01; genus DASXPG01. The sequence continues at coordinate 17,667 of DATMBH010000331.1, forward strand.
CCTCGTAACCGCCATCACCGGAACGATCAGCAGCGCGCTGGATAACGCACCCATCAGGCGCGACACCCACAGATCCGGCACGCCGGGCAGTGTCAGCGCGGCCACCATCAGCGGCTGCAGCGGCGACAGGGCTGCGTGGGGAAGGCCGTTGAGCGCGAAGCCGGCGCCGGCTCCCACACTCCGGGCCAGCAGCAGGTAGTAGCCCTCGTCGTAGACGATGTAGTCGCCGCGCACAACCATCAGTGCGAGACGGAACGCCAGAGCCCCGGCGGCGATCGCCGCGATCGTGCGCCGGTTCACGCTCGTCCCGCCGCGGCCGTCTCTAGCAGCGCTGCCTCCAGCGCCTCGGTCGAGCGCTCCCACGTCCACAGCGCGATCGCGTCGGCGCGCCCGGCGGCGCCGAGCTGGGCGGCGCGGTCGGGATCGTCCAGCAGGGCCTCCAACGCCGCCGCGAAGCGCGCCGGATCACGCGGGACCAGCGTCCCCGTAACGCCGTCGCGCACCGTTTCGCGCACCCCACCCTCGGCAACCGCCACCACGGCGGTACCGCACGCCATTGCTTCCAGCACCACCAGGCCGAATGGTTCGAGATACGGCGCGTACACGAAGACCGCAGCGGTATTGTAAAGCTCTAGCAGCTCCCCATCAGCCACCCGGTGCCTGAGGTCTAGTCGCACGCCGCGGGAGGCGGCCAGGGCCTCCAGCCGCTGCCGGTACACGCCGTAGCCCCGGTCGGAAACCAGCACCAAGTCCGGTCTGCGTTCCCGCGGCAGCAACGCGATCGCTTCCACCAGGAAGCTGAATCCCTTGGCAGGATGCATCGCGCCTACCGAGAGCACGAACTCCCTGCGCGAGCGCCCCAGCGGCCGGAACCGCTGCGCGTCCACTCCGAGGTAGACCACGCGCGCCGGCCTGCCGTAGCACCGCAGGAAGGACTCGTGGCTGAAGTGCGAGTTGGTTATGAGGACAGGCGAGGCGCGAACGTTGCGCGCGTCCATGGATCCGAGCACGCGCTTCAGCACCCGGTCCGCAACCGGACGCAGCACCTTCAGCATCAGGGAGTCCCGCGCCGGGGCATCACCCACCGGCGCGTCGTACACGTACCGAAGCGGCTCGTTGCTGTACAGCGCAGCCGGTGTCCTGCAGTAGCGCAGCAGGTGCGGCGTATGGGTGAACTGGTCGTTTCCGACCAGGGCGACATCAAAGCCGCCGGAATCCACATCCCTCGCGACCCTGCGCCAGACGCGCGGCAGCACCGCAAGCAGCCGCAGCGCCTTCATGCCGGTGGCCACGGTCGGGCGGCCAAAGAGCCCTGCCTCACGATCCGGCGGCGGAGGAACCTGATAGCGATGCAGCGGCAACCCGAGCGTGGCGAAGTCCTCCAGAGGATCGACTCCCGTTGCCAGCTCGAAGATCTCCACGCCGTGGCCGCGCGACGCCAAGACGCGGGCATGAGCCACGAGCGCACGCCGGGCGCCGCCGGAAGGCAGGTTGTGAACCACCGCCACCCTCATTGGCGCGCGAGTTCCCGGTAGATGTGATATGTGGCCGCCGCGGTTCGCTCCCAGGTGAACTGTGCCTCGCGCACCCGGCCGCGCTCAGCTAGACCGGCTCGCAGTTCCGCGCTCAAAAGCGCGCGCTCGAGCCCGTCGCGTATTGACCCGACGTCCTCAGGATCCACCAGCAATGCAGCATCGCCCGCAACCTCCTGAAGCGCACCCCCGCGGCTGGTAAGCACCGGCACGGCGGCGGCCATAGCCTCCAGCAGTGGCAGCCCGAATCCTTCGTAGAGCGACGGATACGCGAACAGCCCCGCAGCGGCGTAGAGCGCCTCCAGGGTCCCAGACTCCACCGGGCCCGTGGTCACGATTCTGTGCCGCAACGGCGAACTGCTGATCGCCTTTCTGAGCGCGCGGGAATGCCAGCCCCACTCGCCCGCAAGCACCAACTTCCAGTGCTCCGTCAGTTCTGGGGAGAGCAGCTCGAAGGCCCTGATCAACCGCGCCAGGTTCTTGCGGGGTTCGAGCACACCGACGAACAGCACATATGGCTCGTCTCCGATTCCAAAGCGACGCCGCACGTCATCGGCCTCGACCCCAGGTGCTCCGGCGCCTGCCGTGCCACGGGCCAGGGGCACTACCGCCAGCGTCCCAGGATCACGTCCCAGTTCGCGCGCCGTGTCGCGCCGGGTTGCCTCCGCGTCAATTATGACCCTGTGCGCATAGCGCCGGATCCACTTCAGCCGCCGCTCGTGCAGCATCCGGTTGGGAAGCATATGCCACTGCGGAAACAACCTGGTTGTGACATCGTGCACAGTGGCGACCACGCGCACGGTCGGCCCCGGATCCGGAAAGACGTACTCTCCGACGTGGAACACATCGGCCGATCGGACCGCACGCGTCAGGCGGCGCGGATACGGACGCCAGAAAACCGGTGCAGGCAGGGGCCTCCACTTCAGATACGCGCACTCGAGGCTCACCCGCGGACCCGTGAGCGAGGCTGCCAGCTCGGCGCCGGCCCCCGGCATGCCGTTGTAGAGCAGAACCAGCTCAGGACCGTCGCGCAGTTCCGCCAGCGCCTGCACCAGCCGGTAGAGATACACCGCCGTGCCGGAACGCAGCCCCGAGGAAAGCGCCGACACGTCGATCGCCACTCTCAAGGTTCGGCCCGATCCGCGACCACGAACGCCTCCGCGGCAGGTCGGGGCGACCGACTCCTCAGCGGCTTCAGCATCAGCCGCACCAGGTTGCGCACCGGCTCCGGAGCGCGCAGGCCGCGCACGAACCGTTCCTGAAGATCGCGACGATACGCCGGTATGAACGCGACCAGGCGCCATCCGGCGCCGGCCAGGAGGGCTGTGATGGACCGTTCGCTATACAGCCGCAGATGACTGCGATCGGTCCAGTGCGAGAACAGCACGCCCGCCTCGCGCAACAGCGGCGGCTCCTCCAGTGGCACCTGAACTATCAACCTGCGGCCGGTGACGCGTGTCGCCTCCGCCAGCAGCGCCCGGTCGTCCACGTGCTCCAGCACCGAGAGCAACAACGTGGTCTCCATTGAACGGTCGCGAAACGGAAGCGCCAGTCCCGACGCGGCCACCCTCCGCACCGCGGCGGAGCTTGCCGAGCGCAGCAGGTCCAGGCTGAAATCCACCGCCGTAACGCGCCTGCCGCCCGCGGCCAGGGCGGCCGCATACGTGCACGGCCCGCACGCCAGATCGAGCACGGGTTCGCCGATGACGTGTTCGCGCAGAATGCCCAACTTGAACTCGTCAGGCGCGTGGCTCGCGCCCCAGCCGAGTGTGTCGGCCTCGCTCGCGTAGTAGCGCGCGTCGAACTCGCGCTCAGCGCTCACGCGCCCCCCACCACCCAGCGCAGCAGCTTACCTCCCGGCATCGCGGCCATGAAGCCGCGCTCTTGCGGGCCGAGCGTCCCCAGCAGCCGTCCGGCCGCCACGAACGCCGCCGCCCCGGCTGCTGTCCCGATGATGAGGGAGGCGGCGCTGTCCGCGGGGCCCAGAGCGAAGGACGTGACGGCGATCGCCGCGGCCGCCGCCGTGGCCGGAACCAGCGGACCGAACAGCACCGACCGAGCGTACAGCGACAGCGGCACCCCCACGAGAGCCGTGATGCGGCGCACGAACCAGGGCGACTGAAGCACCACGTTGCCGGCCAGCGCCCAGCAGGCACCTAACGTGCCGAACCTGGGAATGAGCACCAGCGCCAGACCCAGGTTCAGCGCCAAACCCGCCATTCCGTAGCGCGCCGAGATCTCAGGGTGGCCGTGCGCGTCGGCCGCTGCCGCAGGAACCGCGGTCAGGGCCATCGCTCCGTACGCCAGCGCGGTAACCTGCAGCAGCTCGGCCACCGGCCCGACGAACTCGGCCCCAACCCACGTCCGGAGCACGGGACCTGCCAGCAGCGCGAGCCCGAAGGCGGGTGGCAGGGTCAGCAGCGCAACGGCCCGGGAGCTGCCGACGTACAGTGAGCCCGCTGCGCCGCGATCGTTCACCGCGGCGCAGGCGGCGGGGTAGTAGGCGGCGCCTACGTTGCCCGGGATCATCAGCAGCCGCTGCGCCAGGTCCACCGCCACCGTGTAGTACGCAACGGCCTCGACCGAAACCAGGACGCCCACCAGCACCCGGTCGAGATACAACACGACGTGGGAGCTGAGCTGGTGCACCACCTTCAGCGCGCCGAACCGGCCCAGTTCCTTCCAGAACGGATAGGTCGGGTCGAGCCGCCATCGCAATTCGCCCAGCAGACTTCTGGCCAGCAGCAACCTGGCAATGAGGCTCGCCGCGCGGCCCGCGCTGAACGCCGCCGCCAAGACAGCAATGCCACCGCCGGCCAGCACCAGCGCTACCTGCGCGACCATCACGCAACCGCTCACGACAGCCTCGAGCCTGACGATTGAATCAAGCCGCTGGAAGGCGGTGGGAATCGCGCCCAGAGCGACTCCCGGAAGCGCGAGCGCCGCGCCCACTGCGCCGATCCTGACGGCTGCGACGAACTCGTGCCGGTCCGCTTCGGCAATCCCCAGCCACTGCGCCAGTGGCGCCGCCGCGAGCGCGAGGCCGACGCCGGCCGCCACCGCCAGTATCGTGAGCGCCCCCAGCGCGGCCGCGGATGCCCTGGCGATCTGAGACCGGGAGTCGTCGCCCGAGGCTGTCGCCACCCGCCTAACTAGTGCGACGCCCAGGCCCAGGTCGAGCAGCCCCAGGTAGGCGGTCAGCGCCATCACCAAGCTCCAGGCCCCGAACCGGGCCGCGCCCATCGTCCTCACCAGCACGGCGGTCGTGGCCAGACCAAGGAGCAGGATAGTGGCCTGGCTCGCGAACGCCGCGGTCGCGTTGGTGGCAACTCGTCGCGCGAGAGACCCGCTCATGCGTGCAGCTCTACGCAGGCGACGGCGCTGGCTCCCCTGGTGGCCGCGCCGTAGGCAACGCCCTCGCACTCCGCCGCGTCGGCCCGGCGCCACATGCCGGCGTGAATGAACCGCTCAACTTCCGCGTGCGACGGCGCAAACGCCGCGATTGCCGCCTGCAGCGCAGCTTCGTCGAGCTGTACGAACCAGTCGTGGTCCTCGAGACGACCCAGTGGCACCGTCAGCAGCAGCCGGCCACCGCTCGCGCACAGTTCCCGCATCGCGCGCATCGCCGCCAGACGCGCCTGCGCGGGATCCGGCTCACGGCCGGGTGGCGCGCCGTAGCGTGAGTTGTCGCACCCGATGTGCTCCAGCGTCGAGACGCAAGTGACCACGTCGAAGCTGCCGGGAGCGAGCCAGTGCCGGCGCACATCCGCAGCGACATACGAGACGCCCGGCTGCGCCGACCTAAAAGCGTCATCCGGAAACGGATTCAGGAACACCACCTCATCGCAGCGCGCCTTCACCGCTTCGATCAGCGCCGGGGAGTTCAGCGCCGAGCCGACGTCGAGCATACGCGCGCACTGGCCCAGCCTCGCGACCACCCACGGCAGCTCCACCACCCGCTCGTCGAAGCCCTGTCCCCACTGGCGGCCGGCACTCCACTCCGGGCCCAGTCGCGATGCCGCGGCCAGCTCCACGCCCAGCGCGCGGCTGCGCCGGAGCGTGTACTCGCGCTCCCTGCGCACCGACGGCAGCAGCAGCCGCAGCGCATCGCGCATCGCTCTGGCGAGGTGGCGCATCAGACTGACTCAGCCACGGGGCGCCTCGCCGAGGCGCCGCGCCAGGGCGGCGGGCATCGCCCGCTCCATCCGCCCCAGCTGGAACGCCGTCATGCGCACCAGCTCGTACGCGCACGCGCGCACCGCGGCCGCACGGCCATGCTCAGCCGCGATCCACCGCAGCTCTCTGCCCAGGTAGCCAAGTCCCGCACGCCACTTGCTTCCCGCCAGACCGAGCTGCTGCAGCGCACTGCCACTGTCGAAGTTGCGCCGGAACAGGCGCACTGGACCGAACCGGTGCCCATGGTACACCGCGGCGCGCGGTTCATAACGGATCTCCAGGCCGGCCCGCAGCACCGACAGCGCCCAGGCCTGGTCTTCCGAGTGGAGGATATCGGGGAATTGAAACCGCGCCCACACTGCGCGCGGCATGGCGCCGAAGGCATTCGAGAAGTACGTCGCGCCGGGAGCGAACGGCCCGTCCAGGTCCGCGGAGGTTACCCGCCGCGCCGTGTCGGGATAGTTGGTCCGCGCCAGAAACGCCTCCTCGGGAGAGGCTCCGCGCGGCAGCTGCCTCCCGAACGCTCCGGCCACGCCCTCCTCCCGGCAGGCCCCGATCAGCGGCGCCAGCCACTGCTCGCCGGCCGGCTCGACGTCCTGCGTGAGGAACACCAGCACTTCGCCGGCCGCGTGCTCGGCGGCGCGGTTGCGCGCATACGCATGCGAGAACGGCCGGCCGCCGAGATCCAGCACCGTGGCGCCCGCCGCCCGCAGCAATTCGGTCGAGCCGTCGCTCGAACCTGAATCCACCGCAATCAGCTCGATCGGCCCCACCGCACTCGCTCGCCGCACACCCTCGAGCAGCGCCGGAAGCGTCGCGGCGCCGTTCAGCACCGGGATGCACACCGAAACCGGGATCGCGCTCATCCACGCGCGTCGTCCCGCACGACGCTCAGGAAGAACGACCCGAACACCACCTGGGTGCCGATAACCAGCAGCGTCAAGCCGACCAGCGCCGGCCTGACGGCAAACAGCGCCGTCCTTCCCGCCCTGAGCCAGTCCACCAGTATCATCACGTTCACGCCCAGGCCGGCCGCCGCAAGCGCGCCGCCTGTCAACAGGCCGCGCTCCAGCGTGAACCACCGGTCCAGGAACAAAACCCATCTGTCGTCCTGCGCCAGCTCGGCGCGGGCCGCGAGCTTGGCCGCGAGGCCGAGGCCCATCAGCTGCACACCCAAGATCGCGAGCGCGCTGGCGACGAACATGAAGTGGAAGTCGAACCGCACGCCGCCGATTACCACCGGCCCCGGAAGCAGCACCGCGAGCATCACGAGCCCCGCCACCACGGAGATCAGCCCCGGTACCAGGAACAGCGGCGTGGGAGACAGCAGCAGCATGAATCGCAAGTGACGCCAGCCGTCGCGGAAGCTACGTAGCTTCGACTCGCCGGCCCTGGGCCGATAGGTGATCGGGATCTCCGCAAGTTTGAGTCCGCGACGGATCGCCATCGCGATCATCTCGGAGGCGTACTCCATTCCCGTGGTCCGGAGTCGCAGCGCCTCGTTCGCCTCCCGCGTAAGAGCCCTCATCCCGCAGTGCGCATCCGAGACCCTGCGCCCGAAGAACAGCCCGAGCAGCCGTGTCAGTATGGGGTTGCCGACATAACGATGCAGCCAAGGCATAGAGCCAGGCATGATGCGGCCCGCGAACCGCGAGCCGATCACCACATCATTGCCCTCGCGCAGCTTCGCGACGAAGGCCGGCACCTCCTCTAGCGGATAAGTTCCGTCCGCATCGGCGAGCACCAGCAACCGGCCCCGCGCTGCCGCCAATCCCGCCAGATAGGCCGCGCCATAGCCGCGGACCGGCACCTCCACCACCCGGGCGCCGGCCTCCCGGGCGATGTCCGGCGAACCGTCCGTCGAACCGTTGTCGGCCACGACCACCTCTCCCTCGAGGCCCGCAGCCGCCAGCGCCTCCAGCGCGGCGCGCACGCAATGGCCGACCGAGGCCGCCTCGTTCAGGCACGGCATCACGACCGATACCAGCGGTTGATCGCTCAGGAGCCGCGTGGCGGAAAGAGGTTGAACCTGACGATGTGGAACAACGCAGCCACGCCGTCCCTCCAACCGATCTTCTTGCCTTCGGCATAGGTCCGGCCGGAGTAGGAAATCGGCACCTCGTAAATCCGGGCCCTGGCCTGCGCCAATCGCGCGGTCAGCTCGGGCTCGAATCCGAAACGGTTGCTCCTCAGCGGAAGCCGCTTCATCAGGTCCGCCCGGACCATCTTGTAGCAGGTCTCCATGTCGGTGAGGTTGATGTCGGTGAACATGTTGGAAAGCAGCGTCAGCAGCTTGTTGCCAACGCTGTGCCAGAAATACAGCACGCGGTGTGGTCCGCCCAGGAACCGCGATCCGAATACCGCGTCAGCACGCCCATCGAGGATCGGCTCGATGAGGCGAGGCAGTTCGACCGGGTCGTACTCCAGGTCGGCGTCCTGCACCACTATCACGTCCCCGGTTGCCGCCTGAATGGCCGCGCGCAGCGCGGCGCCCTTGCCGCGATTGCGGTCCTGGTGGATCACACGGTGCAGCCGCCCCTCGGCCAAAAGACGGTCCAGAACCTGTCGCGAACCGTCGCGCGACCCGTCGTTGACCGCCACGATCTCGAGACGAAGCGGAACCTCCTCGAGCCGCGCAACCACCGCTTCGATCGTGCTCTCCTCGTCGTAAACCGGAATCAGCACCGAGAGCGTAACCTCTTCCGCGCTCTTCCAGCGCTGGCGCCGGCTCACGCCTCCACTCCGAAGCGCGCGAGCTTGCGGTACAGCGTAGACGGATCTATGCCGAGGACCTCGGCCGCGCGTGACTTGTTGCCTCCCTCGGCCTGCAGCACGTACATGATGTAGGCGCGTTCGATCACATCCAGGGTCGGGTTAACCGGCGTCCTGTCGCTGACCAGAGCCGCTGCTCTGCGTTCGGTGACGCGCTCCGGCAGGGCCGTAGCGTGAATCGTGGTCCCGGCCGTGAGCGTGGCAGCACGCTCAAGGGCGTTTTCCAGCTCGCGCACGTTGCCGGGCCACTCGTAGGCCATCACCGCCTCCAGAGCGTCGTCGCCCAGGCGCTTCGCCTCCCCTCCTCGCTCCGAGGCCATCCGGCGCAGAAACGCCTCGGCGAGCACCGGGATGTCATCCTTGCGACTGCGAAGCGGCGGCAGGTGAATCGCGATCACGTTCAGGCGGTAGTACAGATCGGAGCGGAACCTGCCCTGCCGCAGTTCCTCCTCGAGGTCCCGGTTCGTTGCCGCGATGAGCCGCGCCTCGACCCGCACCGGCTCGGTGCCGCCGACGGGTATCAGTTCTCGCTCCTGGAGCACCCGCAGCAGCTTGACCTGGGTCGCGGGAGTGGTCTCGCCGATCTCGTCCAGAAAGAACGTGCCGCCGCCAGCGGCGACGAACAGGCCTTCGTGATCGCGCACCGCTCCGGTGAACGAGCCCTTCACGTGCCCGAACAGCTCGGACTCCAGCAGCGACTCCGGCAGCGCACCGCAGTTGATGGACAGAAACGGCTGCTCGGCCCGCGGCGACAGCTCGTGGATGTAGCGCGCGATTACCTCCTTGCCAGTGCCGCTTTCGCCACTGATGAGCACCGTGCTGTCGGTCGGCGCGACCATCTCGGCCAGCTTCAGCGTCTCGACAAATGCCTTGCTGCTGCCCAGCG
>DATMBH010000332.1:0-56111 GCA_035559335.1 Gemmatimonadales bacterium
CCCCGCCTACATCTTCCCAGAATCGGCCGTCAGGGCGCTGGCCGCGCTCAACCGCTACCGGGAGTTCCTGGCGCGGCCTGAGGGCGTGGTCAACAGCTACCCGGTGAATCGGGAAGCGGCCGAACGCATCATATCCGCCGCGGCACGGGACGGTCGGGCGAAGCTGTCGGAGCCCGAGGCGCTCGCTCTGCTGGATGCCTACGGAGTCCCGACGGCGCCGTGGGCCCTGGCCCGGACCGAGGGCGAAGCCGTCGCCGCAGCGCAGCGGATCGGCTACCCGGTGGTGCTGAAGGTCGTGAGCCGTAAAGTGATCCACAAATCCGACATCGGCGGCGTGATCGTCGGAGTCCAGGACGAGCAGTCGCTGCGCGAGGCACACTCCCGGCTCCGGCAAAGGGTGCAGGAACGCGTGGGCGAAGCTCCCGAGGGCGTCCTGGTCCAGAAGATGATCGCCGGAGGTCGCGAGACCATCGTCGGTTCAACTCGCGACCCCAAGACTGGTCCGCTGCTGATGTTCGGCCTGGGCGGACTGTTCGTGGAGGTGCTCAAGGACGTGGTGTTCAGGGTCCACCCGGTTACCGATGTCGATGCCCGGGAGATGGTCCGCGGCATCCGCGGCGTGAAGCTGCTGGAGGGCGTCAGGGGCGATACCAGCGTGGACTTCGTGGGGCTGGAGGAAGTGATTCAGCGCATCTCGCAGCTGGTGGGCGACTTCCCGCAGATCGTCGAGATGGATGTCAATCCGCTGACCGCGTTTCCGGACCGGGTCGTGGCAGTCGATGCGCGGTTCATGATAGGGGACAGCGAAGTGGGAACACGGGACAGGGAGGCCTGAGTGCCATGTCCCCCTTCCCTGCCTCAGAACATACTCATCGCCAGGAAGCTTCTCAGATTGTCGTTCGTTACGCGCAGCCGGCTGGAGAGCAGTCGCACTACCGCCCACAGCACCTTGTAGGCGATGTCGCGGTTGAAGTCCATGAGCAGCTCGAAATCGGAGCGCGTTATGGTAATGAGGACGCAATCAGAGTTGGCGATCGCGTCGGTGGAGCGCTCGGACTGGTCGAAAATGGCCATCTCGCCGAAGATGGTGCCCTTCTTGAGTACGGCCAGCGCCTCTTCGCCCGAGCCCGGTATCTGCCGGCTGATCCGTACCTCGCCGTCCGCGATGATGTACAGCCGGTTGCCGGGTTCACCTTCCTTGAAGATCGTCTTGCCGGAAATGAACTTCTGTTCCTGGCACACTTCGGCGACGCGCGCCAGTTCCCCCTCATCGAGGTCGGCGAAGATCGCGGCTGACTTGAGGATCTGAAGATCCACGGCAACCGGGAAGGTACGACTCCCGCGCAGGGGCGGCAAGGCGAGCCGGGCCTGCTCTCGGCGGCCAACCTCGTGTCGCTGGCCCGGATACCACTGGCGGCGGCGTTCGTTCTGGTACCCGATCCGAGGGTCAGAATACCGGTCCTTGCCACCGCTGCCGCCTCCGACCTGCTGGACGGGCTTCTGGCTAGGCGCTTCGGCCCCTCGCGGCTTGGGGCGGTTCTGGATCCCATAACGGACAAGGTCTTCATGCTGGCGGCCTTCGCCGCCGTCGGGCTTTCGGGCGCGCTGACGTGGCTGGAGATCCTGGGCGTGCTGTTGCGGGACATACTCACCCCGCTGGGGTATCTGGCTGGCGTAGTGGTTAAGCGCCCGTTTACCGTTCCGGCACGCGCCGGGGGGAAGATGGTCACTACCGGTCAGTCGCTGACGCTGTTCGCGTGGCTGGTGGGATCACGGTACCTGGAGCCGCTGGCGTGGGCGACGGCGGCGATGGCGCTGTATGCGCTGGCTGACTACGGCCGGCTCGCGGTTCGCGCGGCCGGACACGACTCAAGGAGGAAGTGATGCTCCGAGCCCGACGGCTCGCACTACCGCTGCTGATCACGCTCGCCACCCCGCTCGCGGCGCAGGAATTCACTCCACCCGATCAGCGCACACCGCAGCCGGCTGCTACAGCCGGTGGTGGTGTGCGTTTCGGACTGCTGGGTTTCTCCACCAGAGGCGGCGGCCAGATCAATTCCGACGAGCAGGGAGTGGTAGGCTCCACGGTGGACATCGCGACACTGGGCCATCCTCAGGTACGGCTCCGGCCGTCGTTCGAGGCGGGTGTCGGCGGCGGAGGCGCTCAGTCGCTGCACATCTCGCTCGAAGTCGTCTACCGGTTTCAACCGGAAGGCGCCGCGGCCATCCCGTACGTGGGCGCTGGCCTGGGCTGGTACGACACCAGCGCGCGCACCACTACCTGGCCTAACCTGGTGATGGGCTTCGAGCTGGCGTTCCGGCCCCAGTTCAACTGGCTAGTGGAGTATCACTCCCTCGACCGAATGGGCCGTCACCGGTTCCTGATCGGCCTCGCGACGCGATCGGGCGAACGCTGATGGCGGCGCCGTTCAAGCAGGTGAGCGCCTCGTGGCTGGGGCGCTCGATGGTGTTTCGCGGCGAGGTGGCGGGTCGGCCGCCTGTCGTGATCGACGGCGAGACGGACGAGGGCCCCTCGCCGATGGACACGCTGTTGCTGGCCCTGGCCACGTGCTCAGGAAGTGACGTGGTGTTGATTCTGAAGAAGAAGCGGCTCGAGCTGCGGGACCTGCGCATCGAGGTTCGCGGCGAGCGACGCGAGGAAGAGCCGCGTCGCTTCCTCAGGATTAACCTTGTCTATCACGTAGCAGCGCCTGGCGCCACAGAATCGGCCGTCAGGCAGGCCATTGACCTGTCGCTGGAGAAATACTGCTCGGTCGCCCACTCGCTGCAGCCGGACATCCGCCTGACTTATGAGCTTCATCTCCGGACCTAGGGTCCGGAGTTTGGCGCTGGTGGTCGCACTGATCGTCACTGCGACGCCGGCGCACTCCCAGGGCTGGCGCGAGTTCCAGGCCGGCGCCCTGGCCGTCGCTTCGCGGCCGGCATTCGGCGGCTTGGCGATTGGGCTCGGACTCCGGGACCGCGGCCGAACCAGGCTCTCGCTGCAGGTTGCGGGCGGCGCGTTCGACGAGGGCACTGCTGCCGGCCGAATCGAAGCCGTGTGGAACTTCCTTCTGGATCCGCAGCGCACCACTGGCGTGGCGATCTACGGTGGCGGTGGTGCGGCGCTGTCAACTCTGCGCGGCGGCAGGCTGCGTGGCTCGGTACTAGTCCTGCTAGGTCTGGAGAACCGGCCGGGCTCCCGCTCGAGCCGTTTCGTAGAAATCGGCGTCGGCGGAGGAGCCCGAATCGCCGCAGGCTTCAGATCACGGGTGCGACTGCCCCTCCGCTGAGAAACGAAAAGCCCCGGACCAGCCGGGGCTTCATTCTTGTTCCGCGCGAATCAGCCGCCTACACGTTTGCGGTGACCTGCGCTTCGGCGCGCTGCACCGGGCGGCAGTAGCGCTCGCCCAGCGTGCGCAGCTCCCTGACTTGTGCATCCGTCAGGGTCTCATAGCGCTCGGCCAAGTAGTCCATCGTGTCGTCGAACCAGTCCTTGCGGTGCTCCTCGGCTGCTTCCAGCACTCCACACCGAAGGATATGACTGAACAGCTCGTCACGGGCCTGCTCAAACGTGGTGGGGATGTACTGCTTACGCGGCTTCTTCGATTTTGACAATTCGGACCTCCTGAGGTTGGTCAAAGATAGCGGCGAGCTCCCCGAAGTTCAAGCGCGACAGAACCTAAGTCGTTGAGCTGGTTTCGGTTTGAAGCTTGTGCCGGGTTTCACAAGTACCACGAGAACAGCGCTGCCGCCCGCTCGGCCAGACGGTGCAGCAGCGGCCTCGCCTTCCATTCCTCCAGGCTGATCGGGTGTGCGTGTTCGAGATCGGAGGCGAACAGCTGCTCCATCTCCGTCCCGGTCTTGGTAGATGCGACCAGCACATTGAGTTCGTAGTTCCGGTGCAGTGACAGCGGGTCGAGGTTGGAGGACCCAATCATGGAGATGGCGCCGTCCACCACGGCGGTCTTGGCATGGAGCATGACGCCGCTCCATTCCCAGATCTCCGCTCCCGCCTCCAGTAGCGGCTGGTAGATGCGCCGCGCCGCCAACCCCGCCACCGGGTGGTTGTTTCGACCCGGCACCAGCAACCGCACGCGTACTCCGCGCCTTGCCGCGCGAATGAGAGCCTCCGTGACGCGACCGGGCGCCACGGGGTAGGCGTCGGACAGCTCCATTGAGCGTTCGGCGTTGTCGGCCAGCCACTCGTAGAGGGCGGCGACCCTGCCTTTGCCGGGCCGGTCGCCCACCACCACCACGGTGGCCTCGCCGCGGCGCGGGGGCAGGTTGCCCACCGCCATCTCGATCGTCGCAACCGAGTCGAGTGCGGGACCCCGCGCCCTACGCCACATGCGCTCGAATGCCAGCTGCAGGTCTGCCACCGCCGGACCGCGCACCAGGACGGCGGTGTCGCGCCAGCCTCCGCCGCCCTTTTCGGCTGGGGCCCAGTGGTCGGAGATGCACAACCCGCCCACCACCGCCGCGTGGTCGTCGCCGATCAGCAGTTTGCGGTGGTCGCGGTGGCGCAGGTGCCACCAGCTCCACGGTGCGGTGAACCCAACCGGCCGGAATGCTCGGACACGGACCCGCGCGCGCTTGAGCCGCCGCGCGATCGAGCCGCCGCGCACCAGCAGCGTCCCAACGGGGTCGTACAGCACCCGGACTTCCGCGCCCCGCTCGCGCGCCCGCTGCAGGGCCTGGGCGAAGCGTTCACCCGTCGCGTCGTGGGCGAAGATGAAGTTCTCGAAGCAGACGCTGCGCCGCGCGGCACGGATCACGGCCAGCATGGCAGGAAAGGTGAGCGCCCCGTCGCGCAGGATACGAACGTCGTGGCCCTCGCGCAGCGGAGCCTCGGCGATGGCGGCCATCCGCTCGAGCGCGTCACGTTCGAGCAGTCGCGGCGTGTTGGAAGTGAGGACCACCGTGGCTAAGATGATAACATGCAGTGAGCGGCGTCGGGGCGGCGCCACGGAGTCGGCAATGGCTGACGATGTATACGAACCTGAACGGGTCGAGCGATTGAAGGAGATGCTGCGCGAACTGGCCCAGCGCCTAATCGTGCTCGATGCCGAAGGGCGACTGCTGGAAGACCCTGCTTCGCTGCTAAAGGCCCTCGGCGACGTGCGTGCCGAGCTGTTCCGGTTCGAGGTGCGCGCGACGTTCGACTCGCCTGACATCGCCCGGCACCGCCGCATTGTGGAGGAGGCGGAGGGCTGGGTACCTGAAGACAACGATGAGGAGGATGGATGAGTGGCAGTCGTTCCCTGACCCCGTTCTACATCGTGTTGGCGACTGTGGCGGTGGCGGGCGGTGTGTTCATCGCGCTCCAACTAGGGAAGGGGCCGCAGCGCCTAGCGCTGAGCACAGTGGGGATGCCGCCGGTGGCTGGCGAGCGGGGAGTTGTGATGGGCAGCGACAGCGCTCCGGTAGAGGTGCTGGAATTCAGCGATTTCGAGTGCCCGTACTGCGCCCGCTTCGCGGTGCTCACGCTTCCGGACGTAAAGAACCGGATGGTCGCCTCCGGCCAGGTGCGACTGCGGTTCGTGCACTTCCCGCTCGACATCCATGCCCAGGGACCCCACGCCCACTTGGCGGCGGCGTGCGCGAACGAGCAGGGGCGGTTCTGGGCGATGCACGACCTGCTGTTCGAGAACCAGGACGAGTGGGTGCGCTCAAGACGGCCGGACCGGGTGGCGGAGGGCTACGCCGAACGGCTCGGGCTGGACATGGGCCGGTTCCGCTCGTGCGTGCGCGAACAACGCGGCTGGTCGCAGGTGTTGGCGGACAGAGCGCTGGGTGAATCGTTGCGCGTCGGGGGCACGCCCACGGTGTTCGTCAACGGGCGCCAGCTTTCCGATCCACCGTCGTTTGATCAACTGCGCCGGATCGTGGATTCGCTGGCGCAGCTCGCGCCCGCAGCGCCGGCCCCGGCGCGCCGCTGATGCGTCACCGCATGGCCGTGGCGGTTCTGGCACTGGCGGGGCTGCTGCTGTCGCTGTACCTGACGCTGCACCGCCTGGGCCTCACCGGCCCGCTCACCTGCGGGGCCGACAACTCGTGCGACAAGGTGCAGTCGTCGGTGTACGCGGATTTTCTGGGGCTTCCGGTGGCGGCGTTCGGGGTTGGCGGTTACCTGGCGCTGCTGGTGGTGGCCCTGGTCGGACTCCAGCCCCGTTATGTGCAGCGCCGTGCACCAACCCTGCTGCTGGTGGGACTGAGTGCCCTGGGCGTCGGGTTCACGGCATACCTCAAGTACCTCGAGATCTTCAAGATCGGGGCGATCTGTAGGTGGTGCCTGGTGAGCGCCATACTGATCACGGCCATACTGATCGTGAGTGGAGCGGGGATGAGAGGGCAGAGCGCAGAGGGCGGAGGGCAAAGTGGTGGCTAGGGCGGAAGTCGGAGCGCAGAGGGCAGAGTTTGCAGCCGGATGACCCCGCCCTCCGCCCTCCGCTCTCCGCCTTCCGCCCTACTGTTCCTTGTCTTCATATTCATCCCTCAGCTTTGCGACTATCGCCGGGTCCGCCAGGGTCGTGGTATCGCCTAACGCGCGCCCTTCGGCGATGTCGCGCAGCAGTCGGCGCATGATCTTCCCTGAACGGGTCTTGGGCAGGTCGGCGGCGAACAGGATGTCGTCGGGACGAGCCAGTGCGCCGATCTTCTGCACCACGTGGGCCTTCAGCTCATCCTTCAACTCGTCTCCCGGCCGCTGCCCCGCCTTCAGGATGACGAACGCGGCCAGGGCCTGACCCTTGAGCTCATGGTGCTTGCCTACAACCGCGGCCTCCGCCACCGCCGGATGGTCCACCAAGGCGCTTTCGACCTCCATGGTGCCGATGCGGTGCCCGGAGACGTTCAGCACGTCGTCCACACGGCCCAGCAGCCAGAAGTACCCGTCCGCATCCCGCTTGGCGCCGTCACCCGGGAAATAGACGTCCTTCCACTTCGACCAGTAGGTCTGCCGATAGCGCTCGTCGTCGCCCCAGATGGTGCGCAGCATCCCGGGCCAGGGGGCCGTTATGGCGAGCAGGCCGCCACCGATCTCGACGCGGTTCCCCTCGGCGTCCAGCACCTCGGCGCGGATGCCGGGGAAAGGGCGAGTGGCCGATCCGGGCTTGGTGGCCACGATCCCGGGCAGCGGCGTGATCATGATCCCGCCGGTCTCGGTCTGCCACCAGGTGTCCACGATCGGACAGCGGCCGCCGCCGATGTGGGTGTGATACCACATCCACGCTTCCGGATTGATCGGCTCGCCCACCGTTCCGAGCAGCCGCAGGCTGCGCAGGTCATGGCGCGCGGGGTACTCAGGCCCCCACTTCATGAACGCGCGTATCGCCGTAGGGGCCGTGTAGAAGATCGTCACTGCCTGACGCTCGACGATTTCCCACAGCCGGTTCCGGTCGGGCCAGTCGGGTGCGCCTTCGTAGAGCACCACGGTTGCGCCCAGTGACAAAGGGCCGTACACCACGTAAGAGTGACCGGTTATCCAGCCCACGTCCGCAGTGCACCAGTACACGTCCTCGTCCTTCAAATCGAACACCAGGCGCGTGGTGGCGAGGGCCTGCGTCAGGTAGCCACCGGTGGTGTGGACGATGCCCTTCGGCTTTCCCGTGGTGCCGCTGGTGTAGAGAATGAACAGCGGGTCCTCGGCATCCATGTGCTCGGGCTCGCTGGCGGCAGGCACGTCGGAGACTAGCTCGTGCCACCAGTGGTCACGGCCCTGACGCATGTGCACGAAGCTCTCATCGCCGCCACTGGCCGCCAGCTGGCGTCGGAACACCACTACGTGTCGAATGGTGGGACAACCCCCCAGCGCCTCGTCGGCGGCCCGCTTGAGCGGCAGTACCTGGCCGCGCCGGTAGCCGCCGTCCGCAGTCACCAGCAGCACCGCGCCGGCGTCGTTGATGCGATCACGCAAGCTTTCGGCGGAGAATCCGCCGAACACCACGGAGTGCACTGCGCCGATCCGCGCACACGCCAGCATCGCGATCACCACTTCGGGAACCAGCGGCATGTAGATCGCCACCCGGTCGCCGCGCGCAACCCCGAGACTCTTCAAGACGTTGGCAAAGCGGCAGACTTCCTGATGCAGTTCCCGATAGGTGAGGGTGCGACGCTCTCCCGGCTCGCCCTCCCACAACAGGGCAGCCTTGTTGCGACGCCAGGACCTCAGGTGGCGATCCAGGCAGTTGAAGCTGGCGTTGAGCTTCCCGCCCACGAACCACTGCGCATGGGGCGGCTTCCAGTCCAGCACCCGGCTCCACGGCGCATACCACTCGAGTTCCGAGGCCCAGTGCTCCCAGAAGGCCTGCGAATCTTGCTCAGCCTGCTCGTAGATCAGCGAAGACGCGGCGTGGGCTGCGGCCCGAAACTGCTCGGGTGGCGGGAAAACGCGGGTCTCTTCGAGCAGAGTATCAAGGCGCTGCAGGTCCTGCACTGGCATTCCTGTCTCCCCCCCAGAGTGCGATCCCGGAAGTCGGCACACCGTATTGATTTTGGCAGACCCGTGCCTTATCTGTTGGGGGCTCATGACGGGGCTTGGGCCGTCGCAACAGGGCCGCCCGGGTTGCCGTCCGAAAGTTCCACCTGTTGAGGGAGTCAGGTATGTCGCGCATCACCGGTCGGGTCAAGTGGTTCAATGACGCCAAGGGCTTCGGCTTCATTGAGAGAGAGGGCGGTCCGGACGTCTTCGTTCACTACTCGGCCATCCAGGCAGAAGGGTTCAAGTCGCTCAAGGAGAACGACAAGGTGGAGTTCGAGGTGCGTGAGGGCCCCAAGGGCCTCCAGGCGGCGAACGTCACCAAGATCTGACGCCCTCGAGCAGGACTGCGCGGGGCCCGGGCCGGTAACCCGGGCCCCGCGTGCTTTCTAATGCCTTCAGGTGTCCTGCAAGCCAGCTTGCATTGTGCGTCAAACGGCAGTTGCAATATGCTACAGTGTGGAGCCGTAAGTTCATTGCCTCCAACTACTTCCATGCTTCCCTGCCTTGTGGCACCAATCCTTCGACTGATGTGGTCATGACGACCCAAACGGAGACCACGGGAATGGAAGTCATGGTTCAGGCGCCGGCAGTGCTGGGAGCACAGAGCCGAGCCGGCTTCAGGGAGGAGGCGATCGCCGCGCTGGAGAAGCTCGGTGATGCCCAGCCCGGTGGTCGTCTGGTTGTGGATCTGTCGCATACCCAGCGGATCGACAGCGCCGGGCTCGGGACGCTGGTGATGGTGCAGTTGAGGGCGGCCGAGCGGCGGCAAACCCTGGTGCTGCGCGGGGCCAGTGAGGAGATTCGGTTTCTGTTGTTGATGACGCGGCTGGAGGACCGCTTCGTTATCGAACCGTAGTCGTATATTTCGCGCCGCATGAGCGCGGCGCCGCAACTGTCCCCAGCCGTGGCCGCCGGCCCGGCCCTAGAAGTATCAGACCTCGCCCGCGGGTTCGGCCCGGTGCGGGCGCTCCGAGGCGTCAGCTTCGCGCTGGAGCGCGGTGAGGCGCTGGCGGTTTTCGGGCCCAACGGGGCCGGGAAGTCCACTCTGCTGCGGCTGCTCGCTGGCCTGCTCAGGCCGGAGCGCGGTTCGATCCGGTTGTTCGGCCACCCGTTCAACCGCTCCGACGCCGCACAGCGGGTGCGAATCGGACTCATCTCGCACGCTTCGCTGCTGTACGACGGCCTGACCGGCCGCGAGAACCTCGAGTTCACTGCACGTTGCTACCGGCTGAGCTCGCCTCGCGAGGCGGCCCAGCGCGCGCTGGAGTCCATGGGCCTGGTGGATGCGGCCGACCGGGCTGCCGGCACCTACAGTCGCGGTATGACGCAGCGGCTGGCGATCGCCCGGGCGCTGCTCCACGATCCGGAGATCGTGCTGCTGGATGAGCCGTTTACCGGGCTCGACACCCGCGCCGCAGGCGTGCTGCGCTCGCTGCTGGAGCGACTGCGGGCCGACCGGCGCACGCTGGTCCTGGTGACGCACAACCTCGAGGAGGGCCTCGAGCTGGCGACGCAGGTCGCCCTCCAGGTCTCGGGCCGGTTCGTTATGCTCGACCGTCGCGGCGACGACCCTTCGCTGTGGCGTGCACGTTATGCGGAGGCGGTCGCCGGTGCGTGACGTTCTGGCCCAGGCGCTCGCCGTCGCGGCCAAGGACCTGAAGCTGGAGTTCCGGCGCCGCACCGCGATCTTCTCGGCCCTGGTGTTCACCGCGCTCGTGCTGGCGATCTTCAATTTCGCGCGTGACCCCACGGCCGTTTCCGCTACAGCGCTGGCGCCCGGGGTGTTGTGGATCACGTTCACGTTCGCCGGGCTGCTCGGGCTCAACCGCGCCTTCGCCATCGAGCGCGAGAACCGGGCGTTGGACGGCCTGCTGCTCGCGCCCGTGAGCCGCAGCGGTCTGTATCTTGGCAAGCTGATCGGGAACCTGGTGTTCGTGGGACTGGTGGAAGCCATCGCGCTGCCCCTGTTCGCGATCTTCTTCAACGTTCCCGTCTGGGGCGTGATCGGCCCGCTTGTCGGGGTGATCGCGCTGGCCACCGTCGGCTTTGTGGCGGTCGGTACGATTATGAGCGCTATCGCGGTCGGCACCCGGTTCGCCGACTTGATGCTGCCGGTGCTGATGCTGCCGTTCCTGATGCCGCCGGTGACTGGCGCCGTACAGGTAACGGCGCGGCTGTTTGCGGCGCGTCCTTTTGCTGAAGTAGTGGGCTGGCTTAAGTTGCTCGTCGCCTACGACATCGTGTTCGTGGTGATCTGTCTCCTGGTATTCGAGGCGGTGCTCGACGAATGACCGGAACTGCGGAGGTACTGGCGAGTAGGCTGCGCCTGACGAGGTGGGGAGTTGTGGCGGCGTTGGCGCTGCTTGCGGCGGTGTACGTGCGGGCCCTCGAGTTCACTCCCCTCGAAGCGACCCAGGGCGCAGCACAGAAGATCTTCTACATCCACGTGCCGAGCGCGTGGACGGCGTTCCTGGCCTACGGGGTCGTGGGCGTGTGCTCGGTGCTGTACCTGTTCCTGAAAGACCTGAGGCTGGACCGGTTTGCCGCTTGCTCAGCCGAGGTGGGCACGGTGTTTTGCACCGGCGTGCTGATCTCGGGCCCCATCTGGGGCAAGCCCATCTGGGGCACCTGGTGGACCTGGGACTTCCGGCTGTCCAGCACGCTGTTCCTGTGGTTCCTGTTCGTCGGCTACATAGTGTTGCGTGGTGCCGTGACCGAGCCGCGCCAGCGGGCGAGGTTCAGCGCGGTGCTCGGAATCTTGGGGATGCTACTGGTGCCATTCATCCATGTGAGTGTGACGCTGTTCCGCACCCTGCATCCGCAGCCGGTGGTGCTCAAGCCCGAGGGTCCGAGCCTGCCGGGCTCGATGCTTGTCACGCTGTTGTTCTCGTTCCTGGCGTTCACGCTGATGTACGTCGGGTTCGTGGTGCATCGTTACACGCTCGCGAAACTCGCCGAAGTGCGCGAGGCGGAGGCTGGCGATGCCTGACAATGCCGGTTACATGTGGGCCGCGTATATCGCGTTAGGGGTGCTCTACGCGGGATACGCGTTATACCTGTTCCGCAGGAAGGCGTGATGCGCAGCGGGCGTTGAGCGATGGGTGGGTGGCGATGGGCGATGCTGTCGCCGCCGGCTCCGCATCGCCTCCCACCCATCACCTCCCGTCCATTACCCATCACGCTTCAAGAGCAGTCTCTCGTACACCTGAAACGCCGCCACTGCGCCCAGAATCGGTCCGATCCAGTAGGCGGCGTGTCCCGCCCAGGCGGCGTTGCCGGACAGCTGGGTGACCAGCGCCGGTCCGAAGGCGCGCGCCGGGTTCACGGCCGCGCCAGTCATCTGCCCGCCGGCGAGAATATCGAACCACATCACCAGACCGATGCCGAAGCCGGCGATCTTCGGCGCAGCGGGGTCCACGGCTGTCCCCATGACCGCCAGCCCCAGCAGGAAGGTGAGGATCGCCTCGATCAGGATGCCCCGGGCCAGGTCAACGTGGATCGCCAGCTGTGGAGTGCCCAGCACTGCTACGCTAGTGGCGCCACCCGGGTACAGCAGCTTGACGGCCGTGGCTGCGAGTATGGCCCCGACCAGCTGTGCGCCGATGTATGAGGCGGCGTCCTTCAGCCCGATGCGTCCGACCGACCAGGCGCCGATCGTGACGGCGGGGTTCAGGTGACCGCCCGAGATGTTCATGGTCATGCTCACCGCCACCGCCAGCGCGAGCCCTTGGGCCGCCGCGATACCGAGCAGGCCGATGCTGCCGTTGCGATAGGTGTCCGAGACGATCGCGCCGACGGCGGCGAACACCAGGAAGAAGGTGCCGAGGCACTCGGCGAGCAGGGGACGGATCTTGGTGTGCATCTGCAGAGACCTCATGGTTGGGTGAACTCGGCGGGGAAAGATGCACTGGTGCTTGAGGCGTGAGAAGTGATGGGGGAGAGATGCTGAGGCTGGGTTAGTTGCGGGGGGGGTGAGAAGCAAGGCGGGGTGACGCGGGCCGCTCACGCTCTGCGCATCACCACCGCAGCGTTGATTCCCCCGAAGCCGAACGAGTTCGACAGCGCAATCTCGGCCCCGTGCTCCGCCCCCTCGGGGAGGTAATTCAGATCGCACGCCGGGTCGGGGTGCGTGAGGTTGAGCGTGGGCGGCAGCCACCCATCCTTTAGAACCAGCGCTGTCAGCGCCGCCTCGATCGCGCCTGAGGCGCCGAGCGCGTGACCGTAGTAGCCCTTGGTGCCGCTGATCCGCAGTCGGTAGGCGTGCTCGCCGAACACCAGCTTGAAAGCCTGGGTTTCGGTGCTGTCGTTCAGCGGTGTCGAGGAGCCGTGAGCGTTCACGTACTCGACCTCGCCGGGCGCTATCCCGGCGTCCGCGAGCGCCAGCGCCAGGCACCGCGCCGCCTGGCTGCCGTCGGGCCGGGGCGCCGTCATGTGCCAGGCGTCGTTGGTGGTCGCCGCTCCCAGCACCTCTGCGAGGATCGGGGCCCCGCGCGCCACAGCCCGAGACATTTCTTCGAGCACCAGCACTGCGGCGCCTTCCCCCATCACGAATCCGTCCCGGTCAGCGTCGAACGGACGCGATGCCGTGGCCGGATCGTCGTTCCTGGTGCTCATCGCCCGGATCAGGGCGAAGGCGCCGAAGCACAGCGGGGCCAGCGGAGCCTCCGCGCCCCCGGCCAGCATGACATCGGCGCGTCCGTCGCGGATCGCATGAAAAGCGTCGCCTACGGCGATCGTTCCCGATGCGCAACTCATGGCGTTGGTGCTGTTGGGGCCGGTGATCCCGAATTCGATGGCGATGTTGCAGCTCGAGGCCCCGGGGAAGACGGACAGGGCGAGCGCGGCATCAACCGCGCGCAATCCGGCCTGAGCGAACCGACCCGCCTGCTCCTCGGCGTAGGCGACGCCGCCTAACGCCGAGCCCATCATGGCCCCGACGCGGCCGGGATCCAGGCGGCGCAGGTCCAGCTCTGCGTGCTCCAGCGCCAGCCTCGCAGCCACCACGGCGAACTGGGAGAAGCGATCGTAGCGCCGCGCCCGCTTCGATTCCAGGAAGTCCAGCGGCCGGAAATCGGGCACCTCCGCCGCCACACGCGAGCGAAACGGGGTCGGGTCGAAGCGGGTGATCTCACGGACCGCCGAGCGCCGCGACCGCAGTCCGGCGATGAACTGCTGCGCCCCGATGCCTATCGGAGTGACGAACCCGACGCCCGTCACCGCGACGCGGCGGCGGTTCACACCGACTCTCCGCGCCGGGCGCCGGCGGCGCGGCCGATTCCTGCCAGCGTGCGACTGGCAATGCCGTGGATGAACACGGGGCCGATGATCAGATTGGCGGCGAGCGCTCCGATCAGAGGCCACCGGGGTCCGTCCCACCAGTGCGTTATCGTCACCTCCGTGCCCCCATCCCGCTCCGCGAACTCCCAGGCCACGTCCATTCCACGCGTGATACCCCGCACATGGCGATAGCGCACGCGGGGCACCTGTGGCTCAATGGTCATTTCCGAAATCCACCAGGTCGGCCAGCGCAGCGGTCCGAATGGCCGCCACGCCGCCATCTCCACCGTGGCCGTGCGCTCCGCCGCACCTGCCGAGTGTCCACTCAGTATGCGCACCCAGCGGTAGTGCGGCAGCCACTGCGGCCAGCGCTCGACGTCGCTGGCGCACGCGAACACGTCGGCCAGCGGCGCCGCTACCACAAGCCGGTCAACGGTTATCACGGCGCGGCGTGTTGCGGCGTCCAGGCCGCAGTGAGTGTCCAGCCCGGATGGCTGCGCACCGCGGCGCGCACTCCGGCGCGCGCGCAGGCGTTTCCCAGCTCGTCCGCCGTGAACCCGCGCAGCACGCTGATGACGCTGTCGCGCCGGGTCGCGGGGTGAAATCGCATCGGAAACGACGCAAGGAATATCCCGGCGGCCGCGATCAGGCTGCGGCGGATGTCCACGAGTACTACGCCCACCCGCGCCACGCGGTTCAGTTCGCGCAGCAGCGCGGCGCCGGCCTCGCCTGGAAGGTGATGCAGCAGTTTGGAGCACAGCACTAGGTCCGCCGATCCGGAACGAAGCGGCAGCTCGGCGCCGCGGGCCAGGATCGCCGAGACGCCGGCGTCGCGGGCGCTTCGCGCGGCGGCGAGATGCGTGTCGATTCCGGTCAGGCGCAGCGTTATGCCACGGCGAGCCGCCGCGCGGGCGGCGGCGGCCGGTATGTCCCCGCAACCCGTGCCCACATCGAGCAGAACCAGCGTGGAGCCTCGCGGCAAGTCCTGCCAGTACTCGGCCAGCCGCTGAACCGCGGCGGCTGCGCCGCCAAAGGCGCGGTTGATCAGCGCGATGTCGCGCAACGATGCGGTCACGACCCGCGCGTCCGCCCGCGGGTCATCTAGCGTTTCGGTGGCCGCCACTGCCCAGCTGCGCAGCCGCGCGATCATGCGAAGCCGCCGTAGCGGCGCCTGAAGTAGATCAGCGCCGCGCCTTCGCGGGTTTCGCTCCATTCGGGCGAGGCCACGACAATGCGATGATCCCCGGCCTCGAACACGTCGGTGCGCCGGCAATCAAGGTGCGCCAGGGCGCCGGGAATGACAGGCAGCCCGGCAGGACTGAGCTTCGGCTGCGAGTCGAACCGCGCCCGCTCTCGATCGGCGAACCGCCGCGCGATATCCTCCTGGTCGGCGGCCAGGAAGCTGACCGCGAACAGATCCGATGACGTAATCGCGTCTGCGATGATCGCGCCGCGATCCACGCACACCAGAAGCAGTGGTGGTTCGAGCGACAGCGAGGTGACGGTGTTGGCGGTCATGCCCAGGAACGCGGCTCCGTCACGAACGATCACCACCGAGACCGCCCCGGCCAGGTGGCTCATCGTGTCTCTGAACTCCCGCGAATCGAGCGGCATCAGGCTGGCGGTCCCTTTCCTATATAAGTACGGCTGCCAGCCGCGCCGGTGTGAACAGGGAGGAAACCGGCGCGCAGTCCCCCGCAGCTGCAACCCACAGGTCGGCAAGACCCGGCCTGCGGGCCAGGTTGTGGGTGAACCGCCGCATTAGCGCCGGCTGAGTCGCGGCGTGGGCAACCACCCGCTCCAACACCCACTTGCCGGCAAACGCCTTGCGGCGCGCGCGCGCGTAGCGTCGCAACGATCGCCGCTCGGCTGGCCCGCTTGCCAGCGCCGCAGCGATTGACTCCCCTGCCAGTCGCCCGCCTCGCAGCGCGGCAAAGATGCCCTCGCCGGTGAACGGGTCGTAGAAGTCAGCTGCGTCTCCCACGAGCAGAGCCCCGTCCGCGATCGCGCTCACACTGCGGCTGGCGAACGGGCCGGTGACCAGCACCCGCCTGACGAGCGAGGCGCTGGCGGTGCGCCGCGCCAGCTCCGGCCAACGCGCCAGTTCGGTGCGCAGCGCCGCAACAGGATCGAACCCAGCACCCGCGTCGCCGGCAGGAATTACCGCGGCGACGTTGACCAGGTCCGTTCCGATCGGAGCAAGGCCGAGGTACCGGCCGCGGGCGACGAACATCTCTCCCACGTCCGCGCAGTCGGATACGCCGCGCAAGTGAGCCACTAGTGCCAGCCGCCTCAGCCGTCCGCGCCGCGCCAGCCGCAGCACCCGGGCGACGCGGGAGTTGAGCCCGTCGGCGCCCACGACTACTCGGGCGCGTACGGTCTGCCGCTCGGCACCGAACCGGAGCGTGGCGCTGCGGACGCCTTCGCTCCATGGGCCGATGTCCTCGAGCGAGCATTCCTCACGCACCTCCGCGCCAGCCGTGCGCGCTGCCTCGAGAAGCAGCGAGTCCAACACCGTTCGGGGAAGCGCGTAGCCGAATGGTCGGTACGGGCTGACACCTGGGGCCGCCGCGAACCGGCCGGTCACGTGCGCGCCGTCGTCGCTCACCAGGCGAAAGCCGTACAGCCGGAGTGCACCTGCTGACTCCAGTTCCGCGGTGATACCCAGCGCGTCGAGGTCGCGGGTGGCTTCGGGCGACAGGTACTCGGCGCATGCCTTGTCGCGGGGAAACCGGGCCCGGTCGACCACCAGCACGTCCAGACCGGCACGCGCGCACCAGGCAGCCGTGGCGGATCCCGCGGGCCCGCCACCGACGACCAGGACATCCAGCGCGCGCTGCTTCATCCGGCTATACCCGCCGGTACGGCTGTGCCCGAGGTCATGAGGGACGGTAGCGCCGCCACGGCAGCCCCGACCAGCGTCGCCATGAAATTCACACTGTCATTGGTAACTATCCTGAACCCGCTGGACAGCGAGGAAGTTCCTCCGCAGCCGTGGGTGCCGGTCTCGATCAGCGCTCCACAACTGCACCGCCAGCGCGCCTGAATGACCGCACCGGCGAGCGAGTCGGTCAGGGATCCGGCCAAGCCGGCGACGACGATCCACAATGCTGATCGCAGCTCCGCGATCCCCAACGCCGTCGCGACGGCGGCAATCACGACCGCGCCGGCCAGTCCGGCGGCAGTGCCGAGTGCGCTTATTCCTCCGGATACTCCGGGGCTCACCGGCTTGAGCGTAGTGATAAGCACGGTGGTTCCGCTGGTGCGTGCGCCGATCTCGGTGGACCAGGTGTCGGCGGTGGCGGCGGCCACCGCTCCGGCGAACGCGAGAGCGAAGCCGGGATCGGATCTCGCCAATACTGCGCACAGCGCCGGGACGCCTCCATTCGCGAGCACCTGAAGTGGGGAGCGCCGGCCTCCGCCGGGAGTCAGCAGCGAACCGGTTACCAGGAACGCCGCGAGCACCGCCAGGCCCGGCCACGAGAGGCCGAGCCAAACGATGCCGCCGACCAGCGCGGCCGCCGCCGCGCCGGGAGGGCTCAACCAGGTGCGCACCGAGCGAAGTTCGCCGCGCCGGTCGTGGCGGCGCAACCCGCGCGCCGCTATTTTCGGCTGCTCCGTGACGCGCAGCGGCCCCAGGTCAGCCCACTCGATTCTTCCCCTCGCGGTCCTCGAGGCGATGCGCAAGCTCGATTCCCCGAGCGACGAGGAAGTCGCCGAGTACGTTGACGAACTCCTGAAGAAGCGACTCGGCCTGTCGGCGACGGTGGCGGCGCAGATCGGGCGCTACGAATCGGTAGTGCGGCGCGACGGCGTGGTGAGCGGAGAGGAACTCGAGCAGGTGCTACGCCTCGCGAGTCGCCGCACCGACGCCGCTCTGGTTTTCTCGGAAAGCGGGCGCGGCGCGGCGCGGCGCGCCATGCTGCGACTGTCGCCGTTCACGCGCTGGTCCGCGAGGCATCTGCCGCGGCCCATCGGCCGCGCTATAGGATTCCGGGCGGTACGCAGTGCGGCGGCATCGGTGTTCGACGTGGAGCTGACGCGCGAGTCGGGCGCGGTGGTGGGGGTTGCCGCCGATGCGCTTCTGGTGCGGGCGACGCCGGATGGGACGGCCTGCGGGTTCGTTGGCGCGGGCATCGCCGAGTTGATGCGCCAGCTGGTGGACTTCGACGGCATCGTGGTCCACGCGCGGTGCGCCGCGCGCGGTGACGAGCGGTGCGAGTGGAGAGCGGAATGAGCGATGTTGCCAGGGCATTGACTCCGGAGCGACTGGAGGAAATCCGCGCCTCGCTGGTGCGGCTGCAGCTGGACGGCTGGCTGCTGTTCGACTTCCATGGCCTTAACCCGGCGGCCACGCGGGTGCTGGGACTAGGCGGCCTGGCGACCCGCCGGCTGTTCGTCCTGATCCCGGCGGTAGGCAAGCCGCTCGCCATAGCGCACCGCATCGAGCTGCACCGCGTGAGCGGTTTCCCGGGCGAGGTGAAGCCGTACGCCGCCTGGCGCGAGCTGGAGAATGAACTGCGCGCTGCGCTGTCGGGCCGCAAGGTGGCGATGGAGATCTCGCCGCGCGATGCGGTACCCTACCTGGATCGCGTGCCCGCCGGCGTGGTGGAGTTGGTGCGCAGCGTCGGGGCCGAGGTGGTCTCGTCCGGCGAGCTGGTAACTACGATTGCGGCGCGGTGGACCGCGGAGGAACTGGCCGGGCACCGCCATGCAGCCGAGGCGCTGCGGGAAATAGCGTTAGGCGCTTTCCAGCAGGTCGGCCGGTGGCTCGCACAGGGTGAGGAATGCACCGAACAGCGCCTGCAGCGCTGGGTGCTGGATGCCTTCGACCAGGGCGGCCTGGTGACCACCGACCCGCCCATCGTGGCGGTGGGCGCCAACGCCGCCAACCCGCACCACGAGGTGGCCCAGGGCGCGAGCACGCCGATTGCCCGGGACCAGGTGCTGCTGCTGGATCTGTGGGCCGGCCCCGGCCGCGAGTCGGTGTTCGCCGACCAGACCTGGATGTGCTTCACCGGCGCCGCTCCACCGACCGAAGTAGTGCGGGTATTCGAAACGGTGCGCGATGCGCGCGACACGGCGGTCCACCTGTTGCGCGACCGGTGGCGGGAGGGCTGGTCCGTCACCGGCGCCGACCTTGACGACGCCGCGCGCCGGATAATCCGCACGGCGGGCTACGGTGACTACTTCCCGCATCGCACGGGTCACTCCATTGACAGGGACCTGCACGGCTCAGGTCCGCATCTCGACAACTACGAGACCCACGACGACCGCAGGTTGGTGCCGGGAGTAGGGTTTTCGGTCGAGCCGGGCATCTACCTGCCGGGGAGGTTCGGGGTGAGACTCGAGATCAACGTGGCTCTGCACGAGGACGGTCCGGAAGTGACGCCGCAGGAGCCGCAGCAGGCACTGGTGACCCTAGCGGGCTGATTGACGTCGGGATAACATTGGGCGCCCGTTTGAACCTTTCGGAGCACTCGTGACGGTTCCACCCAACAGCAACGACCTGGACACGATCAGGCGGATCCTCTTCGGCGCTGATGTTGCCCGCATCGAGCAGGCGCTGGCCGACCAGCGCTCGGCGCTGGGAGGGAGAGTCGCGGACCTCGAGCAGAAGCTGGAGCGCGCGGTGGGCGAGCTGGATCAGCGGGTCGAGCGGCGACTCGACGAGCTGTCGCAGCGCGTTACCACGCAGCTGGATGACCTCTCGCGCCGCCAGCAGGCGCACGCCGAGCGCGTGACGCAGTTGCTCGACCAGGTAATGGTTGAACTGTCGCGCCGCACCGAGCAGTTGACTGCCGAGACGCGGTCCGCCGTGGACGAATTGAAGTCCCGGGCCGCCGACCTGGAGAAACGGAAGCTGAACGTGGCGGATTTCGGCTCGGCACTGGCGATGCTGGGCCAGAGGTTGGCGGGCATGTCGGACGAGGGAGGACAGCGCTGAGGTGTCCCTTGTGGTGGACACCCCCGGAATCGGCCTGTAACGCGTTGCTTGACAGGGCTTGAGGGCCGCGGTCATATTCGCCGGGCCCGATGCCATGATTCGGGAAATGTCCTCTCCGGACGACGCCGGCTGCTCACGGGGTCGTCGTGAATCAAGAACGCAGTAGCGTGTTGCGCTGTAGCTGCTGGTCGGTTGGCCAAGGCGATCCATCGGAAGGAGGTGGCGTGTCGCTGCTGCCTTGTCGGTTCTTCGTGTCGTCTCGAGTACACGCATTTGGAGGCATTCAATGATTCGTCCGAGTCGCTGGGCCTTGCTCGCCCGCGTCGCGGCGGTGTTTGGCGTTGCCGTGTCGTTCGGCGCCGGCGCCGCGTTGGCGCAGACGGGGGGCAAGATCGAAGGCACAGTCCGCGATCAGTCCGGCGCGCCGATAGCTGGTGCGCAGGTCTTCGTCGTGGGATCCGCCTTCTCCGCCACCACGAATGATCAGGGCTATTACTTCATCAACAACGTCCCGGCCGGCGTGATGTCGGTACGGGCCCAGTTCATCGGCTACCAGCCCAGCGAGGTGCGGAACGTCCGCGTTCTCGCCGGTCAGACCCACACTGTCGATCACACGCTGGAGCAGCGCGCGATCGAGGTCGAGGGCATCACGGTGCGGGAGCAGCTGAACCCGATCGTGCCGCGCGACCAGGTGACGTCCATCGGCCGCGTGGTTGGCGACCTGGTTGACAACCTTCCGGTGGACAACATCGGCACGGTGCTGCGGCTCCAGCCGGGCGTCGTGGACGGTCGCGACGGCCTGACGATTCGCGGCGGCCGGCCGGGCGAGTCCATCACGTACATTGACGGCGTGCCGGTCCGCTCGGTGTCGGGCAACACCGGAACCGTTAGCGTGGGCACCAACGCCATCGAGGAAGCATCGGTGGTGACCGGTGCGATCGGCGCCGAGTTCGGTGACGCTCAGTCGGGCGTGATCTCGCTGGTTACGCGCGCAGGCGGCTCGTCGTTCAGCGGCAACCTCACGTATTCGACCGACGAAATCAGCGGCGAGACCTACGGCGCGGGAACGCACCGCATCGAGGCCTCCCTCGGTGGCCCGCTGGCGCGCAACCTGACGTTCTTCCTCTCCGCCACGATCCAGGGCGAGCAGAGCCCGCGCCGCGGCCTCGGCGCCGAGAACGTGCCGATCTATGTGATGAACGGCATCGACACCACGGTGACGATCGCCCTTTCACCGGGAAGCCCCACGTCGGACTCCCAGGTTGTCGCCCTCCCGGCCTTCACGCGCTATTCGCAGGGTCAGCGCCGCCCGGATGACTGGAGCGACGACTTCAACTTCGACGCCAAGCTGCGCTACTCCTATGGGACCGGTTCCGCGTTCAGCGTGACCTATCACCAGACCCGGTCGCAAGACCTGTTCTGGCGCGGCAACAGTCTCTACAACCCGATGTCGCAGCGTGGCTCCCGCTCCAACAGCAGCGCGCTGATTTTCAACTGGAACCAGAACATCGCCCGGTCGGCCGAGCAGGCGCTGACGCTGATGGCGAACTTCTCGATCCAGCATGACGAGTTCGTGTCCGGTCTCGTGGACCAGACCTGGTTCAACGATCACCGCACGCCGTTCATGTGGTTCTCGCCGAGCAGCATGCAGTTCGTCTGGGATCTCGACAATTTCCCGATCGACGACCATCTCATCCAGAACATCCGGAACAACTACTGCCTGCCGTCGGCGGGCGGCCTGTGCATTCCGGCGCTGGGTCGGAACGACCTGAACGCCTCCGCGCCGTTCCGGATCAACCCCTATGGTGTCTCCCCCGGAGCTTCGTTCTTCCCGACCCAGGGTGTTGGCGTGGGCGGCCTGAACCTCAACGAGGAGACGCGCGTTACCGGTTCGGCGCAGATTGACTGGCAGGCGAATCGCTACAACCGCATCAAGATCGGCGGTGAGTTCGTAAGCGCCGACGCTTCGGTGTTCTTCGCCGGCAACCTGACCAACCAGATCTTCATGGATGCGAACCGCTACAGCCCGAGCCGCATGGCCCTGTACGCGCAGGACCGCATCGACCTCGGCGACGTGGTGGTGGACCTCGGTTTGCGCTACGACCGCCTCGACGCGGGCGTGCTGTATCCGCGGACTCCGGGTCGGGTGTTCAGCGATCCGCTGCGCACCGGAGATCTCAGCCGTGCCCGCACCGCCGAGGACACGGCGGTAGCGAACCGCTGCGCGGCGCTGCTTGCCGCGGCCGACTCGGCCGGCTGGTCCACCTGCAACATGTTCGAGTCCGCTCCCAGGAGTGCGTTGTCGCCCAGCATCCGGGTTTCGTTCCCGATCACGGACCGCACGGGCTTCCGGCTCTCCTACGCTCATCAGCCTCAGGCGCCGGATTTCAACCTGCTGGCTACCGGTGTCAACGCGGATCTTGCGTTCACCAACACCAATGACGTGTTCGGGCGGGACCTGGACTACGGCAAGACGATCCTGTTCGAGTTCGGCATCAGGCACGCCTTCAACGACGACCTGGTGCTCGACATCTCAGCCTACAACAAGGACAAGGTCTCGGACATCACCGCGCGCATCCTTCCGATCTACGATCCGCAGCGGAACGAGGTCCAGAACCTCAACGTGATGACCAACGCCGACTTCGGAAACGTGCGCGGCGTGGACATCAGGCTGGATCGCCGCATCGGCTCGCTGTTCCAGGGCTCGGTGTCCTACACCTACCAGTCGGCGCGCAGCACGGGTTCGGACCCGTTCGAGTACCTGAACACGTTGTCGCGCCAGATCAGCAACGTCACCGGAGATCGGGTTCCTCCGCCGCAGGCGCTGCTGACCACGCGCAACGATCGGACCCACACGATCGCCGGCTCGCTGGCGCTCAACTTCCCGAACGGCTGGCGCTCCGGAACCCTCGCCGGATCGCTGCTCCAGAACACTGGGATGTTTGCGACCTTCCGGTTCGCGAGCGGTTTGCCTTACACGCGGATCGAGAACGCCGGCGCTGGATCGAGGGGGCCGGGCAACGGGTTCGGCCTGGTGGCCACCGGGACGGAGACGCTGAACAGCTCCCGGATGCCATGGTTCCGCAACGTGGACCTGCGCGTCACGCGCGGGTTCCGCCTTGGGTCGCGTGACCTCACGCTGTTCGCGGACTTCCGCAACCTGTTCAACTGGGAGAACCTCACCGCGATCTTCGCCGAGACCGGCGACGTGGTGAACGAGAAGTTTGCCGAGCAGACTATCAGTCCGGTCCGCGTCACTCTTCAGCAGGACGCCGGAAACCTGTGGCAAACCCGCACGGTCAACGGCGTCACCGAGACCGGCGCGAACCTCAACTGCTCGCAGTGGTTGACTGGCGCCTCGCGGGGCCTGCCGGACTGCATCATGCTGCGGCGCGCCGAGGCCCGGTTTGGCAACGGGGACGGGTTCTTCTCGGAGGCCGAGCAGGACCGTGCTTTCCGTGAGTGGTTCAACCTGTTCCAGGGCCCACACACACTGCGCGGCCCCGGATTCAACATGCGGATCGGGTTCGAGCTCAACTTCTAACGCGTCACTGGTGCCGGAGGCGCCTGACCAGGTGCCTCCGGCCAAAACGGTCAAGGAGTTCGCATGGCATCGAAGCTCTTCCGGCGAATGGCTCGGGCGGTGTTCCTGCTCGGCGGCGTGGCCCTGATTGCCGCGTCGTCGGCGGAGGCCGCGCGGCCAGTGCGGCGGACCACGCGGCCGGCTGCGGCGCGTGGCTTCAACCTGTTCGCTGGCGCGGTGAACGTTCTGATGAACGTGAACCGGGTCCAGTGCAACGTGAACAACATCGGCGAAAGCTGCGTGGACCCGACCAACAGCCCGGTCGTGGGCGGCGGCTTCTGGCCGAAGGGCAGCCCGAACCAGTACATCTTCAACTCCGGCCTCCAGGTCGCAGCCATCATCCCTGGTAGCGACCAACCGGGCTTCACGTGGCCGGGGGACACGGTTGGAGCGTTCTTCTTCGACCCCCGCGGCGACCAGGCGCACGGCGAAGGCCGCACCAACGTGTTCAACGGCCTCTCGGCCGCGGACCTGGCCGAGTGGCCCAGCGCCGCGTATGTCCGGGACACGACCCTGTTCAACGCCGCGCTGATCGGGCGGCGCACCGTGTCGCAGCAGGACCTGTGGACCAGGTTCTGGGACGGCAACCCGAACCTTTCGGCCGGCCGCCAGCACTCGATGGGAATCCTGGTCGAGCAGCGCGCTCTGGCGTGGAACTTCCCCTCGGGCAACCAGGACATCGTGTACTTCCTGTACCGGTTCATCAACATCACGGCGCGTGATGCCTCCCGGTACGCGAACCTGGCCAACTACGGCTATACGCAGGCTGATATTAACGAGATCGTCGCGATCGCCAACGAGTGGCAGGACCGCGCCGAGGCAGCCTACAACGTCCAGATCCCGGACACCGGCTTCGCGTGGACCAACATGTACGCGGCCTTCGCGCAGGACCCGGACGTCGGGCAGGCGGGGCAGAACTACTCCAATGCGATTCTGCCGTTCAACATCGCCATGGCCTACAAGTCGGACTTTCGCGAGCCGACCTGGCAGTTCCCGCCTGACATCAACGGCGCCCCGTTCGCGCCGGCCCCGGGCTTCGAGGGCGTGAAGTACCTCGCCAGCCCGAACAACATCGGCATCGCCATGTCGGGCAACACCACCAACGGCGCGCCGTTCCCGGACGCGGTTGGTGTGCAGCGGCTGTGGCGCAACCTGTCGGGAAACCTGCTTCCAGCCGACGGCACCTGCTCGGTCTCTAACCCGCAGGCTCGCAGGTTCTGCTTCTGGGCGCAGGTGCCGGCTGACACCCGGTTCTTCGAGTCTTCCGGCCCGTTCAGCCTGGGTCCGGGAGAGTCCGCCGTGATCGTGGTGGCGTACGTCCACGCCGCGCCGGTGCAGAGCTACCCCGGCATGGGTACCTACAGCCTAACGCCGTTCATCGGCGGCAACATGGTTCCCGGCTTCGCCATCGAGGGTTCACGTTTGGTGGCGGGCACGGACACGCTGCGGGCGGTGGACCGCGCCGCCGGCTGGATCAACCATAGCGACGTCAACGGCGACGGCACCATCACGCAGGATGAAGTGACGACCGTGCCGCGTTCGCTGCTCAACAAGTCGCTGGTGGCGCAGGCCGTGTTCGATGCGCGGTTCCTGCTGCCGTTCGCGCCCGAGGTGCCGGAGTTCTACCTCGTGGCGGGCGATAACGAGGTGACCATCGCGTGGACCCGTAGCGTCACCGAGACCGTCGGCGATCCGTTCTTCGCGGTGGCCTCGGATGTGACCAACGCGCTATACGATCCGAACTTCCGCGAGTTCGACGTGGAAGGCTACCGGATCTGGCGCGGCCGGAGCCAGGCGCAGATGGAGATGATCGCCTCGTTCGACTACAGCGGCACGACCATCACGGACTACACGGGCCAGTTCTGGACCAGCGACTACGGCAACCAGTGCGCGCCCGAGCTTGGCATCACTACAACCTGCCCGGTCGCGTTCAACCCGAACGGCTCGGGTCCAACCTGGGACATCCCGCTTTCGGGTGACATCATTCAGATCCCGCCCGGCGGCAGGGTGCAGCTGGCTAACGGGACGATCTACCACGTAACGGCCGATACGGTGTCGGGACTCAATGACACCGGCGTGCCGTTCGCGTTCACCGATCGCAGCGTCCGCAACGGGTTCCGCTACTTCTACGCGGTCACGGCGGTTGACGTGAACAGCGTTAAGTCGGGCCCCAGCTCGCTCGAGTCGCCGCTGGTCACCAAGACGGTGACGCCGCGGGCGCCCAGCTCGAACAACCAGCCGGCGGTGTTCATCACCGGCATGTTCGGCGACAACGGCGCCACCCAGCTCGATCCCTCGGCGGAGTTCCCGAGGATAGACCCGGACAACGGCACGTTCAGCGGCCCGATTCCGCCGGTCAACAACGTTGACTACGGGTTCCTGTCGTTCGTGGCGGAGGCGTTGCCCACCGGCGACTTCATCGCGCGGATTGACTCGCTGGTCGCCGGCTTTACGGGCGGCATCGGCACCCACCCGCAGCTGTACGTGTCGTTCATCGCGGGCGCCGACACGTTCCGGACCAGCTTCGACATAAACCCGCCGGACTTCAACGCGCAGCCGACTGTCGTGAATGAGTTCGAGGGCGGTTTGGCGCTGGTGCCGTTCGACGTTCAGCGTGCTCAGGCCGTGGGCATCTCGGCGGCCTTTGCTCAGTCCTCGCGAATGCCGGTGCTGTTTACCGGACGCACCTCGGCACTCTCGAACACGCCTTCGGTGACGCTTACCCAGGGACGCTTCGGTATCGGCGGGCAGGCCAGCCGTTACCTGATGCGGTCCCGGTGGTTCGAGGGCAACTCGGAGCCGGCGGACCCGACCATCAACTTCAACGCCTCTGCCGCAAACACCGCGGGTCAGCTTACCGGGGTGACGCGGATATGGGCACCGCAGTCGTATCGGCAGCCCACGGCTAACGTGAACCTGCTGTTCCGCGGCTACGGCTACGCGCTAGCTAGCTGGTATCCGGCCGACTTCGTGGTCACGTGGGGGGCGGGCGGTACCGTTACGGTGCGAGACTCGACCCACCGTGTGAACCTGCCGTTCCGTCGCGATCTCGGCGCCGGCTATGGGTTCCTGAACATGTCCGCTCTGGCGGCGGCTGGAGTAACGGCCGGCGAACTAGCTGACGGCACGGGTAGCCCGAACATGACGACAGCTAGCTATCACGCGCTGTACGCAATCGCGCCGGTCTGCACCCCGGACTGGTGGGATATCACCTGTGCTCCGCTACAGAGCAGCGCAGCAATCCAGCCGCTCGATGTGACCGGCGACGGCGTTGCTGATGGTAACGGCATCGTGTTCGTGATCAACGGCGAAGCGTGGTGGATGGAGATGAGTTCGCTTCCGGCCGCGGGCACGGTGTGGCGCCTGAGGGCAGTTGGCGGCGCAGGTCTGACGGCCACCTGCACTCCAGCGCTACCGGCGGGCACTGGTTTCTACAGCACGCCTCCGACCGACTGCTCCAACTACAACTACGTTCCGGCCACCAGCACCCGGACCGGCTACCCACCGGGGCTGCAGTATGTGATCCGCGTGACTCAGGGCTTCCAGATCGCTTCCAATTCGGGCGACCTGAGCCGGATTCACACGGTACCGGATCCGTACTACGTGACCAACCAGCTGGAGATCACGGCGAACACCAAGGTGCTCCGGTTCGTAAACCTGCCGGACCGCGCGGTGATCCGTATCTACAGTACCAGCGGAATCCTGGTGAACGTCCTGAATCACAATGATCCGGCGGGCGGCGGTGAGCTGGTGTGGAACCTCCGCAACCGCAACAACCAGTTCGTGGCGAGCGGCGTGTACTTCTATCACGTCGAGACGCCTGACGGCCGGGAGAAAATCGGCCGGTTCACGGTGGTCAACTTCGCCCAGTAACTGACCCGGGGGCCGGGCTCCGGCCCGGCCCCCACGGAGGCCTGACATGCGCAACCGTTCAGTAATGATCGCCCTCGGCCTGCTGGTGGCCGGAACGAGCGCCGCCCGCGCGCAGGGGGTGATTCGCCAGATCGAGTCCGACAACACCGCCTACGGCACCACGGCGGCGGAATTCCTGCTGGTGCCCGCCTCGGCACGAGGCGCAGCGCTGGGTGGCGGGTTCGCCGCCATCGTGACCGACGTCTCGTCGGTGCACTACAACCCCGCCGGACTGGCGCTGATGCCGCGGCCCGGACTGCTGGCCTCGCAGATGAACTACGTGGCCGACACCAGGTATAGCTGGCTCGCGATCGGCATGCCGTTCAGTGGTGGCTCGAGAGCCATAGGACTCTCGGTCACCAACTTCGGCTTCAGCGACCAGCCGGTGTACACGGTCGAGGACCCGCAGGGTGAGCTGGGCGAGGTGTACTCGGTCTCCCAGACCGCGCTTGGGTTCACTTACTCGCAGCAGTTCTCGGACCGCTTCTCGGCGGGCATGACTTTTAAGTTCATCAACGACCGGCTGGGCGATGTGGTTGGTCGCGCCTTCGCGGTCGACTTCGGTACTAGCTTCCGCGCCTCGGTGGGTGGGAGGCCGATCCGGGCGGCGTTCGTGATCCAGAACCTCGGTTCCAGCCTTCGTCACGAGGGCTCGGCGCTCGATGTGCTGGTGAACCGCGAGCCCCCGCTGGATCAGCAGGACGTCCCGCAGGAGCCGGCGCGGGCGCGGCTAAGCACGAAGGAGTGGTCGCTCCCGGTGATCTTCCGGGTGTCGATGGCATACGACCTGTTCGCCACCCAGTCGAGCCGGTTCTCCGTGCTGGGCGAGTTCACGCAGCCCAACAACACCGAGCCGGCCGTAAACTTCGCCGGGGAGTACTCCATGAACCTCGGCGGTTCCGGGTTCCAGCTGGCGGGCCGTCTGGGCTGGACTACGCAGCCTGACAACAACCTGGATCCGGCCGGTCCCAGCAGTCCCAATTACGCGGGATTCGAGTCCACCGTGAGTGACGGTTCCGACGGCCTGTCGGCCGGCGGCGGGCTGAGGTGGCAACGCGACCCGCGTGGCATCGGCATCTCGTTCGACTATGCCTACCGGCACCTGGGTGTACTGGGGTCGGTCAACATGATCACTGTCGGGCTGAACTGGTAGCCTGATATCTAAGCGGAGCGGGCCAGCCGCCGGCGGCTGGCCCGCCACGAATGAGACGACGTCGTTGGATGGGCTGGATGCTGGGCGCCGTGGCGGCCCTGGCATCGGCGGGGAAGGCGGGGGGTCAGGATGCCCCCCTAACTGTGGCGACGCTGCGGTTCTACAGCCCGGCTAGCGCCACGACGACAATCGAAGGGGTTTGTGAGCTGAGACCGGGCGAGCTGTTCGCTCACCGAGGTCGCAGCGGGCGGTACCGGTTCTCGGTCGCGGTGTTGGACAGCGCAGGCCTGGAGCTTCAGCGCGGCGAGTGGTCGCGGGAAGTGCCGGCCACGGTGTTGGCGACGCGTGGGGCAACTGTGGCGGAGTCATTCCGACTCCCGCCGATGGCGCCCGGACGCTACCGCGTTGTGGTCAGGGTGCAGCCCGACGGCGGCAATCCAATCGAGCGTGAGGCCGAGGTCAGGGCCTGGGCCCAGCGACCGGCCATCAGCGATTTGCTGGTGGCGACCGCGGTGCGGATGGCCGCGTCGGATTCGGATGCTGCGACGGCGGGTGAAGTTCGCCGGGGAAGCATGTTGCTGCGCAGCGCCCCGGTGCCCAGCCTGACGCCGACAGACGCCGTGCTGTACTACTACGCGGAGTTGTATCCGCGCGGCGTCGAGACGATGACCGGAGAGCTGCGGGCAGAGGTGATCTCGGGCACGCGTACGATAGTCGCCACGCCGCCGAGGCCCGTGCAGGTCGCGGCGCAGGGCGGCGTCACGCGAGGCCAGTTGGACCTGACCGGGCTGCCTGAAGGCAACTATGTGCTGCGGCTTCGGGTTCGCTTGGGCGACAGCACCGTTACCGCGGAAGCCAGGTTCGCGATGGCTGGTGTGGCGGCGCTCGCTGCCGCAGCTCCGCCACCGAGCCGCAGGGCGGCTGAGGAGTTCTTCGCCGAAGCGGACGAAGCGCGGCTCGACTCGCTCCAGGCGCCGATAGTGTACTTGGAGCAGGATCAGGAGCGAGGCGTCTATCAGAACCTGACGCTGGAGGGCAAGCGGCGCTTTCTGGTGGAGTTCTGGAACCGGCGCGATCCGACGCCGGAAACGCCTGACAACACGGCCCTGGTCGAGTTCTATCGCGCCGTGACGTATGTGAACGAGTCGTTTCGGGAGGGTGGTGCCGGGCAGGTGCCCGGCTGGCGGACCGACAGAGGGCGCATCTATTTGCGCAACGGCCGCCCCGACGAGGTCCACCGGCGTCCCGCCGCCTCTCCCCGGCCGTTCGAGGTGTGGAAATTCACGCGGGATAGAAACCGCTACTACGTGTTTGTGGATCAGTCGGGGTTCGGTCACTACGTGTTGTTGGGTACTAACGACCGGCAGGAAGTGACGCAGCAGGAGTGGGAAAGGGTGCTGGGGCCTGAGAGTGCGCAGGAGGTTTACCGCATCCTTGGGATCGAGAGCACTCGCCTGAGAGATCGCAATCGGTAGGGATCACGCGTTTTACTGAGCGAGGGGGATCATGAAGCGTCATCGTAAGTCTGGTCTGGCCGCGGCCGCACTAATCGTGCTTGGGGCCGCCGCGTGCTTCGACGACCCGACGAGCTCGTTGCGGGAAGGGCCGGCTGCGCTGGCACTGAACCGTACTTCGGTTACTGTGCGGTATGGTGACAGCACCGCGGTCGAGGCAATCCTGCGCGACGCACAGGGCAACCCGCTGTCACCGACTGGGATCACCTGGTCCACGGCAGATCCCACCATCGCCGTGGTCAACGTAGACGAGGCGCGCCCCATTCCCGGTCAGGCGTACGCCCGCGCATTCGTGCGCGGCGTGTCCGCTATCGGCGGGATCACAACCGTCACGGTGACCACTCAGGGGCAGAGCGCCAGCTTCCGGGTGCTGGTGCTGCCAGCCACGTTCACCGGGGCCACCTCGGTGGTCGGCACGGCCGTTGCTGACACGATCGTGACCAACACACCCTCCGGTCCGGTGTCGTCGTTCATCACTGCGGGTGAGACGCTTACGGTTCAGGTACCGGCGACCTATGTGTTCGACCCGGCGGCCTCCGGCGTCTTTTTCGGCCCGAACAGCGCCTACATCATCTCCCGCGACAGTTTCACCATCAAGGCGATGGCGCGCTATCCATACGCGGGCAAGGCACGGATCACCAACCTGCGCTTCCGCGGGAACTCCGAAACTGGAGTTGTAGACATCGCCAGTCTCGAAACGGACAGCATTGCCATAGCGAGGGCGAGGTTCCGGGGCACCGTCGCCGTGGCCGCGAGCGCGTTCGGTCCGAACACACAGATGACTGTGACGGCTCCAGCGGGTGTCAGTTTCAGTTCATCGTCGCAGGTCCGGCTTGGCTCCACGACTGCCATTCGTCTTTCGCAGAGCGCGACCCAGCTGGTGGTGATATCGGCCACGGCCTACACCGGCACGATCATGGTGACCAATGCGACCGTTGGTACCGGGACGATTGACTCGCTTCGCTCGATGGCTAGCTCCACGATCAACGCCTCGTTCTTCCCCGGAACGGTGACTAACGGAGCGGGCAACTACCTCGACACGATCGTGGTGCGGTGCAACGGATTGTGCACATTCCGCACGGCAACGACGGCGCCCGGACCTTCGCAGGTAACTGTGAACGGGGCGCAGGCTTTCTTGGTACAGCGCACCGCCGACAGCATGAAGGTGATCGCTTCGCGGCCCGGAACGGGACCCGTCACCGTGAGCAACGTAATAGTTTCGGGGACGACGATCCCATCGCTCAGCACCTCGGGGACAATCACCGTGAGCACCACGCCTGGTGATCCCACCGAGCCGGCGAACAATACTCCGGGTGGCACCACTATCACGCTGACCGGCACGACATCAGCGAACCCGCTCGTGATATACGGGACGATTGACGACGGTACGGGCGCCGGCGATGTGGATGACTTCTACACGTTCAGCTCGGTAGCCGGCGACACGGTGGTGATCCAGCTGACGTTCGCGGGCACGGGTGCCGGCGGCGCGACCAACCCGGATATCGACCTGCTGGCGTGCAACGCCGCATGCAACGCATTCGTCGGCGGCTTCGGCGGCGCGACTGCGGGCAACCCGGAGAACCTCACGCTCAACTTCCCGCCGCTTGCGGACGGGACGTATCACATCTACGTGAACGGCTGGGACACAGGTGGATTGACCTACTCGTATCGCCTGTCGGTGTACATACGCTAGAGTAGATCTGACTTGAATGGTGCGGCCCCGGGTGTCCCAGGACACCCGGGGCCTTTGTTTCGTAGCCAAACGGGTCAGCCGCTCGCGGCGTTGATCAGCGCGTCCAGATCCATCGGCTTCGCCAGGAATAGGTTCGCCCCGGCACGGAGGAAGGCCTCCTCCACCGCCGCCGAAGCTACGCCACTGACCGCTATGATGCGGCAGCGGGGGTTCGAGCCACGGAGCTCCTTGACCACGTCGAGTCCCCCCGTGCCGGGCAGCACCAGATCTACAATGGCGGCGTCGATCGCGTCCCCGGACCTTGCCAGGGCAACCGCCTCCGCCCCGGTCCTCGCGGTGCGCACCAGCCAGCCGCGCTGTGCGAAC
This sequence comes from Gemmatimonadales bacterium, assembly GCA_035559335.1. Taxonomy (GTDB): domain Bacteria; phylum Gemmatimonadota; class Gemmatimonadetes; order Gemmatimonadales; family JACORV01; genus DASXPG01. Next base: position 31,928 of record DATMBH010000332.1, read on the forward strand.
GCCCGTACCAGGACCCGCGACAGGTCTTCGTCGTCGTCCGCTATCAGCAGGGTCCGTGTCGGCTCGGAAGCTGTCATCCCGAAGCCTAACCCTACCACTCTGTCCGGTACAGCATCCAGTACACTATCACGCCGGTCACGGACACGTACAGCCATAACGGGAGTGTCCACCGGGCTATCCGGCGATGCGCAGCCACCCGGAGCTTCAGGCCGCGCGCCAGCGTCACCAAGACCAGGGGCACGATGGCGGCGGCCAGCACCGTGTGCGAAATGAGGACGGAGAAATACAGTGTCCGCGGCCAGCCCTGGCCGGGAAACGGCCTGGAGCCGACCTGGACGTGATACACCAGGTACGAAATCAGGAACAGCGCCGACGTGCCGACCGCCGCGAGCATCGTGCGGCGGTGGGCCGCGACGCGCTTGCGGCGAATCAGCCTCCAGGCCGTGATCAGCAGTGCGGCCGTGATTCCGTTGAGTGTCGCGTTTAGGTGCGGGAGTACGGCGGCGTCCATCATGCCGGTGTGAACAGCATCAGCACGAGCAGCAGCGGCAGATAGAGCAGCGAGAACCGGAACAGCGCACGCGCGCGCGCGGTGCTCAAAGGGTCACCAAGCAGCCGCCACGCCGCCCCGAAGTACGTAAGACTGAGCGCCAGCGCCCCGAGCGCGTACCACCTGCCGGCCACTCCCAGCGCGAACGGCAGCAGGGCTGCGAAGACCAGCGCTCCGGCGTGCACCACGGCCTGTCGGGCGGTGGACCGCCCTCCGGGCTCCACGACCGGAAGGACCCGGAAGCCGGCGCTGGCGTAGTCGTCTCGACACAGCAAGGCGATCGCCAAGAAGTGCGGCATCTGCCAGAAAAACAGAATGAGAAACAGGGAAAAAGGCTCAGCGCCCAGGGAGCCGGTCGCCGCCGACCAGCCCATCATCGGCGGAATCGCGCCCGGGACGGCACCGACTAGTGTGGCCAGGGGCGTAGTGCGCTTGAGCGGCGTGTAGAGCAGCACGTAGCTGGTGGTGGTGACGACTCCCAGCAGAGCCGTCAGCGGGTTGGATAACGCGGCCAGGTAAGCGGTTCCGCCCGTGAACAGCGCCACGGCGAACCCCAGCGCCGGCATGACCGTCATTCGCCCCGCAGGCAGCGGCCGCGAGCGGGTGCGGGACATCGCCGCGTCCTGGCGCCGCTCCAGCACCTGGTTGAACGCCGCGGCAGCTGCCGCGACCAGCCAGGTGCCCACCAAGGCATGCACGAGCCGCACGGGATCGTAGGGTCCAGGCGCCGCCAGGAAGCCGGCAACCGTGGTCATTACAACCAGCAGGGTGAGCCGCGGCTTGGTGAGCTGAAGGAAGTCGGAGGGGCGGCTCGCCGCTGCGACCGGCTCCGCGTCGCCTGCCGCAGGCAGAGCGGTCGGCGCGCTGCTCATCAGCTCAGGCGGCTCCAACCGGCCGCAATGCATGGTGGACCCTGATCGCCACCAGCGCCATGAGGGCGAGAACCAGTGCGCCAACCGACTGGTGGGCGGTGGTGGGCACCACGTCGCGGCGCAGCCAGATGGTCAGAGCGCCCAGCAGGATCTGGGTGGCGGTCGCCGCCAGCAGCAGGTGGACTGGAAGCCTGAGCCAGGAATCGGCGCGGTGCAACCGCAGCACCCTCCAGGCTGGCCAGGCAATGCAGCCGGCGGCGACCACGGCGCCGAGGCGGTGAGCGAACTGCCACGCGATCGGCGCAGCATCGAAGGGCGGAATGATCCGGCCGTAGTTCAGCGGGAAATCCGGAATCGCAAGTCCGGCGCCGATGTGTCTCACTATTGCGCCGAGCACTATCTGGGCGAACGTCGCGGCGCAGGCGATCAACGCCGCAAGCCTGGTCAGCTCAGCGCCGCGCTCGCCTCGCGGCGCCACGAGTCGAAAGCCCGGAGCCGTCACTGCGGCCATCAGGACCGTCGCGGAGAACACCAGCTGCGCAAGACCGGCGTGGGCGACCGATACCGCATCTGGCAGCCGCATCAGTACCGTGAGACCGCCCAGAACGCCCTGGAGCACCACGGCACCGAGCAGGGCCCAACCGAGCTGTCGTACCCAACTCCGGGGCTCCACCAGGTGCGTCCAGGCGGCAAGAACGACGATCAGTAGGCCGACCACGGAGGCCACCATACGGTGGCCGTGCTCGAACAGCACGCCGCCTTCCATGCGCGGGAATACCTGGCCGAACGAGAGCGGCCAATCCGGTACTGCGAGCCCGCTGCCGGTGCTGGTGACCAGTCCTCCGGCAACTATTAAGAGGAAAGTGCAACCCGCGACCAGCTGGGCGAACCGGTGGTGGCGCAGAAGGGCATCAGGCATAACCACTCAAGATACCGGGGTTCTGGCGCCGGTCGCCACGTCGCGGCTGTTCGACCCTACCGGGCCGTGTTACACTAGGCCGATGCAACCACAGCAGGGAACCACGCCCGGGGAAGACCGGTGGGGTTCGAGGCTGCCTCGGAGCCTCGGCCTCTTCAGCGCCATCGCTCTGGTAATCGGCTCCACTATTGGCAGCGGCATCTTCAGGGTCCCGGCGCGGATTGCCGACCAGGTTCCCGCGGCGCTGCCCATGCTGTCGGTGTGGATAGTGGGTGGAGCGCTCGCGCTGTGCGGCGCCCTGACGTACGCGGAACTGGGAGGGCTGTTTCCCAACTCCGGCGGCGTCTATCGCTGGGTGAAGGAGGGTCACGGCAACCTGGCCGGGTTTCTGTACGGTTGGTCTGAGCTGGTCGTGATCCGGGCGTCCTCGCTGGGCGCCATTTCGACGGTCTTTGCCGAGTACCTGCTGCGCGTGATCCACGGGCGGGCGCCGGCCGACGGGAGCCTGTCGGTGCACCTGGTAGCCGCGGGCGTGATAGCGGTCATGGCGGCTCTCAACTATGTCGGGGTGCGCTGGGCCTCGGTGGTGGTCAATCTGACCTCGGCGGGCAAGTTCGGCGCCCTGGTTCTGATCTTCCTAGGGGCCTACCTCATAGGAGACGGCAGCTTCGCCAATTTCACCCAGGTGGAAGGTCCGGTGACCGCCGGCGCCTTCGGGCTGTCCCTCATTGCGGTAATGTGGGCGTACGACGGCTTCGCGGATCTGGCGCGTGTGGGAGGCGAGATCCGCGACCCGGAGCGCAACCTGCCGCGGGCCCTGGTGATCGGCACTGTGGCCATCATCGGCGTGTATCTCGCGGCCAACGCGGCATACCTCTACCTGATTCCGGTGGCGCAGATGAGGACGAGCACGCTGGTAGCAGCTGACGCGGCGCAGCTGCTGGTGGGCAGGGTGGGCGTGGGGTTGGTAAGCCTGGCGGTCATGGTTTCCACGCTGGGCGCTGTGGCGAGCGTGATGTTCACCAGTCCCCGGATTTTCTTCGCGATGGCGGACGACGGGCTGTTCTTCCGGTCGCTGGCCCGGGTGCACCCGCGGTTCCAGACCCCCTCGCGGTCGATCGTCCTGACGGCCGGGATGGCGGTCCTGTTCGTGCTGTTCCTGGACTTCGAGGCGCTCTCGGACACCTTTGTGCTGGCCACCTGGCCTTTTTACGCCCTGGCGGCGGCGAGCGTGTTCGTGCTGAGGGCCCGGGCCCCCGAGCTGCGGCGGCCGGTGCGGGTGGTCGGCTACCCGGTGGTGCCGGCGTTGTTCATCCTGGCGGCGACCGCCATGATCGTCAACGCGCTGGCCAGGGACGCGGATCGGGCGCTGCTGGCCTTCGGGCTGATCGTCTCGGGCCTGCCGGCCTACGCGCTGTGGCGCCGGTTCGGCGGCCCCTGAGGGCCGACCCCCGACCACCGTCCCCTGATTGCAGACCCCTGACCACCGTCCCCCCTGTCTCTATGACGGGATCTTTAGGCTCGGATTCCTTGCTGGCCCCCCTGCCGGGAATTAACTTTGGCCGGCCCTGAAGGACCTGTGCTCGTTCGGTATAACCAAGCTGACAAAAACCCAGGAGCGTGCTATGAGGCTTGATACGGCGCTCACCCGCGTCCAGCGCGGGCTGGCCGCGCTCGTCCTTGCCGCGATGGCTGTGTTCTTCCTTCCGGGGGAGTCGCTCGGACAGGGAGTGACCACTGCTGCCGTGCGGGGGACGGTAGTCGATCAGAACGGAGCTCCGATCGTCGGGGCGGCGGTGACGATGGTGAATGCCGCCAGCGGACTGCGGTTCGCCGGCCAGACGGTGGAGGGAGGAAGGTTCTTCATCGCGAACGTGATCGCGGGAACCTACTCCATCGAAGCACGGGCTGTCGGCTACCGGCCCTCGCGCCGCAGCGGGCTGGCCGTGAGCTTGGGGCAGGTGGCGGAAGTGGATCTGCGGCTTGAGGGCGCGGCGGTCGAGCTGACCGCAATCGAGGTGCAGGCGGCTCCCGAGAACGCGCTGCTCTCGCCTGGCAGGACCGGCCAGGTCTCCTACGTTACGGAAGGGCTGATTCGCAGCCTCCCGTCGCTCAACCGCAACTTCACTGACTTCATCCAGACCGTGCCCGGCGTGGTCGGAACCTCGATCGGCGGGCAGAACAACCGATTCAACAACATCCAGATCGACGGCGGTGTTAACAATGACCTGTTCGGCCTTGCGGCCTCCGGCACGCCCGGTGGTCAGGCCAACGCGCGGCCGATCTCGGTCGAGGCGGTGCGCGAGTTCCAGGTGCTGCTAGCGCCGTTCGACGTGCGGCAGGGAGGTTTCACCGGCGGTCTCGTCAATGCGATCACCCGGACCGGGACCAACGAGTTCCGGGGCTCGGTGTTCGGATACCATCAGAATGAGGGGCTGGTTGGAAACGACACTGCAGGGAACCCGGCCGCCGACTTTACGTTGTCGCAGTACGGCTTCACGTTGGGCGGACCGATCCAGCGCGACCGGATCCACTTCTTCGGAGTGGTTGATTTGTCCCGTCGCAGCACGCCGTTCGCCGGCATCACGATCGGATCGGACACGACCGGCGGCGCTGACTCGGTCGGCGTCGGAATCCGCCGTGCAACGGCCGAGCGGGTGGCGCAGATCGCGCGCGACCAGCTCGGGTTCGATCCGGGTGACTTCCGGGCGCCGACGATCAAGAACCCGGACACCAACTTCTTCTTCAAGCTGACTGCGCAGCTGGGCGGCGCGAGCCAGCTGGAACTCTCGTGGAACCGGGTTGACGCCTCGGACTACAACCTGATTCGCGCTCCGACGGCGACGGGGTTCCGCGACGGTTACCAGTTATCCAACAGCGGCTACAACTTCGAGTCGGTCACCAACACGCTGCGTGCCCGGCTCAACACGCCGTTCGGGTCGCGGCTCACCAACGAACTCTTGCTGTCCTACACCACGGTGCGCGACCAGCGCGCGCTGCCCAATCGCCGTCCCCTGATCTTCGTCGGCGGCGACCGCGCCGGAACCAACATCGCGATCGGCGCCGACCGGTTCTCTCACGCTAATCGTCTCGATCAGGACATCGTCGAGATTACTGACAACCTGACGATCAACATGGGTCGTCACACGTTGATCCTGGGCACGCACAACGAGCTGTTCGGGTTCTACAACGTGTTCTTCCCGGCCTCGCTCGGCGTGTGGTCGTTCAGGAACGCGGACTCGCTGGCCGCCGGCAATCCCAACCGTTATGAGATTGCTCTTCCGGGACCGCAGCGTCCCGACGGCCCGGTCGCGAACTTCGACGTCACGCAGTATGGCTTGTATGTGATGGACCAGTGGCAGCCCAATCCGCGGCTGACGCTCACGTTCGGCTTGCGCGCCGACTTCCCGAACATGGACGCCCCTGCCTACAACATCACGTTGGACACGGCGGTGGACGTGAGCACCAGCCGCCCGCTGGGCGTTCGGACCGACACCGAACCGACGAGCCAGATACTCTGGTCGCCGAGGATCGGCTTCAACTATGACGCACGCGGCGACGGGTCGTTTTACATCCGTGGCGGAGTCGGTGTCTTCAGCGGCAGGCCGCCCTACGTGTGGACCTCGAACGCGTACGCGAACACCGGGCTGGAGCAGGTCAGCCTGATTTGCACTGGCGCCAACGTGCCGGCGTTCACCGCGGACGTGAACGCCCAGCCGACGACCTGCGGTACCGGAGCGGTGGCGCCGATTCCCTCGGTCGTTTTCTACGACCCGGAGTTCAGGTTCCCGCAGACCATGCGCGCTACCGTGGGTTTCGACCGGCAGCTGCCGTGGGGAGTGGTCGGCACGTTCGATGCCGTGTACACGCGCACCTTGAATTCGTACTACATCGAGGACGTGAACCTGAGAGCTGGCGGCCACTCGATGGGTGAGGGCGGACGCTTGTTGTACGGCACGCTCTCGACCAGCTCCAGCTCGACGACCCCGCGTCGCCGTACCGCGCGGGCCCGTGACGTGCTGCTGCACCGCAACGAGAATCAGGACTACTCGATATCGATTACGGGACAGCTCAACAAGCGGTTCTCGAACGGCCTGGAGTTCAACGCCTCCTACACCTGGTCTCGCACCATGGACCTGATGTCCATGACATCGAGCATCGCCAGCTCGAACTTCAGGTTCGCCACGCTCGACGGCACGCTGGAGGATCGCAACCTGAGGCGGTCGGCGTTCGACATTCCGCATCAGGTGAAGGTGAGCGGCACGGCCCAACTCCCATACCGGTTCCAGTTCTCGCTCTACTATGTGGGCCGGTCGGGATCGCCGTACGCCTACGTGGTGTCGAACGACGCCAACGGGGACAGCTGGGGAGGCAACGATCTGGTCTACGTCCCGGCGAATGCCTCGGACATCAGCCTCAACAACCCGGCGCAGTGGCCGCTGCTGGACGCATACATCCAGAGCGAGCCCTGCCTGCGCGAGCAGCGCGGCCGCATCATGGAGCGCAACAGCTGCCGCAACCCGTGGCAGAGCTTCGTGAATGCCCGGGTCACGAAGTCCATTCCGACCTTGCGGGGCCACGACCTCGAGCTGCACGCCGACATCTTCAACCTGCTGTCGTTCCTGGGAGTTGGCGGCAGGGTTCGTGAGACGTCGCAGTTCGAGGGGCAGAACCTGCTCAGCGTGGCGCGGTACAGCACCGGGCTGAGCCGTCCGATCTACAACCTGCAGCTCCCCACCAGGGAGCGCCTCAGCGTCAACGCTTCGCGCTGGCGGCTGCAGCTGGGTGCGAGGTATTCGTTCTAGCGACAGGGACGAGGGAATAGCGAACAGGGAGCAGGGAAAACCTGCTCCCTGTTCGTTTCCGGGTCCGCTCAGGTACGGGCGCGCAGAAACAGCGTCAGGCCGGCGATTCCAAACAGCCCGTTAGGTAACCAGGCTGCCAGTGTGGGGTCGAGCGCGCCACCGGCGCCGACGGCCTTGGCGATCTGGATCAGCATCAGGAACACGATGGTGGTCGCCAGCGAGACCGCGACCCCGTACGCAGTGCCGCTGCGGGCCCCGCTCATGCCGAGCGGCGCGCCGAACAGCGCGATTATCAGGCAGGTCGCAGGGACGGCGAGCTTCAGCGCGCGCTGCACCTTCAGCTTGTTGGCGTTGTTGCCGGAGCGCTCCAGCGTGCGCACGTAGTGGCCCAGCTCTCGGTAGCTCATCTGGTCCGGGGCCTTGGGCTCGGTTAGCAGGTCGGCGGGCCGCTCCGTCATGGCCCGCTGGCGCAGCTCCCGGAACCCGAAGGCGATCTCGTGGTCGTTGCTCAGGAACAGGCGCAACGTACCCTCGTACAGCCGCCAGCCGGTATCTTGGCTCCAGTTCCCGCGCGAGGCAGTTAGGAAATAGCCGGGGAATTCGGGGCCGGTGCCCTCGCGCTCGATCTGGATGTCGGTCATCTGGCTGTCTAGCACCGCCAGGCTGCGGATCGCGTAGGTCCGACCGCCGTCGGCGCGAAACACGAAGTTGTAGCGCGCGGTCTGGGAGCGGACTTCCCGGTCGCCGGTAAGCTCGTCCTTGCGCTCGTTGGCGCGCGGTACCACTTCACCGAGCGCGAAGGTCAGGCCCGCGGCCAGGACCGCCAGCAGGAAGATCGGCGCCACCAGCCGGTGAAACGACACTCCGCTGGCCTTAGCGGCCGTTATCTCCGAGTGTCGCGACAGGGCTCCGACGGAGAACACGGTGGCGAACAGCACCGCAGCCGGCGTGATGAAGAAGACCTGCTCAGGGGCGGTGTAGAGATAGGCGAGCGCGATCCGGCGCGCCGGAATACCGCGGGCCAGATACTTGTCGATGTTGTCCGTCAGGTGGATCAGGATCGTAAACAGCGGGAACCCGACGACGGTCATACCGAAGATGCGCAGGAATTCGCGCACCACATAACGGTCCAGTATGCGAGGCACGATCATGCCGGCCCCAGCAGCCGCAGCTTGAGGCGGGTGCGCAGGTAGCGCAGCAGCTCGTCCCACGCCCCGCCACGCGTGGTGGCGCGCTCACGGCCCAGGCGTGTGAACAGCCAGGCGCCGATGGCGACCATCAGCAGGTTCGGCGCCCACATCGCCCAAAACGGAGGGATGATCAGCCGGTCGGCCAGGGTTTCGCCGCCGATCAGCCCTATGTAGTACACGCCGAAGATCGCGACCGATGCTCCGATCGTCAGGCCGATGCCGCCGCGGGGGAAATGCAGCGCTACCGGCACGCCAATCAACACGAACACGATGCACGAGACCGCGATCGACCACTTCTTGTGGATCTCCACCTGGTACGTGGCCGCATGCTGCAGCGCCGCGCGGCGCCGGGCCTCGAAGATCGCGAGCTGGCTCCTGAGGTCGGTGCCCTCAGGGTCGCCAGCCACTGGCGCGCGCACCGGGGCCACCGGTCGCTCGGGCAGCTGCACCGGGCCCTGGCGCAGCGAGCCCGAGGCTGGCGCGGGAGGTTCACTCGCTCCGCCGCTCCGCCGCGCCAGCCACGAGCCGATCAGACCCTGCAGGGCGCAATACAGTCCAGTGGCTCCCCTGGCGTGCGCCGGCGGCGGGGTCGTGTCGGCCGGAACCGGTGGCGCGCCCGCGAGCGAGAGCGCGTCCTGCAGCACGACCCGTCTGCGATCGCGCTCGATGCCGGACACGGAGCGGAAGTCGCCACGTACTATGGCGTCCATCTCGCACACGGTCATCTCGCGGTCGCCCTTGTAGTTGTCTTCCTCAGTGCGCTGCAGCGTGTTTGAGACTCCGGCCACCCTCACGAGGTCAGTACGGAAGAAGACGCGCCGGAATCCGGCCGCGTCGGCGCGGTCATAGTCGTGCGCGTAGCCGTCGAACAGCGTGAGGTACAGATCGGTGCGATCGGCGTTGTAGCGGATGTAGCCCGAGTCGGCATAGATGGTGCGGCGCCTCTGATCGTTGGCAAGGTCGTACAGCACCACGTCGGTCATGCGATCGGCCGCCTGGTCTATCCGCCCGGCCCGAAGGAACAGCTGCCCCGGCACCACCTCGTTGACCATCTGTTCCTTCAATTCGAAGGTCGGTTTCTTGCGGGCGATGTCCACCAGCAGCGTCTTCAGCTTGTGATTGGAGCGCGGCAGCACCTGGTCGACGAACAGGAACGTGCCGATCGCCAGGACGGTCGAAGCGACGAGGACCGGGGCTACGAACCGCCCCATGTGGACCCCGGTGGCCTTGAGCGCGACGATCTCGCTGTCCGCGCCAAGCCGGCTGAAGGCATGCAGCACCGCCACCAGCACCGCCATCGGGATGGTCATCGCCAGCATGAACGGGAACGAGAGCGCGAACACCTCGGCTATCACGCCCCAGGGCAGCCCCTTGCCAATCAGGTTGGCGAACTGCTTGGCGATCTGGTTGAGCAGCATGAGCCCCGTCAGGGCCCCCAGCGCGAAACAGAAGGGGGCGACGTGCTCCTTGAGGAGGTAGCGTGAGAGGATTCGCATCCGTATCGTACGCCTCAGTGCCGGCCAAGATAATACCCCGAACCCGCGGAACGTGACGCGCAGGCTCGCTGTAACCTTCCTCCTGGCCGGTCTGACGGCCTCGCGTGCCCTGGCCCAGGGCCCTGAGGAGCCATTCGGCATCCGCGTCGCCCGGCTTCGCGCTGACAGCCTGGTTCTGGAGGTCCCTGCGGCCTTCGAGGGCTCCGGACGGCTGGCCTGGCCCCGCCGTCCAGCCGCTGTGCTGGCGGATGAGTGGATGCGCAGGCTCACCGCGAGACTGGAGGCGCGGGCGGCCCGGCGCTGGAGCGCGCTGCTGCTCGGCGACTCGTCGCTGCTGGTGGCTCCACCCCGTGCGGATCTGGCGGGTGTTCCGGCACTCATCGCTCCGGCCCTGGAACCCGACCGGCAGCCGCTCAGCCTGATCGCGGAGTACGCGCAGCTGGGGATGCAGGTGAACTCGCGACTGGAACTCAGAATGGAACGGTTCCGCAACGAGCGCTGCACCTCGGCAGACGCGACGCGCCTGTCCCAAGGCTGCCGCGGCGGGTTCAACGCGCCGCGTCTGGAGCCGCAGTTCACCGTGCGGGCGGGCGGCCTGGTTGGCCAGCGACTGCACGTGAACGTGGACTACGACTCGGAACGCGAGTTCCAGACTTCGAACAACGTTAACGTGTACTACCAGGGTCTCGAGGACGAGATCCTGCGTCGGGTCGAAGTCGGAAACGTGACGTTCGCCCCGCCGGCCTCGCGCTTCATCACTGCTGGCATTCCATCCAACAACTTCGGTGTCCGGGTCGAGGCCCAGTTGGGCGCGCTCGAGCTGTCCGGAATCTTCGCTCAGCAGCAGGGGAATGTGGTGCGGGGGCGTACGTTTACCATCGGTGACCGCACCGTGCTGCCGGTCGAGCGGGAACTCCAGGACCGCGACTTCGAGCCGTTGCGCTTCTTCTTCGTGATCGACCCCGCCCTGCTGCCCGGATATCCTGCGGTGGACCCGCTGGGCCTGTCGGCCACAGCCCTCCCGGCGAGCCAGCAGCTGGTGCAGGTGCGGGCCTACCGGCGGCGCAGCACGGCCAATCGCCCGCAGGCCGAGCAGGCGTTGACAGGCATCGAGGCAGTGGCGGTGCGCGACGACTCGCCGCAGCGGGCGGGCCCCTTCACGTGGGAAGCGCTGATCGAGGGCCGCGACTTCTATCTCGATCCGTCGGGCCTATGGCTCGCCCTGGTGGCGCGGCTGGATCCGGAGGATTTCCTGGCGGTGTCGTACGTCACAGCGGCAGGGGATACCGTCGGCACGTTCCCCGCGGTCGGCACCGCCGGGCGCGTGGACACCCTGGTGTTGATCCACGAACCACGCCGAGGCACTGAAGTCCCGACGTTCCGTCACGAGATGCGGAACGCATACCGCGTGGGGGCCACGGATGATGTGGTGCGCGAGTCGGCCACGCTGCGGATCACGGTTGCAGAAGCCGAGCGCCCCACCGGCAGCAATGTGACCTTTCTGCAGTTGACCGGCGTTGCCCTTTCGAGCGACGGGACTCGGTTCGACCAGTACAACCGGATGTTCCCGCGGGAGCGCGACCCGGGCGGCGGCCAGCCGCTGCGCGACATGTTCGTGGTGTTTCCCCACCTGACGCCGTTCGCCGACGCCGCTCTGGCGCCGGAGTTCCGCAACGACTCGCTGTACCGCACACCCACCTACCTGCTGCGGACGCAGGGGCCCACGCCGTTGTATTCGCTGCGGATGGGCTACGACTCGCGGGGCGGCGATGACCGGCGGATCCTGTCGCTAGGGGGCTTCCAGATTCGGGCGGGGAGCGAGCGCATAACGGCGGGGGGCCGCGCGCTGACGCGCGGAGTGGACTACACCATGAACTACGAGGTCGGGCAGGTAACGTTTCTGAACCCCGACTCGTTGTTTCCGCAGCCGACCACGGTAGTCGTGCAGTACGAGGAGAACCCGGCCTTCGCGATCGCGCCCACGTCGCTGTACGGACTGCAAGCGCGCTACGACCTGGGCGACCACGGCGCCATCACCGCGACCGGACTGTTGCAACGAGAGCGCACACTGTTCACCCGCCCGCCGCTCGGCTTCGAGCCGTCGTCCAACGCGGTCGGGGGCGTCAGTGCCGCGCTGGTGTTCGAGCCGACACGCCTGACGCGGCTGCTGGACGCGTTGCCGCTGGTGACGGCCAGCGCTCCCTCCCGGATCAACCTCGACGCGGAGCTAGCGGTGTCGCGGCCGTCTCCCAACCAGCTGGGTGTGGCGTACGTCGAAACCTTTGAATCCGAGGGTGGCCTGTTTCTGCCGTTAGGCGAGGACCTGTGGGAGTACGGGAGCAGGCCGTCCTCCGGCCGCGGCGCCGCGGCTGCCGGCATTGACCCGGTGCTCGGTTTCAGCGACGCCGACGCGGTGCTGCTGACGTGGCAGAACCTGATCCCCAGCGCCGACGGCAACGTGTTTACGCTGGTCCCCAGGGAGATCGACCCCGCGATCGTCACGCAGGGTACCGGCGATCAGGCTGAAACGGTGATGTGGATGGCGCTCCACCCGGACACGGTGGGCGGCAACCTGGACCCGGTGAGCTTCCGGCAGCGGTGGCTGCTGCCCCACACTCCAGGGCCGCGCTGGCGGTCCATCACGCTGCCGCTCAATGCCACTGGCCTCGACCTGTCCCGGGTCGAATTCCTGGAGTTCTGGGTGCTCGAAGACGACGAGCGGCGGGCCCGCAACGCTGGGCTGACGATGGTGCTCGATTTCGGCACCGTGTACGAGGACGCGGTGGACTTCCTGCCCACAGGATTCCGGGTCAGCGGCCGGGACACGACTTACAGCGGCCGCCGCCGGGCGGGCGAGGGCCGGCTCGACACCGAGCGTGATACCCTCACCAACGCGTTCAACGCGCTCACCAGCGACGTGGGGATCCTCGGCGACGTTGCGGACTCGATAGTCAATCTGGACACCGGCCAACGTGTCGACAGTCTTGCCCTGTGTCGCTCCGAGCTGTCGCGGGCACTGGTGGTGTACTCGTGGGGTTCGCCTTCGCCGCACTGCACCCGCCGCAACGGAAGGGCCGACACCGAGGACCTCAACAACGATCAGCGGCTCGACTCGCTCGTGACCGGCCAGGGCGAGAACTTTTTCCGGTACGTGTTCCCGGTGGGAGACCAGCGCTTCTTTGTGCGCGAGGGCGGTCAGATTCCGGGACTCGGCCGCTGGCGCCTGTACCGGATCCCGTTCCGCACGGACACGATCCAAGTAGGATTGCCTAACGTGAGGCAGATCCAGGCGCTGCGGCTTACCATCGCAGTCCCACAGGCAGCGGCTGAGTCGACTCTGTTCTTCGCTCTGGCGCGCATGAAGCTGGTGGGCGCTCCGTGGGTCAAGCGGAGCGGGACGCCGATCGCTGGCCTGTCGGGCTCGCGCGGCCAGGGCCACGGCGAGGTGATCGCAAGCGTGGTGTCCACCGAGAACCGCGCTGATCTGGGCTACGAGCCGCCGCCCGGCGTGACGGACCAGGGCTCGCAGGCGGGCGGCGGATTCAACGTGGGCGCGGTGCAGATCAACGAGCGCTCGCTGCGGCTCATCGCATCCGACGTGCGGGTGGGCGAGCGCGCCGAGGCGTTTTACCGGTTCCCCGAAGGCGAGCGCAACTTCCTCGGCTACCGCCAGCTCAGGGTGTGGGCCCGCGGGCGCGGCGCCGGGTGGAACGAGCGTCACCTCGCCTTCTACGTGAAGGTGGCCCAGGACGAGAACAACTTCTACCTCTACCGCGCCCACGCCTCGACCGTGACCTGGGAGCCGGAGGCGGTGGTGGATATCGGCACGTGGCTGCGGCTGCGCGCCGAGGTCGAAACGCGGTGGCTGCGCGGCGAGGGGCCGTCGGGCGCCGCGCTGTGCGGCGGCGACAGCCTGGCGTACGTGGCCTGCTCTGGCCCATATCTCGTGCACGTGCGGAACCCGGGCGTGGCCCCTCCCAATCTGGCGCGCGTCCAGGAACTGGCCGTGGGCTTCGTGCGCGACAGTGGCGCCGCCACCGACAGCGCCGAGTTGTGGGTCAACGATGTGCGCCTTACGGGCGTGGTGGACGATGCTGGGTATGCGGGAGCTGTCAGCCTGCGGGTTGCCGCCTCGGACATCGCGGACCTGCAGCTGCAGCTGTCCCGGCGCGACCCGAACTTCCGGCAACTGGGCGACGAACCCAGCTACATCGGCCAGAACCAGTTCGCGGTCGCGTCGGCCATAAGGTTGGAGCGCTTCGGTCTGGAGCGACTGGGGCTGGCGGCGCCGCTGTCGCTGCGGTTCGAGCGCGCCGGCGAGGACCCCTTCTACCTCAACCGCAGCGACGTGCTCGCAGAGGGGCTGCAGGGGCTGCGCCGCCCCAGGACGGATGCGTCCAGCGTGCTGCTGACTTTGCGCCGGACCCGGCGCGGCAACGCCTGGTGGCAGCGCGCGCTGGTTGACAACGTAACGCTGTCGGCAAGCTGGCAGTCGGCTGACGCTACCACCACGCTGAGCCAGTCGAGTACTCGGCTGTCGGACTACCGCGCCGACTACAACCTCACGCTCGGCAATCGCTCGTTCACGCTGCTGCCCGGTTTCGTCCGGGACCTGCTAGGATCTCTCCCCGGGTTCATGCGTCGCAGTCAGCTGGTGCGCGGTCTGATGGACAGCCGGCTGCGCTGGACTCCGGTTCAGGTGCAGCTGGTTTCCGGACTTACCCGCGGCGAGGTGGAGCGTTCAACGTACCGGGTGCCGGTTGAAACCGAAGCGGACACCGCGCGCCTGATCAACACCACTACTGCAGCTCTCCGGACGTCAGCGAGAATCGACACCCGGCCGTTTCAGTCGCTGCAGCTGGGCGCCGAGTTGAGTTCAGAGCGTGACCTACGCGACTACGGTGACACGACGACCGTGGCTGCCGTCGCATCGCAGAGTCGGCAACGGTTTCTCGGTGCCGACGTCGGGTTCGAGCGCGCCCGCACCCTGTCAACGCGCATGAGCTATGCGCCGGATGTTTCATCGTGGCTCAGGCCGCGCTTCGGCTACACCTCGACGTTTGGCTTGGCGCGGGATCCCAACGCTGCCACGCCGGAGCGAACCGAGGGCGACAGCGCCGGCGCGTTCCGGTTGCCCACGGCCTTCAGCACCGCGCGTTCCACCGACGTGACTCTGAGCGCCGACCCGTCGCGGCTGCTGCGGCTACTGTTTGGAGACTCGGGCGCCGTACGGAGGCTCCTGGACCGCCTGGGTCAGGTTGACGCCGGACGCCGCGTGGACACTCGTGCCCAGTTCAACCGCGCCGGTTCCGATCCTGGAGTGGCCTTCCAGACCGGCCTGGTGGGTCTGGGAGCTCTGCTGGTTCACAATGGCCAGCTGGCCTCCGCGGCGACGGAAGTGACGCAGGACAGGATCTCGGGTTCGCTGCGCCTGCCGCTGAACGTCCAGGTGACGTCGGCGTACGCGGAGCGCCGGGCGCGGGCCTGGAACGCGCGGCAGGGGGTGCAGCTCGGCCAGGTCGCAACGGAAACGGACTGGCCCAACGTCAGCATCCGGTGGAACTACAGTCCCTCGCGCGGTGCAATACGCAGCGTGCTGAGCAATATCAGCGCCTCCGCGGGAACGCGGCTGCGGGAGTCGGTTTCCGAGGTGCAGGCGCCGGGTGGCGGCGCGCCGCTGCGCAGCGCCACCGAATCGCGGGCCGTACCGCTGTCGCTGTCCGTGACCTGGGCCCTCAGGATCACGACCAGTGTGACTCTGAGCGGCGAGCGCGCCCGGACGGAGCGGTCCGGGTCGCTGACGCTGAGCGACCGCGACCAACTGACGGCCACGGCTTCCTTCGCGTTCCGGTTCCCGCAGGAATACGTTCCATTGCGGTCCGACGTGCGCACCTCGCTGCGTTACTCGCACAGCGCCAACACCGGCTGTGTGGCCCGGGCGGGGACGCCCGGCTGCGTTCCCATCTCGGATTCGCGCCGAACCGAGTACGTTCTCATCATGGATACCGACATGCCACCTAACGTCACAGCCGGTCTGTCGATCAGCAACGTGGTCACCGAGGACCGCCACATCAACCGCAAGTTCTCGCAGTTCGTGATCACGGGCTCGGTGCGGATCGCGATCTCGGCCGGGGAGCTACGATGAGATTCGCGCTCCGGCTCACGGCGGCGGCCGTGGCGGCAGCGGCGTGTCGGCACGGCTCCTCCGCCGCCCAGCAGTTCGACGGGCGCCAGGCGCTGAGCTGGGTGGAGCACCAGGTGGCCGCCGGTCCGCGAGTGCCTAACACCGAGGCTCACCGGGTTATCGGCGACTGGCTGGTCGCTGAACTGCGCTCGCGGGCCGACACCGTCGAGGTGCAGGAATTCACGCACGTGACACTCGACGGCGACACGCTCCGGCTGCGCAACATCATCGCCCGGTTCCGGCCCTCGGACCCGACGCGGATCCTGTACGTGTCGCATTGGGACAGCCGCCCGATGGCTGAGCACGACCCCAATCCGGCCAACCGCAACCGGGCGATTCCTGGCGCCAACGACGGGGCCTCCAGCACGGCGCTGCTGCTGGGCGTGGCGGACGCGTTGCGCAGGCGACCTCCACCTGTGGGTGTGGACCTGCTGTTCACCGACGGTGAGGACTACGGGTCGGATTTCAGCGGCCCCGACGTACTGCTCGGAGCGCGCCACTTCGCGCGCAACCTCCCGCCCGGCTACCAGCCCGCGTTCGGAGTGGTCTGGGACATGGTGGGAGCGCCGGAGCAGCGCTTCAGCCAGGAAGGCTACTCGTTGGAGCGTGCGCCTGAGGTTGTAGATCGCGTCTGGTCGCGCGCCCGGGAACTGGGCCTTGCTCGCTGGTTCCCAGCCACCAACGGCGGGGCGATCACCGATGACCACGTGCCGCTGCTGGAGGCCGGCCTGCGGGTGATCGACGTGATAGGCTATCCCTACGAACACCATCACACCCTGGCCGACACTCCAGACAAGGTTTCGGCCGAGGCGCTGGCCAGGGTGGGAAGGTTGGCGTTGGCGCTGATCTACTAGGAGTCGGTGATCAGGGGTCAGGGGTCAGGGGAATGGTCGCGGGAGAGGCTGCGTAGTTATGCGCTATGATCGCATAACCCCGATCCCTGACTCCCGACCTCTGACCTCTACCTTCTCCCTCATGCTCACGCGTGACGAACGCCGGGCGGTCGTGTTCCTCGCGGTGGTAGCCGCGGCTGGCGCAGTGGTGCGCGTCCTTGGCGGTGGTGAGGGGCCCCCGGGAGCGGGCGTGGTGGCGCCGCATCTGGCCGCCGGTGATCTGGAGCGGCAGAGGCGACTGGTGCGCGAGGCGGAGGCCCGGGCCCGGCCCCTGGGACCGGGAGAGCGCATCGACGCCGACCGCGCTGGCGCCCTCGAACTGGAGCGGCTGCCGCGCATCGGTCCGGCGCTGGCCCAGCGCATCGTGGCGTGGCGCGATTCCCACGGTCCCTTCGGCTCACTCGAGGAACTGGGAAGGGTGCCGGGCATCGGCGAGGGAATGCTGGAGCTGCTGCGAGGCCACCTGAGCTTCAGCGGCACCCGCTGGAGGCAACCGGACGGCACGGTGCCCCTGTCCGCCCCGCGCCGGCCGGTGGCGGAGTCCGGCTGCGACGACCTCCGCATACCGCTGGCGCTCAATCGGGCCACCGCACGTGAGCTTGCGTGCCTGCCTGGGATCGGAGGCACGCTGGCTCAGCGCATCGTAACCGATCGAGCGGCGCGAGGACCGTATCCCGAAGTGCCTGCGCTGGCGAGAGTTCAGGGACTGAGCCGGAGACGAATCGAGCGACTTCAGTCGCTGCTGACCGCTCCTTGACAGGGGGGTGCTCGCCGGTAGTTTCCACAGGACGCCCCCGTCACGAAGGGCCAACTCCTTTTCCTGAGAGTGCTTAGCTTGTCATGACGGCACCTGCCTCGGCTTCCGGTGATAGACTCGGCGATCTGCTGATTCGCGAAGGTCTGATCACCAAGGAACAGCTCGAAAAGGCTTTACAGGAACAGAAGACGCAGGGTGTACGCCTCGGCTATGCCCTGGTGAAGCTCGGCTTCGTCCAGGAGACCGAGATCACCAAGATGCTGGCCCGGCAGTACCGCATGCCGGCGGTGGATCTGTCGCGGTTCGAGGTGGACCCGAAGATCGTCAAGATGATTCCGGCCGACCTCGCCACCAAGAACTTGGTGCTTCCGCTCAAGCGCGACGGGCGCACGCTCACCGTGGCGATGGCCGATCCGACCAACCTTGGGGTTATCGACGATCTCAAGTTCATCACCCGATGCGACATCTTCCCGGTGATCGCGGGCGAGTACACGCTGAAGAACGCGATCGACAAGCATTACGAGCAGGTTGATCAGCAGCTCGACAAGCTGATTGCGGAGATCGGGGAGGAAGAGAGCGCCGAGCTGGAGGTGGTGCAGGAGAAGGAGGACGAGGCCACCGATCAGGCGCAGCTGGTGGACGATGCGCCGGTTGTGAAGCTGATCAACGCGATCCTCACCGACGCGGTCAAGCGCGGCGCCTCGGACATCCACATCGAGCCGTTCGAGCACGAGATGCGGGTGCGTTACCGCATCGACGGCGCGCTTCAGGAGGTGATGAAGCCTCCGCTCAAGCTCAAGGCGGCGCTCACTTCGCGCATCAAGATCATGTCGTCGCTGAACATCGCCGAGCGCCGGGTGCCGCAGGACGGCCGCATCAAGCTGAAGATGGGCAAGCGGGTGATCGACTATCGCGTTTCGACTCTGCCGGTGCTGTTCGGCGAGAAGATCGTGATGCGGATCCTCGACAAGGGGAATCTGGCCCTCGACCTGTCCAAGTTCGGCTTCGAGCCCAAGGCCGAGGCGGACCTGATGAAGGCCATTTTGAACCCGTACGGCATGGTGCTGGTAACGGGGCCCACGGGTTCCGGGAAGACCACGACGCTGTATTCGGCGCTGTCGCGGGTCAACACGATTGAAGTGAATATCATGACGGCGGAGGACCCGGTCGAGTACAACCTCATGGGCATCAACCAGGTGCTCGTGCGCAACGAGATCGGGATGACGTTCGCGGCGGCGCTGAAGGCGTTCCTACGTCAGGATCCGAACATCATCATGGTGGGTGAGATCCGTGACATCGAGACCGGCGGCATCGCCATCAAGGCGGCGCTCACGGGCCACCTGGTGCTTTCGACGCTGCACACGAACGACGCTCCGTCGACGATCACGCGCATGATCGACATGGGCATCGAGCCGTTCAACGTTTCCAGCGCGGTGAACCTCATCGTAGCGCAGCGGCTGGTGCGTCGTATCTGCTCGAACTGCAAGGCGGAACACAAGTACACGACAGAAGAGCTCAAGGCGCTCGCGGTGGACCCCAAGGAATTCGAGGGCGTTACTTTCTTCAAGGGGAAAGGCTGCGACGCCTGCGGTGGGAGCGGCTACAAGGGTCGCGCCGGCCTGTACGAGGTCATGGCGCTGTCGCCTGAGCTGCGACGTATGATCCTCAAAGGAGCTTCGACCGCCGAGCTCCAGGAGCAGGCCATAGCCGAGGGCATGCTTACGTTGCGGATGGATGGCATCGTGAAGATCAAGAAGGGAATCACCACACTCGAGGAAGTGGTCAAGGAGACCGCCGGATGACAGCACCACAGGCGCAGCCGTCACAGGCGGCTCCCCAGCAGCTCAACCTGCGCGTCTTGCTCGAGGAGATGATCGAGCGGGAGGCCTCCGACCTGCACATCACGGCTGGCGAGCGACCGAAGTTGCGGATCGACGGCGATATCACGAACAGCCGGATCGACTATGTGTTGAGCCCCAAGGACACGCTGCAGCTTGCCTATTCGGTGCTCACCGAGCAGCAGAAGAAGCGCTTCGAGATGGAGGACGAGCTGGACTTCAGCTTCGGCATCCAGAATCTGGCGCGGTTCCGTGGCAACGCCTTCAAGCAGCGCGGCTGCGTCTCCCTGGTGGTGCGGCAGATCCCGTTCCAGGTGAAGACATTCGAGCAGCTGCAGTTGCCGCCGATCGTGGCGAAGCTGGCCGAGAAGCCGCGTGGCTTGGTGCTGGTGACCGGCCCCACGGGCTCGGGCAAGTCCACCACGCTGGCTGCCATGATCGACAAGATCAACCGGGAGTGGAAGGGCCACATTATCACGGTTGAAGACCCGATCGAGTTCATCCACCGGCACCAGAACTGCATTGTAAATCAGCGCGAGGTGGGCACCGACACCAAGTCGTTCGCCGCCGCCCTCAAGTACGCACTGCGGCAGGACCCCGACGTGGTGCTGGTGGGCGAGATGCGGGACCTGGAGACGATCCAAGCTGGCCTGACGATAGCCGAGACCGGCCACCTGGCGTTCGCGACGCTCCACACCAACTCCGCGGCCGAGACCATCAACCGCGTCATCGACGTGTTCCCATCGCACCAGCAGTCGCAGGTGCGCGCCCAGCTGGCGTTCGTGCTCGAGGGTGTCATCACCCAGACGCTGCTGCCGCGGGCCAAGGGCAAGGGGCGCGTCATGGCGTGCGAGATCATGGTGTGCACGCCGGCGATCCGAGCGCTGATTCGCGACGACAAGGTGCACCAGATTACCTCGTCGATGCAGGCGGGAAAGAAGTTCGGCATGCAGACCATGAACGACTCGCTGTACCAGCTGTACATGGCGCGCGAGGTGACCCTGGAGGACTGCCTGCGCGCCACGAGCGAGCCTAACGAATTCCTGAGGATGATCGGCGAGCCGGTGCCGGGCGAGGAGGACAAGCCGATGATGCCGAAGGATCGGCCTCTTACCGGCGGGCTGAAGCGCTGATTGCGATCCGAGGAGACTGAGCGATGCCGGTCTGGAACTACACCGCGCGGACCCTGACGGGAGAGCTGCAGTCCGGGTCCATAGACCTGCCGACCCACGACGATGTCGTA
Source organism: Gemmatimonadales bacterium (assembly GCA_035559335.1). Classification (GTDB taxonomy): domain Bacteria; phylum Gemmatimonadota; class Gemmatimonadetes; order Gemmatimonadales; family JACORV01; genus DASXPG01. The sequence continues at coordinate 52,675 of DATMBH010000332.1, forward strand.
AACCACCTCCGGAAGAACCGGATGATCGTGGTGAAGGTCCAGCAGGCGCCCAAGGAGATCAAGCTCTCCTTCGGCAAGGGCATCAGCACGCGCGACATCGTGATCTTCACGCGGCAGTTCGCCACCATGATCAACTCGGGACTGCCGCTGGTGCAGGCTCTGGACATCCTGGCCGAGCAGAGCGAGAACCCATCACTCAAGGAAGTCACCAAGCAGGTGGTGTACGACGTCGAGTCCGGGCACACGCTGGCCGACGCGCTCCGCAAACACCCCAAGGCCTTCACCGAGCTGTACGTGAACATGGTGGCGGCGGGCGAGGCGGGCGGTATTCTCGACACCATCCTGCTGCGCCTGGCGACGTTCATGGAGAAGAACGATGCGCTGGTCCGCAAGGTGAAGGGCGCGATGATCTACCCCGGAGTGATCTTCTCCGTGGCGGGCATGGCCATCGTGATCTTGCTGGTGTTCGTGATCCCGGTCTTCCAGGACATGTTCGCTGGTATCGGCCAGCAGCTGCCGCTGCCCACCCGCGTGGTGATCGGGGCTTCCAACCTGCTGAAAGGTTTCTGGTGGGCGATCGGCGGCGGCCTGACCGCGCTGTTCTTCGGCATCCGGAAGTACTACAGCACGCCGCAGGGCAAGCTGAACCTCGACAAGCTTATGCTGCAGGCGCCGGTGCTCGGCGATCTGATCCGCAAGTCCGCCGTGTCGCGGTTCACCCGCACCCTCGGCACCTTGATCGCATCCGGCGTCAGCATCCTGGACGGTCTCGAAATCACCGCCAAGACGGCCGGCAACCGGGTGATCCACGATGCCGTGATGGAGAGCCGGTCGTCCATCGCCGGCGGCGAGACTATTGCCGCTCCGCTCCAGAAATCGAAAGTGTTCCCGCCGATGGTGATCTCGATGATCGCCGTCGGAGAACAGACCGGCGGCCTGGACGAGATGCTCACCAAGATCGCCGACTTTTACGACGAAGAGGTCGATGCCGCGGTCGAGGCGCTGCTGTCGCTGATGGAACCGGTGATGATCGTGGTGCTCGGCGTGGTGGTCGGCGGAATGATCATTGCGATGTATCTGCCGATATTCAACATGATCAATACGGTGCAGTAGTTGGCGAGGTGATAGAGGCGATAAGGAAGGTGTGAGGGAGGGGCCCGGCGGGAGTCGGGCCCCTCTGGCATCGGCGCCCGTCTCCAGCCCCCATCCCGGGCCCGTCCCCTACTCCCAGCCCCCCTCTTGCATTGTGCAATACCGCCTTCGTTCCTTATTGTTCGCTTCTGGTGACCGTTCCAGCCGCACCTGCCACTGTGGCCAGTGAGCGCAGGCTGCTCCCGTGGCGCCGCCTCCCGGTACCGGGGGCGGTCCCGCCGGCGCGCACCCTGCTGCGCTACGTGTATATCGGCCGGCTGGCAGTCGCGTTCGGCGTGTTCGTGGGCGCGGCGCTGGCCTGGTTCACGGCTGACATCACGCAGCTGTTCGTCGCCTCGCTCTCAATCACGCTCGCGTTGGTCATGACGGCGTGGGCCGCGTGGTACACCTTCCTGCGCAGTGGCGGCATAGGCCCGACCTTCCTGTACCTGCAGGCGATGTTCGACGTGGCCCTCACCACAGCCGTGGTCAACGTGATGGGGCCCTACTCGCCGATGTCGGCCCTGTACATCCTGGTTATTGCGGTCTACGCGGTGCTGATGCCATTTGCCAACGGGCTGCTCATCGCCCTGTTCGCCGGCATTCTGTACGCGGCCATGGTCGTTGTCGGTCCCACCGAACCATCGTTCGCCCTGGTGCTTCAGCTCGGAGTGTTCTGGCTGGTGGCGGTGTTTACCGGTTATCTCGCCAGTCGGGTCCGGGTGGCAGGGCAGGCGCAGGAGGCGCTGTCGGCGGAACTGACGCGCGTGCGGCTGGAAGCTGGCGACATCCTGCGCAACATCCGCACTGGGATCCTGACCGTGAGCGGCGACGGGAGGCTGGTTTACGCCAACCCGACGGCGGAGCAGCTGCTCGGAATAGACGTGCAGGTGATGCGCGAGAAGCCGGTGCTTTCCTACCTGGAGTCGGTCGCGCCGGTGCTCGCGGACGCCGTGCGCCTGACCTCGTGGGAGGGACGCCGCGTGATCCGCCGCGAGGGCGAGGCGCGAATCGGCGACCGCACCTTTCCGCTGGGCGTGTCCACCACGGCCGTTAGTCTGGAGGACGGGCAGCGTCCATCGGTGACCGCGATATTCAAGGATATCTCCGACGAGAAGCGTTATGAGGCGCTGCACCTCAGGGCCGAACGGCTTGCAGCGGTGGCCGAGATCGCGGCGTCTCTCGCTCACGAGATCAAGAACCCGCTGGCCTCGATCCGCAGCGCGGTGGAAATGTTGTCGCGCTCGGCGCCTCCCGGCGCCGACGAGAAGATCCTGGGCGCGCTGGTGCTGCGCGAGAGCGACCGGCTATCGCGGCTGCTCACGGAGTTCATGGACTTCTCGCGAGTCCGCGTGACGAAGTCGGCCGAGTTCGACCTCGTGGCCGTGGCCGAGGCCGGCGTCCGGATCGCGCGCCAGCATCCCGACTGCCCGGCGACGGCGCGGGTCGAGCTGGTGGCTCCGCAGCGACCACTGCTCATCGAGGGCGACGAGGACCTGATGCACCGGGTGGTGTTCAACCTGGTGCTTAATGCCATCCAGGCCGCCCCGGAGGCGGCGCACGTGACCGTGGAGGTGGCGACGCCCGATCCAGACACTTTCCCCGCCAATGTGGCGATCGACCAGCCGCGCATGCTTCGGGTGCGGGATCGGGGGCCGGGCGTGAACCCGGACATACTGCCCCGGCTGTTCGAGCCGTTCGTCACGGCGCGTCCAGGCGGGACCGGACTGGGACTGGCGATCGTGCAGCGCGCGGTGCTCTCGCATCGCGGCGTCATCTTCTGTGACTCGGTGCCGGGCGAAGGCACCACGTTCACCGTTTACGTGCCGGCGCGGTTCAGCGCCGAGGAGGGAGTTTGAGCCGCCCCAGCGTCCTCGTCATTGACGATGAGTCGGCGATCCTGGACACGGTCCGGATCCTGCTTCGCTCCGAAGGCTTCGATGTGGAGATCGCGCAGGGAGGCAGGGCCGGCCTCGATGCGCTATCGAGGATGCGGCCGCAGATCGTCCTCTCCGATATCCGGATGCCTGGTGTCGGGGGGATCGAGATTCTGAAGGCGGCGCGCGAACAGGATGCCGACACGCCGGTGATTTTGATGACCGCACAGGCTGAACTGCGGACGGCGATCGAGGCCGTTAACCAGGGCGCGTTCCACTACATCCAGAAGCCGTTCTCCAACGACGAACTGGTCGCGATCGTCAGGCGCGCGGCGGAAACCCGCCAACTGAAGATCGAGAACCGGTCGCTGAGGCAGGAGATCCGGCGCCGCGACCGGTCGGCGTTCGTCAAGCCGCTGGGCAGCAGCA
>DATMBH010000333.1:0-4143 GCA_035559335.1 Gemmatimonadales bacterium
CGCTCATGCCGCCGCCGGAGGTCAAGGAGATCGAGCGGGAGCTCGAGCGCGTGATCCGCGAGAAGGAAGCAGCGGTCCGCGATCAGAACTTCGAACGCGCGGCCTCGCTGCGCGACCAGGAGCGGGAGATCCAGGGCCAGATCCTGGCGGCGCACGAGGCTTGGGAACGGGAGCGCCAGACCAAGCGTCCCTCGCTGGGCGAAGAGGAGATCGCGTTCATCGTCTCGCGATGGACCGGCATCCCGGTGACCCGCATCCAGGAAGCCGAGAGCTCGCGGCTGCTGCGCATGGAAGAGGAGCTGCACAAGTCGGTGGTGGGGCAGGACGAGGCCATCACGGCGATTTCCCGGGCCATCCGGCGCTCGCGCGCCGGGCTCAAGGACCCGCGCCGGCCGATCGGGTCGTTCGTGTTCAGTGGACCGACGGGCGTGGGCAAGACGGAGTTGGCGCGCGCGCTGGCGAAGTTCCTGTTTGCCGACCCGCAGGCGCTGATCCGCGTGGACATGAGCGAGTACATGGAGAAGTTCTCCGTGTCGCGGCTGATCGGCGCGCCCCCGGGATACGTGGGCTACGAGGACTCGGGTACACTCACCAAGGCCGTCAGGCGCAAGCCCTATTCGGTGGTGCTGCTCGATGAGATCGAGAAGGCGCACCCCGACGTGTTCAACATCCTGCTCCAGGTGCTTGACGAAGGCCGGCTGACCGACAACTACGGCAGGGTCATCGACTTCAAGAACACCGTGGTGATCATGACGTCCAACGTTGGCGCGCGGGACATAACGAAGTCTGGCACCCTCGGCTTTGTGCAGTCGAGCACCGAGACGCAATTCGAGCGGATGGCGGAGAAGGTCCGCGACGAGATCCAGAAGGTTTTCAATCCGGAGTTCCTGAACCGGGTCGACGACGTGATCGTGTTCCATCCATTGAGCCGCGATCACATCGCGCAGATCGTGGGCATTGTGCTGCGCGAGCTCAAGGGCAGGATCGCTGAGGAGGAGCTGTCGCTGCGCCTGACGCAGGCCGCGACTGACTTCCTGGTCAAGCACGGCTATGACGAGCACTACGGCGCCCGGCCGCTGAAGCGCGCGATTCAGCGCTACGTCGAGGACCCGTTGTCCGAGAAGATCCTCGTCGGCGAGTTCACGCGCGGCGAGGAAATTGAGGTCGATGCCGCTCCCGAAGGAGACCGGCTGGTCTTCCGCGCCCTCTCGTCCACCAAGGCCTGAGCCCCTAGTGCGACGCCATCGGTTCGCGGCGGCCCTGAGCGCCGCGGCCATCGCCGTTGCCGCGCCCGCCGCGGCCCAGGAGCCGCAGCAGCCGACCATCGACTCGGTGGAAGTGCGCGGGAACCGCCGCATCACCACCGAGACGATACTCAACAGCGCCTCGCTTCCGGTCCGCGCCCCCATCAGCTACCGCGACCTGCAACGTGCGATCCGCACGCTCCACGAAAGCCAGCAGTTCGACGACGTGCGGATCCTGCGGCGCGTCGGCGACGCGGGAGAGGAAATCCTGGTCATCGAGGTTGTGGAGCGGCCGCTGGTGGAGCGAGTCTCGGTGCGCGGCGTGGAGAAGGTCTCGGAGCGCTCGGTGCGCGATCGCGTGAGTCTGGTCAACGGTAGGCCACTGGACCGGGTGGCGCTGGAGCTGGGGCGCTTGGCGATCGATTCCCTGTACGAGGCGGCGGGCTACTACCTGGCTACTATCCGGCCACAGCTACTCTACAACGATGACAGCACCCGGGTGCGGGTCATCTACGACATCGAGGAGGGGCGCCGGGTCGCCGTGGCCGCGGTGGTGATCGAGGGCAACCAGGCCTTCAGCGACGAGCAGGTCGTGGGGGCGATGCGCACCCGGCCCGAGGGTTTCTGGTGGTTCCGGCGCGGCGAGTACTCGGACGAGCGGGTCCGGGAGGACCTGGAGCAGCGCCTACCCGAGTTCTACGGCAGCAGGGGCTACATCGACTTCCGCGTGCTGCGCGACACGCTACTGGTGGATGAGACCACCGGTAAGGGCACGCTTGTCGTGGAGGTAGACGAGGGCCGGCCGCACCGGGTGCGCAGCGTCAGAGTCGAGGGCAACCGCTATTTCAACACCGAACAGGTGCTGACCTTGAACCCGTTCAACCGCGGCCCGCGCACCGGGCTGCTGTGCGTGGTGCGCGACTGCGGCGCGCCGCAGGTGAACTGGTTCGACCAGGTGGCGTGGGAGAATGCCACCAACCGGCTGCGCACCGAGTACGCCAATCAGGGCTACATCTACGCCCAGGTGCAGCCGGTGGTGGAGCGGCTGGAGCTGACCAGCGATGCCGACACTCCCACCGTGGACCTGATATGGCGCATCCAGGAAGGCCGCCCGGCGATCATCAACCGCGTGGACATCGTGGGCAACACCCACACCCACGAGCGCGTGATCCGCGAGGCCATATTTATCCTGCCCGGTGACGTGTTCGCCCAGGACCGCGTGATTCGCTCCTACCAGGCAATCAGCAACCTCGGTTTCTTCCAGCAACCGTTGCCGTTCCCGGACACCCGGCCTGCGAACGACGAAGGGGACATTGACCTGATCTTCAGGGTCGAGGAGCGCAACACCGGCAACGTCAACTTCGGCGCCTCGATGGGGCAGGGCACCGGGGTGGGCGGCTTCCTGGGGCTCGACGAGCCCAACCTGTTCGGCCAGGGCAAGCGCGGCCGGGTGCAGTGGCAGTTCGGGCGCAACATCAACGACTTCGAGATCAGCTACAGCGACCCAGTCCTGTTCGATACCCGCGTCTCGGGGACGATCAACCTTCACAACACGCGCATCCGCTACACCATTGCCGACCTGGGCAGGATCACCACCCGCGGCGGGTCGGTGCAGTTCGGCTTCCCGATGCCGCGCTCGCGCTACAGCAGACTGTTCGTTTCGTACGCGCTCGAAGTTGAGAAGTACTCGGGCGGCGCGGCACAGATCAACACCGGCATCCAGTGCCGCGATTGCCTCAGGTCCAGCATCGGCGCCTCGTTCGTGCGCGACACGCGCATTGACCTTCCGTTCCCCACCGCTGGCTCGTATCACTCGCTGGGGACGACGCTCAACGGCGGCGTGCTCGGCGGCTCCGCTTCGTTCCGCAGGTTCGACCTCGAGGGCCGCTGGTATGCGCCGGCTGGCAGCCTCGGCGGTGGCACCGCGCCGGGCGGCGGCATCCGCCTGGTGCTGGGCCTCTCGGTGCGCTCGGGCTTCGTGTTCGGCAACCCAGGACCCTTCTTCCGCCAGCTGTTCGCCATGGGTGGCACGCAGTTCGGAATCCCGCTGCGCGGCTACGACGAGTTCTCGATCACACCGCAGGGCTACAACCCCAACGCCTCGATCAGCGGCGTGCAGCGCAGCGCCTTCGGGCGGTCGTACTTCGCGGCCACTGCCGAGTTCGGCGCGCGTTTCAGCCAGCAGCTCTACGCGGCGGTGTTCTTCGACGCCGGCAACACCTGGTCCACGCCGGCCGCTTACAGCCCAACCCGCTTGTTCCGCGGCGCCGGTATCGGCGTTTCGCTGGTCACGCCGCTGGGCCCGCTGGGCCTTGACTACGCCTACGGCTTCGACCGTACTGACCAGCTCGGGCGGCCGGCCCCCGGCTGGAAACTTCACTTCAAGATCGGCAACTTCTTCTGATGGAACCGTCCATGACTCAGAATCGCGCCCGCGCCATGCGGGTACTGACCGCCGCGGCGGCGTTGTCCCTGATGGGCACCGCTGCCCGCGCCCAGCAGCCGACCGCACCAGTGCAGCTTCGCGTGGCGTACGTGAACTCGCAGGCCATCCTGGCCAACACGCCGGGACGGGCCCAGGCCGAGTCCACGTTCGCGCGCGAGATGACGGGATTCAGGGCCGAGATCCAGCGGCTGCAGGCGGAGCTGGACTCTGCGCTGCAGGCCTATCAGCGCACCGAGGTGGCGCTGAGCCCGCAGGCGCGCACCCAGCGCCAGAGCGAGCTGCGGCAGCTGGAGCAACGCAACCGGCAGCGGGCCCAGGAAATCGAGCAACAGGCCAGCCAGCGCGAGCAGGAGCTGATCGCGCCGATTCTCCAGCGCATCAACGCGGTGATCGAGGGTATCAGGGCCGAGTTCAACTACCACCTGATCTTCGACGTCGCCGCGCAGAACAGCA
>DATMBH010000334.1:0-9843 GCA_035559335.1 Gemmatimonadales bacterium
ACAGTGGGGACAGTGGGAACAGTGGGGACGGTGGGGACAGAACGGGCACCCGCCGGCGTCCTGGTTTCCGTCCCCACTGTCCCCACCGTCCCCACTGTCCCCACTGTTCGTCCGCGCTCCTCTCCCCTTGCGCGCCGCCTGGCCGCCGAGAAGGGCGTGGACATCGCGCGGATCGCGGGAAGCGGACCTAACGGCCGCGTAATCGGGCGGGACATCGAGCGCGCCGCGGCGGCCGCATCTGTCCCCACCGTCCCCACTGTCCCCACCGTCCCCTCTGTCTTCCGCGACCTCCCCCTCACCCAGATCCGCAAGACCATCGCCAAGCGCCTGGCTCAGTCCATCGGCCCGGTGCCGCATTTCTTCCTGACCGGCGAGATCGACATGGAGCGGGCCTGGGAAGCACGCGCGGCGCTCAAGACCATGGGCGAGAAGTACAGCGTCTCGTTCAACGACATCATTCTGAAGGCCACGGCCCTGGCGCTGCGGCAGCACCCTGCCTGCAACGCCTGGTGGATGGACGACCACATCCGCTATCACGGTGACGTTCACATCGGCATGGCGGTGGCGGTGGAGGACGGCCTGATAACTCCGGTGATACGCAATGCCGACCGGAAGGGCATCGCCGAGATCGCAGCCGAAGCGCGCGCTCTCGCCGAGAAGGCGCGGGCCCGGCGCCTGACGCCGGAGGAGTACACCGGCGCCACGTTCAGCGTCTCGAACCTCGGCATGTTCGACATTGACGAGTTCACCGCCGTCATCAACCCGCCCGAGGTAGGCATCCTCGCCGTGGGCCGGATCGTGCAGAAGCCGGTCGTCCACGAGGGACAGATCTCGGCGCGGCGCATGATGCGGGTCACGATGTCCTGCGACCACCGCGTGATCGACGGCGCCACCGGCGCCCAGTTCCTGCAGACCCTGAAGCGGATGCTCGAGAACCCGCTCGCAATGCTGTTGTAAGGGATCAGGGCCGGGGCTCGGGGATCAGCTTCCCCGGCTCTCGACCACCGACCACCGACCCCTGGAGACGGAGCCTGAAGTGGCGAACCAATTCGACGTCATCGTGTTAGGCGGCGGGCCGGGAGGCTACGTGTGCGCGATCCGCGCCTCCCAGCTGGGCCTCAAAGTAGCGGTCGTGGAGAAGGAGAAACTGGGCGGCGTGTGCGTGAACGTCGGATGCATCCCGACCAAGGCCCTACTCCACTCCGCGGCGGTCGCCACCGAAATCAAGCACGCCGCAGAGCTCGGCATCACCACGGGAGAGGTGAAGACCGACTACGGCGTCGCGATGAAACGCTCGCGCAAGGTGGCAGAGCAGAACTCGAAGGGCGTCGAGTTCCTCATGAAAAAGCACAAGGTCGAGGTGTTCAAGGGAACCGGAAAGCTCAGGCCGGGCCGCAAGGTCGCCGTCACGACCGACAAGGGCCCCCAGGAACTCACAGCGTCGAAGGCCGTCGTCATCGCGACCGGCTCGCGTCCCAAGGGCATCCCCGCCATCGGGCTCAAGTTCAATGGCACGACCGTCTTCTCCTCCACCGAGGCCCTTCTCATGGAGAAGGCGCCCGCCACGCTCGCGATCATCGGCGCCGGCGCCGTCGGCTGCGAGTTTGCCGACGTGTTCAGCGCCTTCGGGACGAAGGTCCACCTCATCGAAATGCTCCCGCGCCTGCTACCCGTTGAGGACGCCGAATCCTCCGACGCGCTGGCCAGGGCCTTCAAGAAGCGCAGCATCGCCAGTTATGTCTCGGCCAGGGTTACCAAGGCCGACGTGGGCGCGAAAGGCGTGAAGGTCACGGTCGAATCCGGCGGCAAGACGGAAACGCTCGAGGTGGACGGAGTACTGGTCGCCGCCGGGCGCGCGCCTAACGTCGAGAACATCGGACTCGAGGAGTGCGGCATCGCCCTCGACAAGGGCTTCATCAAGGTGAACGACAGACTGCAGACCACCGCCGCCGGCTACTACGCCATCGGCGACGTGGCCGGGCCGCCACTGCTGGCCCACAAGGGCAGCCGCGAGGGCATGGTGGCGGCCGAGGCTATCGCGGGCCACCCCACCCATCCGATAGACTACTCGAACGTGCCGGGCGCCACCTACTGCCATCCCGAAGTGGCGAGCGTCGGCTACACCGAAGAGAAGTGCAAGGAGCTGAAGCTGGAGTACGCGGTGGGCCGGTTCCCATTCAGCGCCAACGGGCGCGCCCGCACGGCGGGCGAAACCGACGGCTTCGTGAAGATCATTCGCGGAAAGAAGTACGGCGAGATACTGGGAGCGCACATCGTCGGCGCCCATGCCACCGAGTTGATCCACGAACTCGCAGTGGCGCGCGCCAACGAGTACACCGTGGAAGAAGTCGAGCTGGCCATCCACGCCCACCCCACGCTGGCCGAAGCCGTCAGCGAGGCCGCACTCGATGCGATGGGGCGTGTCGTCCACATCTGAGCACGACCCGCTCGGAACGGCGCTGGGCGCGATCATCATCGGCTCGGCCGTCGGCGGCTGCGTGATAAGCCTGATCCTGCTTGGCGCCTACTGGCTGCCACGCTCCGAGCAGTTGTTCGGTCGCATCGCCCTGGGCGGCGCCGCCATCGGCCTGCTCACAGCCGGCACGACCGGATTCGCCATCTCCCGCCGGCTTGGGAGCTGGCGGGGCGGGATGGTGGCAATGATCGCGCTCGCCGGCGCCGCGTTCGTCGGAATACTCACCACGCTGTTCGACATGTTCCTGCACGAGACGGGACTCGCTGTGCTGGCGCTGCTGTGCATCGGCGCGGCGCTGGCCGCCCGCAGACTGCTGGGACGCGCACCCGAAAGCCATGCCTCCGAACCAGGCGACGGCCGGTAAGCTCCTCACCGTCAGGCAGCTCGGCGTAGTCCCCTACGGCGAGGCTCTAGACCTGCAGCGGGCCCTGGCCGAGCAGCGCATCCGGGACGAGATCCCCGACACGCTGCTGCTGCTCGAGCATCCCCCCGTCGTGACCCTGGGCCGGGGCTGGAAGTCCACCAGCTTGCCGCTTCCACTCGAAGCTCTGGAGCGGCGCGGCATCGAGGTCTTCGAGATCGAGCGCGGTGGCGACGTTACCTACCACGGCCCCGGACAACTGGTCGGCTACCCGATCCTTCACCTCGAACAACACCGCCCGGACCTGCACTGGTACCTGCGCCAGATCGAGGAAACGCTCATCGTGGCACTGGGCGCGCTGGGGATCAGCGCCGAGCGGAACCAGGGCTACACCGGCGTGTGGACGAAGGGCCGCAAGATCGCCAGCATCGGAATCCACGTTAAGCAGTGGGTCACCTGGCACGGCTTCGCCCTGAACGTCACCACCGACCTGTCGCCGTTCGAGCTGATCGTGCCGTGCGGAATCCCCAACGTGGAGATGACCAGCATCGCGAAGGAAACGGGGACTGCAGGCGTGGACATGATCGGCACGGCCCGCCGAGCCGTGGTGGCGGCTTTTCAAGAGGTTTTCGGATACGTAGAAATCGGCAACGGGTAGGCGCCAGCAGCCGTCGGTTACTGACGCTCCTATGTGCCGGGCCAGGGCTCCCACACAAGCGATGCGGAACCAAAGACCCAGCCCAAGAAGACAGGTAGCGACATGGTCGCCGCGAACACCGCCGGGTAAAGCGCTGCTGAGCGCGGCCGCCGCATCGAGACAACAAACAGTCCAACTCCGAAGCCGACTGCCCCGCCGATCGACGCGCCGCGGCGTGCCCGAGTTCCCGCTGCAACCTCCACCCCAGAGACCATGGCCGCGTCAACCGTTCGTATCCGAGTATCCTCGCTGTCCTCACACGGGCTCGCCGGGTAGGGGCAGAAAACGACTGATGAAGTGCCCGCGTGCAGCGGCCGGAGCAACCTGCCTGTCACTGTCGCTCCGTCAGTGAATCGAAGTCTTACGATCCGCGCGCTGTCCAGTTCTTGAGCTTGTACGACCTTTCCTACAACGCCGCTCGCCGCAGCGACCAGCATCACCGCGCCACACCGCAACGGAAGTCGTAGTCCGAGTTTCATCGAGCCCCTACCGGTTGACGCCCCAGTCCACGCATGTTGCGGGATCGCCAAGAACCACTCTCCAACACTCGAACGCGGTTACCAAATGTGACGAGTATGCCGAAGCATCAGTTGCCTGGCTCACAGGGCTCCATCCGGCAAACGTATAGCCTGGCAGCCAGTAGCACTCCAACGAATACAGCTCGGGATAGATATCGTGTAACAACCCACCAGCAACACATGACGAATCGCGCGGAAGGTTCACCTGAAGGCTACCAACGTTGCGATCTCCAAAGAACTCCAATCTGGTTCTGAGCGGTGTCTCTGAGAGGCAATCCTCGGTCCTGAGTGAGAAGCGGCTCTGTGCGTTGCACTCGCTCCGGCTAACGTAGTTGGCATGCTTCCCTTTGGATACCCACACCATCGGGTAGCGACCGAATCCATCTGGGAATTCCAACTCCCAAGCACCGGCACGTCGGGAGTTATCGCCTTGTGTGCCGTAGTGAGCTGACAAGAAGGCACTTTGAGTTACCCAGTGCTCAGTGTCTGAGTCGAACACAACTTCCACGATCAAGAACTCCGAGTCCCCCTGATGCCCGGCGCAGTAGGGCTCATCTTGGAACTCGACGCCAAACAGGTCATCCTCCAGTCCGAGCGTGCTCAGAGTCACGAACACAGCGTAGAAGGGCGTCTTGGTGAAGATGAAGTCGCCTGCCTCACATGCAGGTGTGCTCGCGCCACAGTCGACGTAGTAGGAGAGAAGATAGGCGATGCGAACAACGTTACCCTGTCGTGGGAAGTATTTCGCTGCCCAGCGAGGTTCCCTGCCGAGATCGCAGTCGCCCGGCTGAGTCGCCAAGAGAGGCCGGAACCGCTCCGCCAAGTATTGCTCGCAAAGGTCGTCCAGACCGTCACGATCGATGTCGTTAATGCCAACGCCACTCTCGCTGAAGCACTCAGCGGGAGTAACGAGTGAACCCATCCAGTAGCCTGGGGCGCTAGGAGCCGGATCCACCGCCCCGCCCCCGCCTCCACCCCCCCCACCGGAGCACTCCTCTGGGTAGATCTCGCACCCGTAGGTCGTCATGTATGCCGGGTTTCGGTGCGTGGCTCGGGGCTCGATGGGATCGCCGCACGCCACAAGGACGAAGAGCGACACCGACCAGGGAATCGTGCGCAGTTGCGTGGGAATCATCGTTACCTCACATACTCGAAGAGGGGCCCTTGCGCACCGCGAGTCTGGGCCACACAGCGCATTGACCTCCGAACCTAAAGCCTGCTACGTTCATGCGTCAAGCCGAAACTCGAGCTGCCCAGTCCCCAATTGTCGTGCTGAACACGCTGACCTTGTCTGGTAACTGAAACCCGGTCCTTACCTTGGCAAGACGTTCTCTGGAACTATGACCGGCACAGGGCCTACATTGGGGGATCAGTATGCTCCTTCTTTGGGAGTCAGCCGGAGTAGAACATGCATCGATCAACGATTGGCTCCTCGGCTCTCCTTGTGGGAGCCACCCTAACAGTTTGTTCGTGCAGCGGTAGCGATGCCGTCTCAACCGAGCAACCGAACCTCCGCTCGCTCGCTGGGTACTGGGCAATCCAAAGGTTTGAACTCTGGTCTACGGTCGACCCGGTGACGCTGCTATACGAGGCAGTTGGCAACGGTTACGCCGCAGTTCTGAGAATCAACGCATCGAGCGACTCAACCGGTACTTATTCGTTGACCTCGACAGGCAGCGACCCGCTTGGCGTCAATGATGACGATAGTGGAACACTGGTGATGATCGGCGGGGACAGCCTCCGGTTTCAAGGCGAGGAGTCCCTGCCTGGCTCGACACACTTCGAAATCGGCGGGCCCCAACTGACATTGACGAACCCGTACCCGCATGTTGTCACGCTCTCACCGGGTCCCATTCCGGTCACAACCCGCGTGGTGTTGTTGAAGACCTACCGATAGGGGCACAGGAGGGCACTCACTCCGCGCGAGGCGCTCCAATAGACTTGATGTGTGCGGATACCTGCACCGGTCCGCTTGGTGCTCCGGACCGTCATCGAACTCCCATGACAACGCGGGCAGAACATAACTGCTCTGCCCGCGTCCTTTTGAGGATTGGCCGGATCCACGGCTGCGATTCGCGAAAGCCGGCCGGGGGGTCTGCACTTGTCATAGACGCGAGAAACCCCCGAATAGTTGCAACCCTACCTTGTTCGAAACTGCAACGCGGCCACCCAGGCCGCCGCCCAGACCACGGCGGCTGCCGCCGGCAGCCAGTTGCCTTGCAGCGTCAGGGCCAGCAGGGCCAGCGCAACGGGATAGCCGGCTACAGTGCGCACCAGCCGTTGCCTGAAGCCCCGTCCGTCCGTTCTCATCCACGCCCCCGCCACGGCCACGGCCCGCCCCGCGGCCGGCCCAGCAACCAGAACCAGCACCAGGACGCCGAGTCCCAGCGTCGCCCACCGGCCCGCCTTCGGCCCGCCGATCCTCTGGTACAGCTCGCCCACCGGACCGTCAGAGCTCGCAAACGCTCCGGCGAACAGGGCCGCCGGCCACCATGCCAGTGCGACCAGGACCAGCTCCAGAGACAGACCGCGCAGCAATCCCGGGGCGCGCACCAGCCGCACCAACCCGTCCAACGCAGCAGCAGCGGGCACCAGCAGCAACGAGCCGCTCAACACCACCGCGGCCGCTGCTAGGGGAGCCACTGCCGACCACGCGCCCCACTGGACAGCGGGCAGCCGGGCGGGTCCGGCGCTTAGCGCCAGGCCACCTGCCTGAATGCCGACCGCTCCGGCCGCGACAAGGCGTATGGCCTGGTCGATGGCCACGGCGGCCCAGGTGGCAACCACGGCACCGATGGTGCACAGCACCAGCAGCGCTCCCGGTGACGGCGGCCGTTTCGGAGGCACGGCCCCAATGTAGCGGCCGCGGGAACTCCGGGCACGATAGCCGCTGTTAGTATTCAATCCATGGACCAGCGAGACGCCCGGCCCACCGACCGCGACCGCCTGCCGCCAGGTCAGATCCTCACGACCAAATGGCCGGTACTGCACTACAGCCACGTGCCGCGGATCCGCACCGAAAGCTGGACGCTGCGCGTCACGGGTGAAGTGGAGCGGCCGCTTACCCTTGACTGGCAGCAGTTCGAGTCGCTGCCGCGTCGCGAGGTGCTGTGCGATATCCACTGCGTCACGACGTGGTCGCGCTACGACAACCGCTTTAGCGGCGTGAGCGTCGTTGAGGTGCTGCGGCGCGCCGGAGTCAAACCGGGCGCGACCCACGCGCTGATCCACGCCGAGCCCGACTACACCACCAACCTCCCACTGGAAGATCTGGCGAGGGAGGACAACCTGCTCGCCACGCACCACGACGGCGTGCCCCTCAGCGCCGAGCACGGCGGGCCGGTGCGCCTAGTGGTGCCTCACCTCTACTTCTGGAAGTCCGCCAAGTGGATCACCGGAATCGAACTGATGGAAGGAGACTGGCCGGGCTTCTGGGAGCAGAACGGGTATCACATGAGGGGCGACCCGTGGCAGGAAGAGAGGTACGGACGGCCTGATCCGGCCAGGATGAGACGAGGGCCCAGGAGCTAGGCGCCAGGCGGAACAGCGATGGGGCAACCCTGCTCCTGGCCGCCTAGCTTCTGTCCGCCTGCTACAGCTGTCGAGCTAGCCCGCCATCAGCTCGAAGAACCGCCCAAACAACACCATCCCTTTCCACAACTGATCGAGCGTGAGCTTCTCGTTAGGCGCGTGCAGCCCATCGTCCGGCAGTCCGATTCCCGTCAGCAGCACCGGCGCCCCGCCCTGCTGGAGCAGCGGCACGATCGGGATCGAGCCCCCGCTGCGGATCGGAGCCACGCCTTTCCTCCACACCTCGCGATACGCTTTGTCGAGCACCCGGAACGGCTCCGAGTCGATCGGCGACTGCGCCGGATCGTGGGTCGACAGGATCCGTACCGTCACGTCAGCATATTTCGGCGCGGCCTTCTTCACCGCCCTCTCGAACAGCCTCGCTATCTCCTTCGCCCGCTGATCAGGCACCAGGCGGATCGAGCACTTCGCCGTGGCCTCGGCGGGGATCACCGTTTTGGCCCCGGCCCCAGTGAACCCGCCCACGATCCCGTGCACCTCGAACGTGGGCCGGGCCCAGATGCGCTCCAGGAAGCTGAACTTCAGTTCGCCGCTTAGCGCCTTGGCGCCAGCCTCCTCCCGGAAGCCCTTCTCCTTGATGGGCAGCCGCTTCCAGGCGTCGAGCTCCTGCTTCGACGGCCGCCGCACCCGGTCGTACATCCCGGGCACCCTGATGCGCCCGTCGGGCCCCTTCAGGGACTCGAGGATGTGCCACAGCGTCTCGATTGCGTTAGGCGCGGCGCCGCCGTACAGCCCGCTGTGCAGGTCCTTCTTCAGCGTCCGCACATGTATCTCGGCATGCACGATCCCGCGTAGTGCCGTGTCCACGCTGGGGTGTCCCGGGGCCACCATGTGAACGTCAGGCACCAGCACCGCGTCCGCCCGGGTGCGCTCCGGCTGCTTGCTCAGGAAGTCGGTGAGCCCATGAGAACCCACCTCCTCCTCGCCCTCGATCAGGAACCTGAGGTTGATCGGCAGCTTGCCGTTGGTCCGCAGCAGCGCCTCGACCGCGGCGACGACGCAAAACACCTGGCCCTTGTCGTCCGCGGTACCGCGCGCATAGAGGTTGCCATTGCGCTCGGTGGGCTCGAACGGCGGCGTGACCCACTCGTTGAGCGGATCGGGCGGCTGGACATCGTAGTGCCCGTACACCAACACCGTCGGCGCCAGCGGCACCTCCGGCCCCACGGCCCACAGGATCGGGTGACCTGAGGTCGGAATGGTCTCGACGGAAAAGCCGAGTCCTGACAGCCGCTGTGCCAGCCATTCAGCCGCCTTGCGGCAGTCGGGAGCATGTTCTGGAAGGGTGCTGACGGACGGAATCCGCAGCCATGATTTCAGGTCGCCGAGCAGGCGCGAGCGCTCACGCTCGACGAATTGGGAAAGCGCGGTCGTGGTCATGGGCGAAGATTAGCGCCGGCGCCTTCACGCTGCCACTCGCGACCAGGGCGCCAGCCCTAGCCGACTGCGCCGTCGCCGGTATCTTATCCCCCGCATTAGCAACCCCACATGCGACTGACATCGTCCTTCGCGGTCTTCCGGGCCGATCCCGGCGAGCAGGACCTGTCGAAAGCCCGCTGGTACGGGCGCGACGGGAAGCTCGAGGCCGCCGTCCAGGAATACCGCGCCGCGCTGCAGCGCAATCCCGACATGGTCGCCGGGTGGATGGAGCTGTTCGAGCTGCTGCGGCGAGCCGGCCGTCTGGACGAGGCCCTCCAGGTGGCGCTCGAGTCCAGGCGGCAGTTCGGGCCCGAGGCGGCCATGCCGCTGGCACTCGAGGGCGCCGCGCTGGCAGAGCTTGGACGGGTGAAGGAAGCCGTCGCCTCGCTCGAAGGCGCGCTCGAGCGCGATGGAAACCTCGCGCTGGCCTGGCACGAGCTTGCCTATGCCGCCTACCGGGTCGGAGAGTTCGCCCGCGCGCTCCTGGCTCTCGACCGCGCGTTCGCCCTCGAACCTCACACCGACACTCTCATGCTGCGCGGCCGGATCCTGCGTGAGGCCGGTCAGTACGAAGCCGCCCTGGTGGCCTTCGAGGCGGCCCATCAGTCGGCGGAACACGACGTGCCCAAGCGCGATGCCGAGCGCGAAATGGCGGCCACTCGCCGCGCCGCGGCGCTGGGCGGCAAGCGCCCCCGCGACTTCACGGCTCGCGAGCGGCTGTTCGCCGAGACGGGGTCGGCGGTCCTGATCGCCGACGAGAACGGCGAGCCGGCCGATCAGT
>DATMBH010000335.1:0-55460 GCA_035559335.1 Gemmatimonadales bacterium
CGGAGATCTCCGCCAGCCGATACACGTTGGCCTCGCGGGCTCGGAAATCACCGCCCTTGATCGTGTCGTAGAACAACCGCTCGATGGAGTCGCCGTCGTTACGGTAGTTCTTGGCGGCGTTGATCCCTCCCTGGGCGGCAATTGAATGGGCCCTGCGTGGGCTGTCCTGGTAGCAGAAGCACAGCACCTCGTAACCCAGCTCGGCCAGCGACGCAGCCCCGCCCGCTCCGGCCAGGCCCGAGCCGACCATGATGATGCGGTATTTCCTCTTGTTAGCGGGGTTGACGAGCTTGTATTCAAACCGCGCCCGGGACCACTTCTCGGCGAGCGGGCCTGAGGGGATCCTGGCGTCCAGGTTCACGGCACGACCTTGAGTAGACCGGTGAGCACTGCGATGGGGAAGGACAGGTTCCCGACCGTGACGACGGCGGCGAATGCCAGCGCCCCCAACTGGGCCAGGCGCGTGTAGGCCGGGTGGCTGAGGCCAAGGGTCCTCAGCATGCTCCAGACGCCGTGCCGGATGTGCAGCCCCACGGCCAGGTTGGCAACGATGTAGGCCACCGATACCGGCACAGACTGGAATCCGATCACGAAGTTCCGATACACGTCACCAGGAATGAAATCCGGGTGCGCGGTGCCGAAGGTCAGATGCATTAGGTGATACACGACGAACAAGGCGATAATCGCGCCGCCCCAGCGCATCGTGCGCGAAGCGTAGCTGGATTCGTCGGCTTCCCAGCGCCGGTAGGCGACAGGTCGCGCGGCGCGGCTGGCGAGCGTCAGACTGACGGCGCACCAGATATGCACCACTGCTGCGACCAGCAGCACCGAGCGGGCGATCCAGAGCCCGGCCCCGTGCAGCATGTGTCTCAACCACTCGGCGTAGGAGTTCATCGCCTCCGGGCCGAGGTAGACCTGGAGGTTGCCGATCATGTGAGCGAGAACGAATCCGAACAGGAGGAAGCCCGTCAGGGCCATCAGGATTTTTCTGCCGATCGTCGAGCCGACGGGCTTCACGGCGACGGCAGGCGGAGACTTCAGCGCGGTGGCGGTCATGGCGTCGCGCACGTAAGCTCACGGCAGGTTGCGCCATTTGCAAGGGCCCATCTAGTTTGCGAATTCGACTATGTCTACTGAACGCAAGATGATAATGGGCTGGGTGCGCGTCGCTGTGGCACCCGAGATTTTCGCTTCGCGCGTGGACGACGTGATGATGGAGCGGGAGAAGAAGTACCTCGCGTCGTTGCAGCGCTCAGGCGAGCTGTTTCTCAGCGGCCCGCTGGCCGACGGGTCGGCGGGCCTCGTGGTCTACGACGTGCAGTCGCTCAAAGAGGCACAGCACCTCGTCGAGGAGCAGCCGATGGTGCGCGCCGGGTTGCTGAGTGTCGATCTGCACGAGATGTTTGCTGTTACTTACGAGTGACAGGGCGCAGGGACCGGGGGCCATGGTGGACGACCGGGGCAGGAAACTTATCGTAGTGGGGGACCGGGTGCTGATCGCGCCCGAAGAAGGCGAGGAGCGCACCCGGGTTGGCCTTTACCTGCCGCAGACGGCGATAGACGCGCTGGCGGTGCAGGGAGGGCGCGTGCTGGCTACCGGTCCGGGCACGCCGATAGCGGAGCCCGCATCGCTGGATGACGAACCCTGGAAGATCGGCTCGCGCGAAGGCGGCCGTTACGTGCCGATGCAGGCAAAGGTGGGCGATTACGCCCTGTTCTTCCGCAAGGCGGCCGTGGAAATCACCTTCGATGGCAAGAAGTACCTCGTGGTGCCGCTGGCCGCGATCCTGGTGCTGGTCCGCCATCCCGAGAACGAAGAGTAGGCCTCAGCCGCTCAGGCGCCGGAGCCGCTCCCGGGCATCAGCTGCGTGCCGCCAGTGGAAGTATGGGTTGATCCGCAGGGCCTGTTCTAGGAATGAGCGCGCCTCCGTGCGCCGTCCCAACGCCTCGGCGATCACTCCGGCGTGGTAGAGGATGACGGCGTCGCGCGTTCCCATTGAAAGCGCCTGGTCGATGGCGAGCCTGGCAGCCGGCATGTCCCCGGTCCGGTAGCGCGCCCACGCCAGCTGGTCCCATCCGTAGACATCCTGTCGCTCGAGGATTTCCTGTTCCAGCAGTTCGCGCGTCTCGTTCACCCGGTGGGAGTGATCGAGTCGAAACAGCGTCCACTGGCGGTTGAACGGCTCCGGGTAGTGGACTCCAAGGCTCTCGGCCCGGTCGAGGTAGCGTCGCGCCTCCGTGTGGTTGCCCAACGCCGCGAACGCATCGCCGACCAAGTCGAGCGTTTGGATGTCGCCGCCGGCGGCCGCGGCCCGGAGCCCCCACCTCACGGCATCGTGCCATCGCTCCCGAACGGCGTACCACCGCGCCATGGCGGCAAACAGCCGGAAATCGTTCGGTTCGACCGCCAGGCCGCGTTCGATCGCCGAGCGCGCCTCGCGCAATTTCCCGAACCGCAGCGCGATGTCAGCTACCCTGAGGTGAAACCAGGCAACCTGCTCCCGGGGCAGGTCGGTGCGTCGCTCGGCTTCCGTGGCGGCATCCACCAACAGCGCGTGGGCTTCCTCAGGCCTGCCCACGATTTCCTGCCAGCGCGCGAGCCGCGGCGCCACGGCGAGGTTGGTGCGGGCGCTGCGGAGCCAATCGAAGATGCGGCGTGCCGCGGTGTACCGGCCCATCTCCAGCTCGATCTCTCCGAGCAGCGCCATGTGTCCGGGGGTGGAATCCCGGACCGCCAGGGACTCCGCCGCTGAGCGTGACTCGGCAAAGCGGTGCTGAGCGAGCAGGCTGGAGGTTAGCACCAGCCAGGCGCGCGAATTCCGGTCGCTTCGCAGGGCGAGCGATCTTTCGGCCAGCTGCTCGGCGCGCCTGACATCCTCCCGGTCACCGGTTTCGCGAGAACGCTGGAGGTAGAGTGCAGCCAACTGCGCCATATCCGCGGCGCTGAGCGTATCGCGTTCCACCCTGGCTTCGTAGAAGGCGATGTCGGCATTGCGAACCGCGACTTCCGTCATGGGGCCGAGGCTGCGCCTGTGGCCCCGCATGCCAATCCACAGACCAGCCCCGGCCAGGAGGACCGTTGCGGCGCCGGCCACCGTGAGGTGTCTTGCTGTTCCCATGATTCGCACCTGGTGCGCGGCACGAGCAGAATGCTCGCGCCGCGCGCAGTTCGGTTAGTTGGCGGTGGCCAGGTAGGGGAACGTTGTCAGGAACGCCTTGTTGTTGGTGTTCACGTAATCGGTGTGGAGGTCTGCCGGGAGCGCATTCTGCGCCGTGACCAGGTCTCCGAAGATCGCGTCCAGCCCGGCGTCAACCACGTCATCGCTCAGCTTGCGGCCGCCGTAGCCGTTAGCGAGTGCCCACGTCAGCCACCCGGCGGTATTGCCGGCGCGAGCGGTCTCGACGATCAGCATGTCGGGCAGCAGAACTGCCGACAGGGTCTGAGCCAGCGTCGCGGGCCTTCCGAAGCCGGTCACGAAAGCCTCGATCTCTGCGCGGTGGTTGGCCACATCCGTGGACGGCCTGCCGGTGTTGTGAAAGCCGTGGTTGCGCTTGGCGATCATCACCTCGCTTACCAGTGGGTTGCCGAGCCGCTCAACTTGGTCGTAAACCCGGTCCAGGTCGGGGCCGACTGTCTCTTCGTCATCGCAGGCGGCAACCGTGGCGGCTAGCGCCAGTGGGGTGATCGCCCGCAGAACGTGTCGCGTTATCCGCATTGTTAGGTTCCTCGTTCTGGTTAGCGGCTGATGGTTCCCCACAGGCCGATCCGGCCGGTGCCGGCGCCGGTGAGCATGGACTCCGGCAGCTCGACCACTATGGCGAGCGCGTTGAATCCGCTCAGGTAGTCCACACCCGGGTTGCGGAAGCCTGAGGCCGTGGGTGTATCGGGCAGCTGCGACAGCGCGCCCGTGACGGGACGCCGGTCGGGGATGATCCGGAAGAACTGCTCTAGATCCAGGAAGAACGGATCGTCACGCACGCCGGCGAACAGCTGAATCCCGCTTGCGGATCCCAGGTTGGTGTTGATGGTCCCGGAAAGGGCGGGAGTTACGTTCACAACCCGGCTGCGCATCCCCGTCATGGCTGGCGCAGTGGGGCCCCGCATCACGACGCGCTGGTTGGATCCTTCGCCCTCGAACGTAAACTGGAGAACCAGGTCCTCGACGCCGTCGCCGCTGTTGTCCACCTTGAACTGGTACAGCAGGTCCTGGTCGAACGACGCGGCTGCCGACTGCGCCGGCGTAAGTGGCGAGCTGGTGGTCATGACCAGCACGATCCGGCTGTCGGACGAGCCGGGGAATGCGTACACGTCGTTGATGTCCGACCGGGGACTGAGCTCCACCTCTGGAGTGTCCTGGTGGTCGGAGCCGACTGCCTGACGAACCGCGACCCCGGCGGCCGCCAGCGCCACGGCGCCGAGTGCCAGCAGGGCAGGTCTCGCTTTCATTAACTCCTCCATGCCAGATGATGTTGAGTGGCTTGGACTGCGGCTTCAGCGTTCCTACGCCGCTGGAGGCCGCGTTGGATTGGCAATCCACGCGAGGGGCCTGTGTCGTATTCAGCAGTGACGTGGCGCGCGCCCAAACCGATTGTACTGGTCCTGGTAGTGAGCTGCGCACCGTGCCTGCTCCGTGCGCAGGATTCGCGAGACGTGCGGTACATAGGACCACTTGTACGTGAGGGCACGGCGGTCACCGACCTTCACTTCACGCCCGGTTCGCCGCACCGGCTGCTGGTGTCGCTGGCGTACCGGAGGTAGATCACACCAAACGACCCATGACCGGAGCTACCCTATGCTTAGCCGCGTGATTCGCGCTGGGCTCGCCCTCACCCTCGTGTCAGGCTGCGCGCCGTACCAGGCGCCGCCGGCCACCCCACCGTCGGCCGCCGCTGGCCCCTCGTTGTATGAGAGGCTAGGCGGGGTGGATGCCATCCGGCTGGTGGTGGACGACTTTGGCGCCCGCCTGGCGGCCGACACCACCATCGCACCGCTGTTCAGTGGCGTGGATCTCGACAACGTGAAGCGACTCCTTGTAGACCAGATCTGCCAGGCGACCGGTGGGCCCTGTGTTTACAGGGGTCGTTCGATGCGAGCGGCGCACACGGGCCTGGGCATCACGGCTGCGCAGTGGGACGCGACGATAGGCCACTTGGTGGCCGCGCTGAACCGTTACAGTGTACCTCTACGCGAACAGCGGGAACTGCTTGGAGCGCTCGCTGGAATGAGGGGCGACATCGTGGGTAGGTGATGCGCGTTGGGCAACTGGTGCGAAGGATGAGTAAGGGGAGACGGGTGATGGGGCCACGCAACCCGGCACGACTTTCCCCATCACCTGTCGTCTGCTACCCATCACCCCTCACAGCCTGGGCAACGTCACTCCCTGCTGCCCCTGGTACTTACCCTTCTTGTCCTTGTAGCTCACCACCGGCGGCTCATCGCCCTCGAAGAACAGGACCTGCGCGATGCCCTCGTTGGCGTAGATCCTGGCAGGCAGTGGAGTGGTGTTGGAGATCTCCAACGTCACGTAGCCTTCCCATTCCGGCTCGAACGGCGTGACGTTCGTTATGATCCCGCAGCGCGCGTAAGTTGACTTGCCCAGGCAGATGGTCACCACGTTGCGGGGGATCCTGAAGTACTCCACCGAACGCGCCAGGGCAAAACTGTTGGGCGGCACGATGCACACGTCGCCCTCGTACTCGACGAAGCTGCGCGCATCGAAGTTCTTGGGGTCCACCACGGCGCTCAGGGCGTTGGTGAAGATCTTGAACTCGCGTGCCACGCGCATGTCGTAGCCGTAGCTCGAGACGCCGTACGAGATGCACCCGTCGCGGACCTGCGACTCGGCAAACGGGTCTATCATCCCGTGCTCGCGCGCCATTCTGGTGATCCAGGCATCGGACTTGATTCCCATCTTGGGCAGGCCCCCTCGGAGTGTGGTCAGAACCGGGGCGGAATATAGCGCCAACCACCCCGCCGCCCGCAGCCAGACCCCACAGCCCATCCGGCGCACGCGTCGTGACGTAGAGCACAGAGGATGACGCTTCTTATGCTTGCATCGGCTGCTCACGGCTGGCAGATTCCCGTGAGTGCACCTCGCCGCGCGCGCCGCCTGATGGACAAGCCGACAACGACGAACCCCGTCGACCGCGGGCTACTGGAGCGAATCGCGGCCGGCGATGAGCGCGCTCTCGGGGAGCTGTATGACCGGTATGGCCGCACAGTCTACTCGCTTGCGCTCGCCATTCTGCGGGAGCCCGCGGATGCCGAGGAGGCGGTCATAGACACCTTCAACCAGGTCTGGCAAAGCGCCGCTTCCTACGATGCCTCCCGGGGAGTGGTCGCCGCATGGCTCTGCACTATCGCGCGCAGTCGCGCCCTTGACATGGCGCGCGCCCGCGGGCGCCGCGCCAGAGCGCTCGAGCGCGCCGCTTCGCTGGATGCGCTCGCCGGCTTCGAGCCAAGCGCAGTGAGCGATCCTGGTCTGGATCTCGGTCTTGGAGAGCTTCGCCAGCTCATCACGCGCTCGCTGGCTGCGCTGCCTGAAGCACAGCGGCAGGTCATCGAGATGGCCTACTTCGGTGGTCTGACACAGAGTGAAATCGCCGAGCGGCTTGCCGAGCCGCTGGGAACGATCAAGACGCGAACGCGGACAGCGCTGGAGAAGTTGCGCGGCCTGCTCGAGTCTCAACGGAGCGAAGCAGCATCATGAGCGGGCATGAATCACTAAAGGACCAGGTTGCGGCCTTCGCGCTCGGGTCACTGCCCGACGATGAGCACCGTTTCTTCCTCGAGCACCTGAGGCAGTGCGCAGAGTGCCGGGCGGAGGTCCAGGCTCTCGCGGCCGTAACCGGATTGCTGGGTCTGAGCGCGCCTGACGCCGAACCGCCGGCCGGGTTAAGGGATCGCGTTCTGGCTCGCGTCGGCGGGGCGCGACCGGTTTTGGCAGGACGTGCTCCTCGCTCCCCGGCGTGGCTCGCCACAGCTGCGGCCATAGCGGTAGCGGCCGTTTCCACGATCTGGGCTGCCATTGCAACCGGACGAGCCGACCGAGCTGAACGGCAACTGGGTACCGCTTCGAGCCGCCTGGCCGAGCTCGAGTCGACCACCGCGGCGCTTGTGGGCCGACAGGTGCACATGGTATCGCTTGCAGCGCCGGGCCAAAGACCCGCCCTGCGCGTAATCTGGAATCACGACCGGAACACGTTCCTGGTGATCGCGGCTTCTCTTCCGGCGGCGCCAGCGGGCCGCACCTACCAGCTCTGGGCAATCGCCGCAGGGCGCTCCCCGGTTTCCATGGGCACCTTCAAGCCGAACGCTGACGGAACCGGCACTGCGGTCCTTCCCGTATCCGAAGCGGTGACCGCGCTTGGGTTCATCGATCAGTGCGGCCTGACTTTGGAGCCTGAAGGCGGTTCGCCACAGCCAACCGAGACCCCGCGCTTGATCGGGACCTGGTCGCACCTGGACTGAGGTGGTCAGGAATGGGGGGCGGGAGGTGCGCGCTGACCCCTTGAGATCATAAAGAGCTACTGGAGCGCCGCTCAGGCAGCACCCAAGATACACCGCCGTTTGTCCCGGCTCCCGACCCTGACCCCCGACACCCGACCCCAACGAATTGAATTCCCCCTCCGTCCTGGGTACACTTCTGCGCTGCGAATCTTCGCACGTGACAACGACTTCGCACGGAGACGCCGGTGCTCGAGTCGTACGTTCCGCTGGCCCTGCTGATCGGCTTCGTGGTTTTCAATGCCGTGGCGATGGTTGCCGTGTCCCACGTGCTCTCCGCCACGCGGCCCACGCCGGTCAAGCACCAGCCCTATGAATCGGGAATGCCGCCCCTGGGCACAGCCCACGAGCGCTTCGACGTGAAGTTCTACCTGGTCGGCGTGCTGTTCCTGATCTTCGACATCGAAGTGGTGTTCATGATGCCCTGGGCCGTGGCCTTCCGGCAGCTCGATCTGTTCGGGCTAGGTATCCTGGGCGGGCTGATCGAGATGGGAGTGTTCGTCATCATCCTCGCGGTCGGGTACATCTACGTGGTCAAGAGGGGAGCGCTGGACTGGTCGTGAGCACCGAAACCTCCTCGGGCGTCGTCAGCACTTCGCCCAACTGGCTCACCACGAAGCTGGACTTCCTGGTGAACTGGTCGCGCGCCAACTCGCTGTGGCCGATGCCGTTCGGCACCGCGTGCTGCGCCATCGAGTTCATGGCCACCGCTGCCGCCCGCTTCGACCTGGCCCGCTTCGGAATGGAACGCCTGGCGGTCTCCCCTCGTCAGTCCGAC
This sequence comes from Gemmatimonadales bacterium, assembly GCA_035559335.1. Taxonomy (GTDB): domain Bacteria; phylum Gemmatimonadota; class Gemmatimonadetes; order Gemmatimonadales; family JACORV01; genus DASXPG01. Next base: position 8,286 of record DATMBH010000335.1, read on the forward strand.
GTGCTGATCTGCGCCGGCCGGCTGCCATTCAAGCTGGCTCCGGTCATCCGCCGGATCTGGGACCAGATGCCGCAACCCAAGTGGGCTATCTCCATGGGCGCGTGCGCCAGCACCGGCGGAATCTTCGACACCTACGCAATGGTACAGGGCATAGACACCATCATTCCCGTAGACGTGTACGTGCCGGGCTGCCCACCACGCCCCGAAGGGCTGCTCTACGGGATCCTGCTGCTCCAGAAGAAGATCAAGGGGGAATCGGTGTTCGACCCGACCTTGCGCGTCGAGAAGATGCCCGACAGCACGGGACTGTTCCTCGAGCCGGCGGTCGTGGACGAGCTCTCCGAACCGTTCGGCAACTCGGTACACCAGACCCGCAGCGCCTGATTCCGTGACGACGCTGAATTCCTCGGTCGCCACCCTTCAGGCCAGGTTTGGCGAGAGCATCCGCCGCGCCGAGATCTCGTGCGGCGACACCATCGTCTACGTAGCCCGCGAACGGGTGCACGACGTTCTGGAATGGCTGAAGACCGCGCCCGGCGAGCAGTACAACTACCTCACCGACATAACTGCCGTCGAGTACCGCGACCGCGAACGGCCGATCGAGGTGGTCTACCAGCTGTGGTCCATCCCTCGCCGCGTCCACCTCAGGGTGAAGGCCGAGCTGTCCAAGGACCTGCCTCTCGAGGTGCAGACCGTCACGGACCTGTGGTCGGGGGCCAACTGGATGGAGCGCGAGGTGTGGGACATGTTCGGCATCCGCTTCACCGGGCACCCCGACCTGCGCCGCATCTTGATGTGGGAGAACTACTCGGAGGGTCACCCGCTGCGGAAGGACTTTCCGCTGCGCGGCCGCTTCAGCCGCTCGGAGCAGGTGCGCCAGGCCCTGACGGCGGACTTGGCAGCCCACTACTCGATGGAAGAGCTGTCGCTCAAGGAAGCGGCGCCGCTGCTGCCTGAGGAAATGCGCCGGCGACTGGAGACCGAGTAATGGCCACCCGTACCGTCACCTACGAACTCGGCACCACTGGCCTGGACGCGCAGGGCAACCCGGTCCGCGTGCCGCTGCGCGCCGCCGATGCCGGCGAACCGGAGATCCCCACCGACCACATGCTGATCAACATCGGCCCCCAGCACCCTGCCACCCACGGCGTGCTGCGGCTGGTGGTCGAGCTGGACGGCGAGGTGGTCAAGCGCGTCATCCCGCACGTCGGATACCTGCACTCGGGCTTCGAGAAGCTGGGCGAGTACCGCCACTACAACCAGATCATCCCGCTGACCGACCGCACCGACTACCTCGCGGCGATGAGCAACAACGTGTGCCTGGCGCTCGCGGCCGAAAAGCTGATGGGCATCGAGATCACGCCGCGCTGCCAGGTGCTGCGCGTCATTGCGTGCGAGATCTCCCGCATCATCTCCCACCTGGTGTGGGCCGGCACGACCGCCATCGACCTAGGCGCCTTCTCGGTATTCCTGTGGATGTTCCAGGAGCGCGAGAAGCTCTACAATCTGATCGAGGCCTGGACCGGCGCCCGCCTGACGACCAGCGTGACGCGCGTGGGCGGAATGATGGCCGACGTCCCCGACGGCTGGGCGGAGCAGCTGCGCGCCTGGGCGCGCCGCTTTCCCAGTGTGCTCGATGAAGTAGAGACCATGCTGTCGAAGAACGCCATCTGGCTGGGCCGCACCGTGGACGTGGGCGTCATGACGGCCGAGGAGGCGATCGACTACTCGCTCTCCGGCCCGATGTTGCGGGCCAGCGGCGTGGACTACGACGTTCGTAAGGATCGCCCATACCTTGGCTACGAAACCTACGACTTCGAAGTCCCGATAGGCGAGCACGGCGACGTATACGACCGCTACCTGGTGCGGATGGAGGAGATGCGGCAGAGCACCCGAATCCTGCTCCAGGCCCTGGACCGCCTGCCAGACGGGCCGCTCAACGCCGCCGACCCGCGCGTGGTGCTGCCGCCCAAGTCGCGCGCCATGTCCGACATGGAAGCGATGATCTTCCACTTCAAGCAGGTGATGGAAGGCGTGGCCGCGCCGGTCGGTGAAGCCTACATGGGTATCGAGAACCCGCGCGGCGAGCTGGGCTACTATTTCGTGTCTGACGGCACCGCCAAGCCCGTGCGCTGGCGCATCCGCCCGCCGGCTTTCATCAACCTCGGGGCGCTGCCGAAGATGTGCGAGGGCCACCTGCTCTCGGACCTGATTGCCATCAACGCGAGCGTGGACATCGTGATGGGAGAAGTGGACCGGTGAAGAACGAGGCACCGAGGCACGGAGGCGCCGGAGCTGGGGCAACGGCCATGGCGCCGGTGTTCGAGGGAGAGGGCCGGAAGAAGCTCGACGAGGTGCTGTCGCGCTATCCTAACAAGCAGGCGGCGCTGCTGCCGGCGCTGTGGATGGTGCAGGAGGCGCATGGTTGGGTCTCTCCCGAGGGCATGGCGGAGGTGGCCGAGGTGCTGGGACTCACGCCGGCCTACGTGAAGGGCGTGGTCACCTTCTACACGATGTACCACCAGCACCCCGTGGGCAGGAACTTCGTGCAGGTGTGCGGCACCACGCCCTGCAACGTGTGTGGGTCGGAAAAGGTGGCCGAGGCGTTCCTCAAGGCCACCGGCGCTAGGCGGCTCGGCGAAACCAGCCCGGACGGCAACTGGACCATCATCGAGGTCGAGTGCCTGGGCGCCTGCGGGTTCGCCACGCCGGTCCTGATCAACGACGACTTCATCGAGAGCGTGACGCCGGACAAGGTTCCCGAGCTGGTCGCGCGCTACAACGCCGGGCGGTCCTGATGGGCTATCCACACCAGCCTCATCCGAAAGAGACTCAGGTCATCTCGAAGTACTTCGGGGACGCTGGCGCCGTGTCGCTGGAAGGTTGGAAACAGCGCGGCGGCTACCAGGCACTCCAGAAGGCGCTGGGCATGAGCCGTGAGGCGGTCACGGAGGAAGTGAAGGCCTCGGGCCTGCGTGGCCGCGGCGGCGCCGGCTTCCCGACCGGCCTCAAGTGGAGCTTCATGCCGAAGGAAGTGAAGCGGCCCCACTACCTGTGCTGCAATGCCGACGAGTCGGAGCCGGGCACGTTCAAGGACCGCGAAATAATGCGGTGGACGCCGCACCAGCTGATCGAGGGCGTGGCCATTTGCGCCCACGCCATCGGCGCCGAGGTCGCATACATCTACATCCGCGGCGAGTTCACCGAGCCCTACCGGATCATGGAGAAGGCGCTGGCCGAGGCCTACGCGGCGGGGATCATCGGGAACAACGCGATGGGTTCCGGCAAGCGAATCGACATCCACCTCCATCGCGGCGCGGGCGCCTACATCTGTGGGGAAGAGACCGCGCTGATGAACTCCATCGAGGGCAAGCGCGGCAACCCCCGCATCAAGCCGCCGTTCCCAGCCCAGGCCGGACTGTGGGGCTGCCCCACCACGATCAACAATGTCGAGACCCTCGCCGCGGTGCCGCATATCATCTCCAACGGCGCCGAGTGGTACAGGAAGTTCTGCCTCGGCAACCCCAAGAGCACCGGAACCAAGCTGTACTCGGTGTGCGGGACCATCGCGCGGCCGGGCAACTACGAAGTACCGATGGGCTTCCCCCTCAAGGACCTGCTCTACGACCTGGCCGGCGGCCCGCTGCCGGGACGCAAGCTCAAGGCCGTGATTCCCGGGGGCTCGTCGGTCCCGATTCTCACGGCGCAGGAGGCGGAAGCCACCATCCTGGATTATGAGGGCTGCGTGGCCGCGGGCACGATGCTGGGCTCGGGCGGCGTGATCGTAATGGACGATTCGGTGGACATGGTCTACCAGATCATGCGACTGGCCTCCTTCTACGCGCACGAGTCGTGCGCCCAGTGCACCCAGTGCCGGGAAGGCACAGCCTGGACCGTCAAGATCCTGAAGCGGATTCTGGGGGGCGACGGCAAGCCGGAGGATCTCGACCTGCTCTTGGACCTGGCCGACAACATGACCGGAAAGACGATCTGCGTGCTGAGCGATTCCTGCGCTGCGCCCGTGGTCAGCGGGATCAGGAAGTTCCGCTCCGAGTTCGACGCCTATCTGAAGCGCGGCCGCGCGGTGGCCAGCGCATGAGCAACATGGTCAAGCTGACGATCGAGGGACGGGAAGTGGAAGTGCCAGCCGGCACCTCGGTGCTGGAGGCGGCCAAGCTCGCCGGCGTCCTGATCCCGCACTACTGCTACCATCCGTCGCTGCCGGTGGCCGGCGTGTGCCGGATGTGTCTGGTGGAGATCGAGAAGCAGCCCAAGCTGGCCGCCTCATGCGCCACGGCCGTGGCCGAGGGCATGGTGGTGCGCATCGAGAGCGAACAGGCGAAGAAGGCGCGCCAGAGCGTGCTCGAGTTCCTGCTCATCAACCACCCGCTCGACTGCCCGATCTGCGACCAGGCCGGCGAATGCGAGCTGCAGGACTACGTGTTCCAGGAGGGACGCGCGGGCACGCGGTACTCGGAATACGCCAAGCGGTTCAACCCGGTGGAGGACTTCGGGCCGGACGTGCTGTACGTGCCTAACCGCTGCATCCTGTGCACCAGGTGTGTGCGGTTTATGGAGCACGTGGCCGACGAGCCGGTGCTCAACGTCTCCGAGCGTGGCGACCGCGCCTACATCGGCATTCACGAGGGCCAGAAGCTCGACCACGAGTGGGCGGGGAATGTGGTTGATCTGTGCCCGGTGGGCTCGCTGATCTCGAAGGACTTCCTGCACAAGGCCCGCGCCTGGGACCTGGACCGCACGGCTTCGGTGTGCCCGGGATGCACCCAGGGCTGCAGCATCATGCTGGAGACGCGTGACAACACGGTGGTGAGGGTGAAGCCGCGGCCAAACCCCGAGGTCAACCGCCACTTCATTTGCGATGAAGGGCGGCTCGGCTACGCTTGGCTGAACCGGACCGACCGGCTCGAGGTGCCGATGGTGCGCGACGGCGGCGGGAAGCTGGTCGCGAGCGACTGGGACCACGCGCTGGAGCGCGTGGCGGAAGTGCTGCGCGAGGCGAAGGAGCCGTGGTTGGCGCTGGTCTCGCCGGGCGCTTCGAACGAGGCGCTCGAGCGCATCATGGCTCTGATCAGACCGCGGCAGGGTAGGGGCGCCTTCCGGGTGAGGACCGGACCCGAGGCGCCGCTGGCAGGAGTGAACGATCTGAAGCTGCGGGCTGAACGCGCGCCTAACGTGTACGGCGCGCTGGCGGCGGGGTTTACGCGCGAGTGGGAGCAGACTGTGGCGGCGGCGGCCGGCGCTGGCCTGGTGCTGGTGCTCGACGAGTCGCTTGAAGGAACGGATGGGAAGCTGGGCGCTGCGCCGCTGGTGTGGCTCGGCACCACCCTTCCGGAACCGGCCCGCGCGCGCGCGACGGTTGCCCTCCCGATCGCCAACATGGCCGAGGAGGAAGGCACGTTCCGCAACGTGCAGGGCCGCGACCAGCAGTACCTCCAGGCGAAGACGGCCCCGGGCCTGGCTCGACCGGCAGCGTGGGTGCTGGACCGTATCGCCGCTGAACTGGGCGCCACCGCGGGAGCGCGCTGATGCAGCCGATCACCGGCACGCCGTTTCTGATCGTCTCGGCCATCAAGATCATCGTCATCTTCTCTACGATCCTGGTGCTGGTGGCGCTGTGGACGCTGGTCGAGCGCCGCGTGTGCGCATTCATCCAGAACCGCCTCGGTCCCAACCGCGTGGGCCCTCAGGGTATCCTGCAACCGGTCGCGGACGGGCTCAAGAACATCTTCAAGGAAGAGACGCTCCCGCCGTTCGCCGACCGCGGCTTGTTCGTGCTGGCCCCGATGATGGCGTTCATTCCGGCTCTGCTCACGTTCTCGGTGATCCCGATGGCGGCGCCGGTGCCGACCCGCTGGGGCCTGGTGTCCACGGCCGTCGCGGATCTCCCGGTCGGGTTCTTGTTCATCCTCGCCATCAGCTCGCTGGGTGTGTACGGCATCACGCTGGCCGGCTGGTCGTCGAACAGCAAGTACTCGCTGCTGGGCGGGTTGCGCGCCTCGGCGCAGCTGATCAGCTACGAGATCGCGATGGGCCTGGCGGCAGTGGCCGTGCTGGTGATGGCCGGCAACATAACGCTGGGTGAAATCATCGCGCGGCAGCAAGCCAGCACCTGGTACGTGTTCCCCCTGTTCGTGGCGTTCTTCGTCTTCCTGGTGGCGGCCTTCGCCGAAACCAACCGGTTGCCGTTCGACCTGCCGGAGGCCGAGTCGGAGCTGGTAGCCGGCTACCACACGGAGTACAGCGCGATGAAGTTCTCGATGTTCTTCATCGCTGAGTATTCCAACATGCTCACCGCCTCGGCGCTGATGGTGACGCTGTTCTTCGGCGGCTGGGACATCCCCGGCTCGTGGGACAACAGCGGCGAGCCCTCGGTACTGAAGAGCGTTGCGACCGGCGCCGCCTTCTGGGCCAAGACGCTGTTCTTCTATTTCCTGTACATCTGGGTGCGCTGGACGCTGCCGCGATTCCGGTTCGACCAGCTCATGGACCTGGGCTGGCGGTTCATGCTTCCGGTGTCGTTCACGTACGTCATGGTGATCGCAATCGCGATCTGGGGCTTCGAGGCCGCGGGCCTGCCGTTCGGTTCGCGCGGGCACACCGGCCTGCTGACCGCGCTCAACGTCGTCCTGGCGGTGCTGATTTTCTGGTGGCTCGACAACGGCAGGATCCTTGGCGGCGCCTCGGCCCGCGCCCGCCGGATGGCGCTGCGATCGCAGCTACAGGGAGGCGACTGACATGGCCGTGACGGTCAAGACCGTGAGGCGCCCGGAGCGCGGGACCAGCTACGTTCGCGCCACGCTCAAGGGAATGTCGGTCACGTTCCGCCACATCTTCCAGAAGAAGTGGACGATGCAATACCCGGAGGAGAAGTCGGCCCCGGACTGGACTATCGCCCCGCGGTGGCGCGGCACCCACCGCATGGAGGTGGACGAGAACGGCAAGGCAAAGTGCGTGGCCTGCGGCCTGTGCCCTCAGGTCTGCCCCGCCAACTGCATCAAGCTGGTGCCGGGTGAAGACGAGCACGGCAACCGCTACCCGCTGGTTTACGAGATTGACGAGTTCCGGTGCGTGTTCTGCGGCTACTGTCAGGAGGTCTGTCCCGAGGAGGCCATCCACGTTGGCGTGCACTACGAGAACGCTGAGTACACGCGAGACCGGTTCGTTTACGACTTGGAGCGGCTGATGTCGCAGCGGCATGAGACCTCGACGCTGTGGGACCCAGCCGACCCGAAGGGGCAATAGTGCGCACCCTGGTCTTCTACCTGTTCGCCACGGTCGCGATCGCCTCCGCGATCCTGTGCATAACGCGCAGGAGCCCGGTCGCCTCGGCGCTGTGGCTGGTCAACACCCTGTTCAATCTCGCCGGCATTTACGTGCTGCTGGACGCGCACTTCATCGCCGCGGTCCAGGTGCTGGTGTACGCGGGAGCGATCATGGTGCTGTTCCTGTTCGTGATCATGTTGCTGAACCTGGGACGACTGGACGCCGGCGACATGACGGGCGCGCGCGGCAAGGTGGTGGCCGTGGTAATGGGCCTGGTGCTGATCGGCGAGCTGTTAGCGCTGCGCACGGTGCGGCTGCCGCCAAACCTCCAGCTGCCCGAAGGCGCGGTGGAGCACATGGTGCAGCAGCAGGGCGCAGTGACCGCCGTGGCGATGCCGCTGTTCCAGAGCTACCTGGTGCCCTTTGAGCTGACCTCGGTGATGCTGCTGGCAGCCGTGGTCGGCGCGGTCATCCTCGCGAAGCGGAAACTATAGTGCTGCTCGGACCCTCGCTCGCCGTTTCGGCGATCCTGTTCACGCTCGGCGTGGTGGGCGTGCTGCTGCGCCGCAACGCCATCGTGCTGTTCATGTGCGTCGAGCTGATGCTCAATGCCGTGAACCTAACCTTCGTGGCCTTGTCGCAGTCGCTCGGGCTGGACGGCCAAGTGTTCGTGTTCTTCGTCATGACCGTCGCCGCGGCTGAGGCCGCGGTGGGGCTCGCGATCATCATCGCTCTGTACCGGCACCGCGACACGGTCAACCTGACTAACATCAACCTGCTCCGCGGGTGAACCCACTCTCCGGCACTCTGGCCGACAGCGTCGGCCTGCTGATACTCCTCCCGTTGCTCGGCGCCATCGCCAATGGCGTGGTGGCGATCGGTTGGCCCCGCGCCAAGGGCGTCGTGACCGGCATCGGCACCGGCTCGGTCGCGCTCGCCTTCGCGCTGGCCGCCGGGATCTTCGGTGTAATGCTGGGCCAGCACCCCGAGGCCGCCCACGTGGTGCGCCTGTGGTCGTGGATGCCGGTGGGCGAGCTGGGCGTGGACTTCTCGCTCCAGGTGGACCGACTCAGCATCATCATGGCCCTCGTCGTCACCGGCGTCGGCTCGATCATCCACGTCTTCAGCGTGGGCTACATGCATGAGGACGAGGGCTACGCGCGCTACTTCGCGTACCTCAACCTGTTCATCGCCTTCATGCTGGTCCTGGTGCTGGGCGCCAACTTCCCGGTGCTGTTCATCGGCTGGGAAGGCGTGGGCCTGTGCTCCTACCTGCTCATCGGGTTCTGGTTCACCGACGAGCAGAAGGCGGCCGCCGGCCTCAAGGCCTTCCTGGTAAATCGCGTCGGTGACGCTGGCTTCCTGGTGGCGATGTTCCTGATCTTCCGCACCCTGGGCACGCTCGACTTCACGGCGGTCAACGAGCTGGCGCCGCGGCAGCTGGGCCACGGCGACGTGATGGCCACCGCCATCGCGCTGCTGCTGTTCCTGGGCTGCACCGGCAAGTCGGCACAGATCCCGCTGTACGTGTGGCTCCCGGACGCGATGGCTGGCCCGACCCCGGTTTCGGCGCTGATCCATGCCGCCACGATGGTGACGGCGGGAGTGTTCCTAGTGGCGCGCGCCGGAGTGTTCTTCGCCCTGTCGCCACTGGCCATGGCGGTGGTGGGCGGGATCGGCGCGCTCACCGCGCTGTTCGCGGCCACCATCGGGCTCAAGCAGTGGGACATCAAGAAGGTCCTGGCCTACTCCACGGTCTCGCAGCTCGGCTACATGTTCGTGGGCGTGGGGTCGGCGGCCTACGCCGCCGGCATCTTCCACCTGGTTACCCATGCCTTCTTCAAGGCGCTGCTGTTCCTCGGCTCGGGCAGCGTGATCCACGCGCTGCACGCCGCCTACCACCACACCCAGTCCCACGCCGACCCGCAGGACATGCGCAACATGGGAGGGCTGAAGGCGTGGATGCCGCGCACCTTCGCCACCATGTGGATCGCTACGCTGGCCATAGCCGGCATCCCACCGCTCGCTGGGTTCTTCTCGAAGGACGAGATCCTGGCTGCAGCATTCGCCCGCGGTCATGACTCTCCGGTGTGGTACCTGATCTGGTTCCTGTCGGCGGCAGCCGCGTTCCTGACGGCGATATACATGACCCGGATGATGCTCTACACCTTCCACGGGCCTAACCGCACCGGCGAGAAGGAGCGCGAGCACCTGCACGAGTCTCCCGCGGTAATGACCATACCGCTGGTCATCCTCGCCGTGCTCACGGTTGCGGGCGGCGCGATCAACCTGCCGCACTTCCTGCCGGCTAGCGGCTGGCTGCACCACTGGCTGGAGCCGGTCACCCGCAGCGCGTCCAACCTCGCGGGCGAGGTCCATCTGTCCGGCGGAGTCGAGGCCACACTGATCGTGCTGGCCATCGCGATCGCCGGCGCCGGTATCTGGGTGGCGATAAAGAAGCTCCGGCCGGAGGAGCTGGTGAGCGCCGCGCGAGCGCCGGCCGAAACCGGGTTCGCGAAACTGCTGCTCGAGAAGTACCGGGTGGACGAGTTCTACGACGCGGTGATCGTGCGACCGGTGGTGTGGATGTCGCGCGTGGTGCTGTGGAAGGGGCTCGATGCCGGCGTGATTGACGGGGCGGGCGTCAACGGCGCCGCCTTCCTCGCGCGCACCTTCGGCTGGATCGGCAGCCGCCTCCAGACCGGGCAGCTGGGCACCTATCTGTTCTTCTTCGTACTGGGAGCGCTGGCCATCGTCAGCGCGCTGATGCGGTAGGCGCCGATGACCGAATTGCTCGACTCGCTGCGATACGACCGCTGGGCCATCCAGGCGCTGCTGCTGATCCCGTTCGCGGGCGCCCTCGTGGTGGCCCTCGCGCCGGCGCGGTTCGCGAAAGGCCTGGCGCTCGCCGTCTCCCTTATCGAGTTCATCGTCTCGCTGGGGCTGTGGATCAGCTACGATCCGGCCGGGCCGCCGATGCAGTTCATGGGCGTCGAGCCGTGGATCCCGGCCTGGGGCATCAGCTACCGGGTGGGAATCGACGGCATCTCGCTGATGATGGTGCTGCTTACGACGTTCCTGATGCCGCTGTCGGTACTGGGCAGCTGGGCCGGCATAACGACGCGCCAGCGCGGCTTCTACGCCATGCTGCTGGCGCTGACCACCGGCATGATCGGGGTGTTCGTCGCGCTGGACCTGTTCTTCTTCTACGTGATGTGGGAAGTCATGCTAATCCCGATGTACTTCATCATCGGGATCTGGGGCGGGCAGCGACGGCTCTACGCGGCCATCAAGTTCTTCATTTACACCATGGCCGGCTCGCTGTTGATGCTGGTTGCCATCCTGTACCTGTACTTCGCCGCGGGGCAGGCGTCGGGGGGGCAGCACTCATTCGCTCTCGACCACATCATGCGCTTCGCGCTAGTGGGCGGGAAGCCGGCCGCCTGGCTGTTCGTCGCGTTCTTCCTGGCGTTCGCGATCAAGGTGCCGATGGTGCCGTTCCACACCTGGCTTCCCGACGCGCACGTCGAGGCGCCCACCGCCGGCTCGGTGATCCTGGCCGGGGTGCTGCTGAAGATGGGGACCTACGGCTTCATCCGCTTCGCGGTCCCGCTGTTCCCGCACGTGGCCTTCAGCCCCACGACCGTGAACGTGGTGGTCACCCTGAGCCTGATCGGAATCATCTACGGGGCGTTGGTGGCCATGGTGCAGCCGGACCTCAAGAAGCTGGTCGCGTATTCCTCGGTGTCGCACCTCGGCTTCGTGATGCTGGGCATCTGGGCGCTGAACGAGCAGAGCACGCAGGGGGCCATGATGGTGATGATCAATCACGGCATCTCCACGGGGGCCCTGTTCTTTCTGGTGGGCATGATCTACGAGCGGCGCCATAGCCGGATGATCGAGGACTTTGGCGGCATCGCCCGCACCGTGCCGCTGTTCTCTGCGGTGCTCACGATCGTGGCCCTGTCCTCCATTGGCCTGCCGGCGACCAATGGATTCGTGGGTGAGTTCCTGGTGCTGGTGGGCTCGTTCCGCGCCTATCCGTGGGCCACCGCGCTCGCAACCACGGCGGTGATCGCGGCGGCCGCCTACCTGCTGTGGGCGCTGAAGCGGATGCTCTACGGCAACATAACAAAGCAGGAGAACCGCGAGCTGACCGACCTCACCGGGCGCGAGTACGCGGTCATGGTGCCGCTGCTGGTTATGATCGTCTGGCTCGGCCTCTACCCCAAGCCGGTACTCGAGCGCATGGGGCCGAGCGTGCGCAGCTATCTGGAAACGGTGCAGGAGCGGCGTGCCGGCCCAGAGCAGGTCGTCACCCCGCCCACAGAGTGAGCCGATGAATCTCGATCTCGCGAACGGCAGGGACCTGGTACTGGCGCTGCTCCCCGAGCTGATCCTCTCGGTGTGGGCGATGCTGCTGCTGCTCCACGCCGCCTGGCGCCACAAGGAGCCCGACGCGCAGCGCCAAGTCGGCTGGCTGTCACTGGTCGGCATCATCATCGCCGCCGGCTCCGTCATGTGGCTGTGGGCCTCGGGCGCGCGGATCGAAGGCATTGCCACCAGCGTGGCCGTCGACAAGTGGCGCTGGGCCGGATCGCTGATCGTGCTAATCGGGACCGGCCTGACTACGGTGCTCGCGATCGGCTATCTCGACCGCGAGGACCTGCGCATTCCCGAATTCCACGTGATGGTGCTGTTCGCCGCCATCGGGATGCTGTTCCTGGTGAGTGGCTCGGACCTGTTCGTGATCTTCCTTGGTCTCGAGCTGATGTCGGTCTCGGTGTATGTGCTTGCCGGCATCAACCGCCGTTCGATCGTCTCGGCCGAGGCGGCGCTGAAGTACTTCCTGCTGGGGGCGTTCGCCTCAGCGTTCTTCCTGTACGGAATCGCGCTGGTGTACGGCGCAACCGGCTCCACCAAGCTCCAGGTCATCACCTTCCAGGCTCCGGTCACGACCGGTAGTGCGCAGCTGATGCTGCTGGCGGGCATCGCGATGCTGTGCATCGGTTTCGGCTTCAAGGTGGCAGCGGTGCCGTTCCACCAGTGGGCGCCCGATGTCTACGACGGAGCTCCGACGCCGGTCACTGCATTCATGGCCGCGACGGTGAAGGCCGCGGCGTTCGGGGCCTTCGTCAGGGTGATGCTTCAGGCACTCGGGCTGGTTCACCAGGACTGGGACCAGGTTATCTGGTGGCTGGCTGCCGCCACCATGGTGGTGGGCAACCTGATCGCCCTCGCGCAGCGCTCGGTGAAGCGGATGCTCGCCTACTCCAGCGTCGCCCACGCCGGTTACCTGCTTACGGGGCTGGTCCCTGGATCGGCGGCAGGCGCCGCGGCTTCGCTGTTCTACCTGTTGTTCTACACGGTGGTGACTGTCGCTGCCTTTTCGGTGCTGATCGCCAAGGGACGCCAGGGCGAGCGAGAGGTGACCTTCGACGACCTGGCCGGCCTAGCCCAGTCCGATCGGCTGCTGGCTTTCGTGATGGCGGTCTCGATGCTGTCCCTGCTGGGCTTCCCGGGCACCGCGGGTTTCATGGGCAAGTGGTACATCCTGACCTCCGCCACCGGGGGCGGGTATCCCATGCTTGCCGCGCTGCTGGTAATCACGAGCGTCGTCTCGGCTGGATACTACCTGCCAATCATCATGGCGATGTACATGAAGTCGCGGGCGCACGAGCGGGCCCATGAGGGCGTGCAGCTGCCCGGGGTGGTGCGGGGCATGCTGGTCGCCGCCACCGCAATCATCCTGGTGTTCGGCGTGTGGCCCAACCGCGCGCTCGATCTGGCCCGCGAGGGCTCGCACAGCTTCATGCCTTCACGCATCGTGCCGCTAGCCACGCCGCTGGCCGCGCCTCTCTCACCGCACCGCTGACGGCACTGAGGGGGCCATACGGCCCCCGCGCCGCATCATGACATGACAGTCAGCCCGGTCATCTTCCGACAGTACGACGTCCGCGGAACTGTGGGCGTCGATCTCACGCCCGAGGTGGCGCTCGCGCTGGGTCGCGCCATCGCCGCCGAGGCTTTGGAGCGCCTGGGTCGTGCCCCCACCCTGGTCGTGGGCCGCGACAACCGCCCCAGCGGCGAGAGCCTTGGCAAAGCGCTCATCGCGGGTCTGCGCGCGGGGGGCGTCAACGTGCGCGCCGTCGGCCAGGTGCCGACCCCGGCGCTGTACTTCGCCATCCACCATCTCGCCGCCGACGGGGGCGTCCAGGTCACCGGCTCCCACAATCCGCCCGAGTTCAACGGCTTCAAGATGGTGCTCGCCGGCGCGCCGCTGGCGGGCGACGACATCCAGGCGCTGCGCTCGCGCATCGAGAGTGCGCGGTTCTCCGAGGGGCAGGGAAGCCTCGAGGCGCAGGCGGTGCTGGACGCCTACGTCGCGGAGATCACCGGACGACTCGGTGTTCTGCCGCGCCCCGTTAGGGTCGTAGTGGACTGCGGCAATGGCGTGCCGAGCCTGGTCGCGCCGCGCTTGCTGCGCGCGTTAGGCGCCGAGGTGACTGAGCTGTTCTGCGAGTCGGACGGCAGCTTTCCGAACCACCACCCCGACCCGACGGTTCTGGAGAACCTGCGCGATCTGATCGCCGCGGTCGGCGCTGGAGGCGCCGATCTTGGGGTCGCGTTCGACGGCGACGGCGACCGCATCGGCGCGGTGGACGAACGAGGTGACGTGCTTCCCGGAGATCTACTGCTGGTGCTGTACGGGCGCGACCTCGTGCGCCGTCTCGGCCCTGGCAGGGAAGTGATCTTCGACGTGAAGTGCTCGGACCTGTTGCCGCACGCGCTGGAGCAGGCCGGAGCGAAGCCAGTCATGTGGATGACGGGCCACTCGCACATCAAGAAGCGCATGAAGCAAACCGGCGCGCCGCTGGCCGGCGAGATGAGCGGTCACATGTTCTTCGGCGCCCCGGACTATCTCGGCTTCGACGACGCACTGTATGCTGCCGCGCGGCTGCTCCACATCGTAGCCGCCTCCGGCTCGCCGCTGTCCTCGCACCTAGCCGACCTGCCGCGGCTGGTTGCAACGCCCGAGATCCGCGTGGATTGCAGCGAGGGCGCCAAGTGGTCGGCCGTGGAGGCCGCAGCCGCCTACTTCCGCTCGCGCTACGAGACGGTCACCATTGACGGCGTGAGGTGGCGCGCTCATGGCGGATGGGGCCTGATTAGGGCCTCCAACACCCAGCCCATCTTGGTGCTGCGCTTCGAGGCCCCTACGCTCGAACAGCTGGAGCGCATCCGCGCCGAGGCGTTCGAGGTCCTCACAGCTCAGGGAGTCCGACCACCCGAGCTATGAAACGCGGCAGGCTCGGCATCTTGGCGGCGGTTGCCGTGCTGGTCGTGCTGTTCGGCGGGCGGTGGCTGGCGCTCACGTTCGCCGAGCACGCCTGGTTCGTAGACCTCGGCCAGGGCGAGCGCCATCTCGCACTGCTGGCGCGGGCGCTCCGGTGGCAGGCGGCCCTGTTCGCCGTGGCAGCGGTGTGGTTCGGTGTGAATAGCTGGCTGGTGTACCGCTCAATCGGGTCGGTCCAGCTGCCGCGCCGCGTGGGAGACCTCGAGATAACCCAGGCTGTTCCACGCCCAGTGCTGCGTGCGATTGCCGTGGGGATCGCGCTGGTGCTGGCCGCTGCCACGACGATCACCTTCCGCGACCTGGACCAGTTCGTGGCGCTGTACCGCGCCGCCGTGCCGCTCGATCCCACCGAGCCGGTGCTGGGCAAGGACACGGCCTTCTACCTGGCCCGACTGCCGCTGCTGGAGCTCTCGCACCTGCTGGCAGCCGTGTGCGCTGTCCTGGCACTGGTCCTCGTCGCGGGGCTCTATGTGCTGACCGGGAACCTCGTGCTGCACAACCGCCAGATGCAGCTGACGGTTCGCGCGCGCTCCCACCTCCTCGTGTTGCTCGCGGCGCTCGCGCTGGTCGTCGCCTGGGGCTTTAGGCTCGACGCGTTCCAGCTGGTCGGCGGCGGCGGTCACGAGGGCGGGGCGCTGAGTGCCGTGGACCGCGTGGTTCGGCTGCCGGCCTCGAACGCGCTGGCCGTGGTGGCGCTGCTCACCGCCGTCGTCACTGGGGTTTCGTTGCGCTGGTACCGCGCCCCGGTGCTGGTCGGGCTGTGGGCCACCCTGGCAGTGGCCACGCTGCTGGGCCGGCTCCTGGTTCCCGCGCTGGCCGAGGCCTGGCGTACTGGCTCCGATATGCCCGTCTCGCGTGAGCTGCGCGAGTACTCCGACCAGTTTGCGCGCGTGGCCTTCGACCTGGTGGACGTGCGGCGAACAGACTACGCCGCCGCCACGGAGCCGAGGGCGAGCGACCTGCGCGCCGCGGTGCAGGCGCTGGAAGGACTGGTGCCGTGGGCCGGCGCGCCCGGTCTGTTCGAAGCCTCGCTCACGCTTCCCGCGGACACGGCCTCCCCGCGGCTGTGGACTGCGGGTACTGCGGCCTATCAGATGGGGCCGGGGTTAGCGGCGAGGTTGGTGACTGTAGCCGTGCCACAGGTGGATGCATTGCGCCTGACGCGCTCCGTGCCGCGCCCGTCTTGGTCCCAGCTGCATCGTGGCCGTTATGCATGGGGCGGGGAAGCGGTTGCAGTCGACGCCTCGCTGCGCGCCGGTGCGCCCCGATTCCTGTCGCGGTTGGAGCCGCTCGACACCAACGCCTCCCGCTCCGGCCTGGAGCGCGCACCGGGCCGCATCCGCTTCCTGCCGCGGCCGGCCGAGCTGGCGCTGGTGGGCCCGGACGAGGCCGCTGTGGGCGAGACCCCACCCGGCATCCTGCTGCGCCACTGGTGGCGCCGCGTGCTGCTGGCGTGGGCGCTCCAGAGCCCGCCGCTCATGGGCCGCCGCACCAGCGTTGCTGACCGCGTGCTGTTCTGGCGCGACGTTCCCACCCGCCTTGCGAAACTGTACCGGTTTGCGGTGTTCGAGCCCCCGCTGCCGGTGGTGGCCAACGAGCGATTGGTGTGGGTGAGCGACGGCTACCTGCTCTCGGAGCGATTCCCGCTAGTCCCGCACATTCGCTGGAAGGGAGAGCGCATCAACTACCTCTCGGCCGCGTACGTGGCCACGGTGGACGCGGTCACGGGTGAGACCCGCATCTATCTGCGCGCTGCTGCCAACCGCTTTGCCGGCGCCGTGGCGGCCGCCGAGCACGTTATAGCGCTGCCGTACGATTCCATGCCCGTCGAGCTGCGCCGCAGGCTGTCCTACCCGCCCGCGCTGTTCGCGGCCCAGGTTCTGATGCTGGCCCGCCGGGGTGACAACGATTCGACCACCAGCCGCTCCTGGGGCCTGGCAGACCGCGATACGGCAGAAGGCGCGGGTGACGTGATCGCGGTTCGCAGCGCAATGGCCGTGCTGCCCCTCGACGGCGGTGCGCGACCGTGGCTGGTCACAGCGCTGACCGATGCGGGGGGCAACCGCCTTACGGCACTGGTCGCCGGGTCGCTTGACCCCGATGGGGTGCCGGGTCTGCGGCTGCTAAGGGTGCGCAGCTTGCATCCTACGCCGGCGGCGGCAGCAACCCGTCTGGCTGCAGTAGCGGCGACGATTGCTCGCGGGGACCCGCGCGCAGTGCGGCGCGGTCCGGTGCATGTTCTGCCCGCGGGCGAGGTGCTCGTGTATGCGCAGGTGCTCTTCGAGACCGACGACGTCGTCAACCAGCCGTTCCGTGTGGCGGGCGTTGGTGCGCTAATCGGTTCGCGACTCGGTTACGGGCCGGACCCGGCCGGTGCGATCGCCTCCCTCGAGCGGGGCACCCTGGTCGTGGACCAGCCCGGGGCCCGGGCGCTGGAGGCCGCCCGGGCAGCCTTCGCCGCCATGGACTCGGCGCGGCAACGTGGCGACTGGGTGGCGTTTGGACAGGCCTGGGATGCGCTGCGGCGCGCGCTGCTCCTTGAACGCGCTCCTCAGCGCCAATAGCTTGCGCGGCCTGTGTCCATGACCGTCGCTCCGACCGTCGTAATCGCGCTTGGCGGCAACGCGCTGGCGCCGGCTGGCGAGCGCGCTACGATCGCCAACCAGTTTCGCCATACTCGCGAATCACTGGGGCCGGTGGTGGAGTTGGCGCGACTGGGCTGGCGCATAGCGGTGGTGCACGGCAACGGCCCCCAGGTTGGCGACTCCCTCGCGCGCAACGAGCTGGCGGCGCCGGAGATCGAGCCGCTCCCTCTCGGCGTGCTGGTCGCGGAGACGGCCGGCTGGATTGGCTACATGATCCAGCAGTCGCTTCAGAACGCGCTCGAGCGCGCGGGCATAAGTCGCGAAGTGGTGACGCTTATCACGCAGACAACGGTTGACGCCAACGATCCGGGCCTGAAGGCACCAACCAAGCCTATCGGGCACCCGATTACGGGCAGGAGGCGCGACTCGCTTCAGTCGCGCGGGGTCCCCGTGGGACCCGATGCGCGGGGCAACATCAGACGCCTCGCCGCCAGCCCGCTGCCGACCGGTATCGTCGAGAGCGCGGTGGTACGCCGTTTGGTCGAGAGCGGCACCATCGTGGTGGCTGCCGGAGGCGGTGGGCCGCCGGTGTACCGGGATCCGCTGCTGGGTTGGGAGGGAGTGGACGCCGTGGTGGACAAGGATCGCACGGCCGCCATCCTTGGCCGAGAACTCGGCGCCGAGCTGCTGCTTATCCTCACCGACGTGGACGCCGTGTACCGCGACTTCGGGACCGAGCGGGCAGCGCCGATCAGGCGCATGTCGGTGAGCGAGGCTCGCGCGCTGGTCGCCTCCGGCGCACTCGGTGCCGGTTCGATGCAACCCAAGGTCGAGGCCGCCATCAGCTTTCTCTCCGGCGGCCGCGGACGGGCGACGATCGCCCGTCTTCAGGAAGGCCCCGCCGCTATGCGGGGCGAGGCAGGAACAACCATCGTGCCAGAGGGAACGTGAATCTTCACGAATATCAGGCGCGCGAGCTGCTGCGGCGGCACGGAATCCCGGTGCCGGCCGGCGACGTCGCGACCACGCCCACCGAAACGCGGCAGATCGCCGAGCGGCTGGGCGGCAGAGTGGTGGTGAAAGCACAGGTGCACGCGGGCGGCCGCGGTAAGGCGGGCGGAGTGAAGCTCGCTGACACGCCGGAGCAGGCCGAGCGCGTCGCATCCCAGATCCTGGGAATGACGATCAAAGGCCTGACGGTGAGGAAGGTGCTGGTGGCGCCGGCGGCGGAAATCGCAAGCGAGGCCTATGTTGGCGTCATCGTGGACCGCGCCAGCCAGAGTCCGGTCTTCATGGTAAGCCCTGCTGGCGGCATCGACATCGAGGAGGTCGCCGCGAAGACGCCGGAGAAGATCTTCAGGGCCCGG
Source organism: Gemmatimonadales bacterium (assembly GCA_035559335.1). GTDB lineage: Bacteria > Gemmatimonadota > Gemmatimonadetes > Gemmatimonadales > JACORV01 > DASXPG01. The sequence goes on from DATMBH010000335.1 coordinate 26,879, forward strand.
GTGGACGCGCGTTACGGCCTGTTCGCCCACCAGGCGCTGGAGCTGGCATTCGCGCTCTATCCCGACTTGGACGACGCGCGCGTCGCGGCCGGCATCCTCACGAAGCTATACCGTGCCTTCGTCGAGAGCGGCGCTTCGCTGGCGGAGATCAACCCGCTGGTGAAGACGCCGGACGGCAGGATCGTGGCGCTGGACGCCAAGATCGTGGTTGACGACAACGAGCTGGAGCGACGCGCCGAGATCGCGGCACTGCGGGACTCCGAAGCCGAGGAGCCCAGCGAGGTGCGCGCCCGCGAGGCCAACCTCACCTACATCAAGCTGGACGGCAACGTGGGCTGCTGCGTCAACGGCGCGGGGCTGGCGATGGCGACGATGGACTTGGTGAAGTACTACGGCGGCGAACCGGCGAACTTCCTCGACATCGGTGGCAGCTCGAATCCCGAGAAGGTTGTCAACGCGCTCCGGATTATCACTGCCGACCGGAACGTGAAGGCGATTCTGTTCAACATATTTGGCGGCATCACGCGCTGTGACGACGTGGCCAACGGCATCGTCACCGCCACCCGCAGCTTCAAGGTGGACGTTCCAATAGTGATCCGGCTCACCGGCACCAACGAGAAGGAGGCGGTCGAGATCCTGGCCGGAGCGGGCATGAAGGCGCTCACCGACATGGACGAAGCGGTCAAGCAGGCCGTGGCGGCGGTGAAGGGGGTGGCGGCGTGAGCATCTTCATCGGGAAGGACACGCGGCTGCTGGTGCAGGGCATAACGGGAAGGGACGGGAGCTTCCACGCACGGCTCATGATGGAGTACGGGACCCGCGTGGTGGCAGGCGTGACGCCGGGGAAGGGCGGCCAGAAGTTCGACGGCAAGGTACCGATATTCAACACCGTGGCGAAGGCGGTGGCGGAGACCGGCGCGAACACGTCGGTGATCTACGTGCCGGCGCGGTTCGCCGCGGACGCCATGTTCGAAGCCGCCGACGCCGGGATCCCGCTTATTGTATGCATAACGGAAGGCGTGCCGGTACTGGACATGACGCGCGTGATTCCGTTCCTGCGCGAGAAGGGCGTGAGGCTGATCGGGCCCAACTGTCCTGGCGCCATCACGCCGGGCGTGTGCAAGGTTGGCATCATACCCGGCATGCTGGCGGCTCCCGGGCCCATCGGCGTCGTGTCGCGCTCCGGCACCCTGACTTACGAGGTGGTCTACCAGCTGACGCGGGCCGGCTTCGGCCAGACCACTTGCGTGGGCATCGGCGGCGACCCGATCATCGGCACCAACTTCATTGATTGTCTGGATGCGTTCGAGCAGGACCCGGACACCAAGGCGGTGGTGATGATCGGAGAGATCGGCGGTACCGACGAGCAGAACGCCGCCGAGTTCGTGCGCAAGCGCATGAAGAAGCCGGTGGTCGGTTTCATCGCGGGTCAGACCGCGCCCCCTGGCCGCCGTATGGGCCACGCCGGCGCTATCATCTCCGGCTCCAGCGGCACGGCTGCCGAGAAGATGACCTCGTTCGAGCAGGCGGGTATCGCGGTCATGAAGCGTCCCGCGGACGTAGTGCCTCTGATCCGCGAGCGCATGTGAAGCTGGGCGAGCTGCTGTCACCCGCTCGGGTCGTGGTGCCGCTGGAGGCTCGGGACCTGCGCGAGGCGACCATGCGGCTCGCCCGGTCGCTCGAGGATTCGGGCGTGGTGGCCGACCCGGAGCGGTTCGCCGCGCTGCTCGCCGAGGAATGGCCGGAAGACATCGTCGCGGTGGAGGGCAAGGCGTTTCTGCCGCACTTCCGCTCCGACGCGTTTCGTCAGACATCGGTCGCCCTTGGCGTCGCACCGAAGCCGGTCCGCCGTGGAGCGGGAAGGCGAGGTACGGCACGGATAGTGGTGTTGGTGGTCGCGCCGATGGGAGAGGCCGCCGCCTATCTGCGGACCATGGCCGCAGTGGCCCGGGCACTGCAGAACGACGAGGTCCTGGCCGCGATGCACTCGGCTTCCAGCGCGGACGAGCTGCTGGCCATCCCGGGGCTCGGCGATGCGCCGATCCCCGACGATGTAACCGTGGCCGATGTCATGACCACTCAGGTGACGTCGGTCGGACCGGATACGACACTGGCTCAGGCGGGTCAGCTGCTGCTGGAGCGCAACGTCCGCGCCGTACCGGTGACCGGCCCCAACGGCGAGGTCCTGGGGATGCTGACCGACTCGCACCTGCTCAACCACTTGCTGCCCTCGGTGGTCTCGGCCATGTCCACCGGCCAGGTCCGTGCCACGCGGCGCAAGGGCAGGGGGAAAGGCGCCCAGCCCGAGGACCCCGGCGCTATTCCGGTGCGCGAGGTCATGGACCGCAGCGTGCTGTGCCTGTCTGAGGATCAGACCGTCGCCGACGTGGCGGCGCTAATGCTCGCCAAGGACGTGGACCGCTTCCCGGTAACCCGCGACGGGGCGCTGGTCGGTTTCCTCACCCGCGGGGACATCATCAGGAAGCTGTTAGGCAACCCATAACCTGCTGCGGGACGAATGCTGACACTGGCAATCATCAAACCCGACGCCGTCGCGTCGGGAAAGACGGGGAAGATCATCGCCCACCTCGAGGAGCGTGGCTTCGTGGTCAGGGCCGCCAGGATGGCCCGCCTCACGACTGCCCAGGCCGAGGCGTTCTACGCGGTGCACCGCGAGCGTCCCTTCTACCGCTCGCTGTGCACCTTCATGACCTCAGGGCCGTGCATCCCTCTGGCCCTGGAGCGCGAGGACGCCGTAGCCATGCTGCGCGAGGTGATCGGGGCCACCGACCCCAAGGAGGCTGCTCCCGGCACGGTGCGGGCGCTGTACGCCGAGTCCAAGGAACGCAATGCAATCCATGCCTCGGATTCCGAGGAGAATGCGAGGCGCGAGGTGGCGTTCTTCTTTGCGGAACTTGATTTATGTGATGGGTGATGAGTAACGGGTAGGGGGACGGGTGAGGGGTGAAGCTGATAGGCATGGGGGTGGCGTATCGCCCGCCCCCGCCCGTCATCGCGTTACCCCTCCCACCACGCCCTTTAATATTGAACTGCAACGAGTTAGCTTATCCGGCTATGCTGCGGATCGCCCTCTCGGAAGTGCGCTCGGGGGCGGTGGAGACTGCCGGCGAGATAGCGCCGGACGACGCTATCCTAGCCATTCCGGGCGTCCGGCTGCTCGAACCGCTCACCGTCACCGGACGATTCAGCAGCGCCGGGGGGGAGAAATACTACTGGAAGGCGGCGCTCAGCACGGTGCTGCGCATCGAGTGCCGCCGGTGCCTCGAGCCGGTCGATGTGCCGCTGCGCCAGAGCCTCGGACTGGTGTTCTCGGCCGGAGACGATGCCCCGGAGGGAGACGGTGTCTACGTCATCCCGACCCGGACCCAGCTGCTGGACCTGACGGAGGCGATACGGGAGGAGTTCCACCTGGCCGTGCCGCGCTTCGTCGAGTGCCGCCCCGACTGCAGGGGACTGTGTTCCCGCTGCGGGGCGAACCTGAACAACGGGCCGTGCGGCTGCGAGCCGAGCACCGACCCGCGGTGGGACGCGCTGCGCGCTCACCGTTGACCACAGTGAGGATCAAGACCCAATGGCCGTACCGAAGCGACGGACCTCGAAGGCACGCAAGCGCAAGCGCCGCACCCACTACAAGGCCAAGGCACCGACCCTGAACCCATGCCCCAAGTGTGGTGAGCCGCGACGCCCCCACGTGGCGTGCCCCAATTGCGGCTACTACGCCGGCCGGAAAGTGCTGAGCATCAAGGACGAGTAGCATGATCCGTGTCGCCATTGACGCCATGGGAGGGGACCACGCGCCGGCCGCACCTGTGGCCGGGGCGGTCAAGGCCCTGAACGAGGTGCCGGGCGATTACGAGATCCAGCTGGTGGGACAAACGGCCGCGGTCGAAGCCGTGCTGGCCGACCTGGGGGCCGCCAGCGAGCGGCTGAAGATCGTCGAGGCCCCGGAAGTGATTGGCATGGCCGAGAAGCCGCTGGCCGCTGTGCGCGCCAAGCGCCATTCGTCAATTGCTGTGGGGCTCGGCCTCCAAAAACAGGGTCTGTCCGACGCGTTCATCAGCGCCGGGAACACCGGGGCCGTGATGGCCGCCGCGACGCTAATGCTCAGGCTGTTCCCGGGTTTCGAACGCCCGGCCATAGGTACGCCGTTCCCCACGGCCGGCGCCCCGGTGCTGGTGCTCGACTGCGGCGCCAATGTGGACTGCTCGGCGCAGGAGCTGGTGGGCTTCGCGCACCTCGGCGTCCATTACGCCCGGGACGTGCTGGGCCGTGCCGAGCCGGTGGTCGGACTGCTGAACATCGGCGAGGAGGCGGAGAAGGGAAACGCCGCCGCCAAGGAAGCGCACCGGCTGATGAGCACCGCCAATGGCATCAGGTTCATCGGTAACGTCGAGGGGCGCGACATCCTGTTGGGCCACTGCGACCGCGGCGCCTTCGACGTGGTGGTGTGCGACGGGTTCGTGGGGAACATCCTGCTCAAGTTCTACGAATCGGTCGGCAAGCTCGTGAACCACGAGGCCGAGCTGCACCTTCCGCCGGAAGTGCTGAAGGGTGAGGGCATCAAGCGAATCTGGAGGAAACTGGACTACGCCCAGTACGGCGGAGCGCCGTTGTTAGGTGTTCAGGGCGTGTGCATCATCTGCCACGGGCGCTCCTCGCCCGCCGCTATTGCCGCCGCCGTGCGCGTGGCAGTGGAGGCCGCGAGCCATCACCTGGTCCAGCACATGGTTGGGGAATTCATACCGGGAGGCGTGAGCGCTTGAAGCGCCCCGCTGTCTACTTCGCCGGGAACGGCGCATACGTGCCGCCCCGGGTGCTGACCAACGCCGACCTCGAGCGGATGCTCGACACGTCGGACACCTGGATCCGCGAGCGTACCGGCATCGGCGAGCGGCACGTCGCCGATCCCGAGGAAACCACCGCCGCCATGGCTGCGAAGGCCAGCCGCCAGGCGCTGGAGGAGGCCGGCCTGGGCCCGGCCGACGTTGACACCATCATCTTTGCCACCGCCACGCCGGACCGGCTGCTTCCGTCGACCGCCTGCGACCTCCAGGCGCTGATCGGGGCCTCGAATGCCAGGGCCTTCGATATCTCTGCGGCTTGCTCCGGCTGGGTGTACGGGCTGGTGCTGGGTGAGAGTATGCTGACGAGCGGGGCGGCCGAGCGGGTACTGGTGGTCGGCGCCGAGAAGCTCACCAGCATAACGGACTGGACCGACCGGTCGACGGCGGTGCTGTTCGGGGACGCCGCCGGCGCCACGGTCCTCATGCGGGGCGATGGAGACCGCGGCATTCTGTCCAGCTACCTCAAGAGCGACGGCACGCTGGCGGAGCTGCTGTGGCGACCCGGGGGCGGCACCGTGGCGCCGCCCAGCGAGAAGATGCTTGCCGACCGCTCCTACTACATCAAGATGGCCGGGCGCGAGGTGTTCAAGAACGCCGTGCGCTCGATGGCCGACGCCGCCAGCCGCGCGCTCGAGGCGGCGAACCTGACCGGAGATCAGGTGGACCTGCTGATCCCGCACCAGGCCAACATCCGCATCATCGAGGCCACCGCCAACCACGCTCACATCCCGATGGAGCGCGTGTTCGTGAACGTGGACCGGTTCGGCAACACTAGCTCGGCTTCAATCCCGCTCGCCATCGACGAGGCCCGCAAGTGCGGCCGCCTCAAGCCCGGCATGACAGTATTGCTCGTGACATTCGGCGCCGGCTTCACCTGGGGCTCGATGGTGCTCAAGTGGTAGCGCAGCTTGCGCTACTGTGCCCGGGACAGGGAGCGCAGAAAGTTGGCATGGGGAAGGACCTCGCCGAGGCCTTCCCGGAGGCGGCGCGTACCTTCGAGCGCATCGACGCAGCCCTTGGCTTCAGTCTGTCCAGGGTGATGTGGGAAGGACCGGAAGACCTGCTGACCCGGACCGACCACGCCCAGCCGGCCATCCTGGCGCACTCGGCGGCGGTGTGGGCGGTGGTGGGCCAGAAGTTGCGTGGCCTAGTGGCGGCGGCGGCGGGTCACTCGCTGGGCGAATACAGCGCGTACGCGGCTGCTGGGGCTATCGGGCTGGAGGAGGCCGCGCGCCTGGTACGACGCCGCGGCGAGCTGATGCACCGGGCGGGAACCGAAAGGCCCGGCACCATGGCCGCTGTGCTTGGACTGGAAACGGAGCAGGTCGAAACCGTGTGCCGGGAGGCGAGCGCCTCCGGAGGGGTAGTTGTCGCGGCGAACCTCAATGAGCCCACCCAGACCGTGATATCGGGTGAGGTAGAAGCCGTCACACGCGCCAGCGAGATGCTCAAGGCGGCTGGAGCCAAGCGGGTGCTGCCGCTCAAGGTGAGTGGGGCCTTCCACTCTCCCCTCATGGCGGCGGCGGCGAAAGGGCTGGATCAGGCGCTGGAGGCAGCGCCGTTTCAGGACCCCGCCTTCGCAGTGGTGGCGAACGCCACGGCCGAGCCGGTTACCACCGCAGCCGCTGCTCGGCGACTGCTGTCGGCCCAGCTCACCAGCCCAGTGCGCTGGACCGCGTGCCTGCAGCAGCTGGCGCGGCTGTGCGGCAACCCGGTGCAATTCGTCGAGATCGGCCCGGGCGCTGTACTGTCGGGCATGGCCCGGCGTACGATCCCCGGGGCGAGCACTACCAGCCTGGGCACGGCTGCCGAGGTGAGCGCATTCATGGAGGCTGCGTGAACATCCGCCTGGACGGCAAGGTCGCGATGGTCACGGGTTCGACCCGCGGCATCGGCCGCGCCATCGCGCAAGCGCTCGAGGCCGCCGGCGCTGCGGTTGCGGTGCTGGGTCGCGATCAGGGGAAAGCCGAGGAAGTTGCGGCTGCGATCGGGGATAGGGCGCGGGGCTTCGCCTGCGACGTGACGAGCGAGGACTCCGTCACCGGGTGCGTCGCAGCCGTCGAGAAGACGCTGGGCTCGATCGACATCCTGGTCAACAACGCCGGGGTGACGAAGGACAACGTGTTTCTGCGCCTCCAGGACGCCGACTTCGATACGGTGCTGGAGGCCAACCTCAAGGGGGCCTTCCGCACCATTCGCGCTGCCAGCCGGGGCATGATGAAGAAGCGCTGGGGACGGATCATCAACGTCTCCAGCGTGGTGGGTCTGATCGGCAACCGCGGGCAGGCCAACTACGCCGCTTCCAAGGCCGGACTGCTGGGGCTGACCAAGTCCATCGCCCGGGAGCTGGCCAGCCGCGGAATCACGGTGAACGCGCTGGCCCCTGGTTTCATCGAGACCGACATGACGGCGGCACTCACGCCGGAGCAGCGGGAGGTGCTGGTGCGGCAGATCCCGCTGGAGCGGCTGGGCAGCCCGGCGGACGTCGCGGCTGCGGCGCTCTTCCTCGCTTCGGAGGGCGCCGGATACATTACGGGGCAGGTGCTGGTGGTTGACGGCGGTATGGTGATGTAAGGGACCCAACCTCACGAAGGGATACGATCCATGACGGACATGGCGGCGCTCGAAACCAAGGTCAAGGACATCATCGCCGAGGAACTCGGAGTCGAGAAGGAGAAGCTCACCGCGGAGGCGAGCTTCATGGAGGATCTCGGCGCAGATTCGCTCGATACGGTCGAGCTCGTGATGGCCTTCGAGAAGGAATTCGACATCGACATTCCCGACGAAGAGGCGGAGAAGCTCCGCACCGTCGGGGACGCGCTGAAGTATCTGCACGAGCGGATGGGCAGCAAGTAAGTGCCCAGACGACGCGTCGTCGTCACTGGTATCGGGCTGGTGACGCCAGTCGGCAATACCACGGAGGAGAGTTGGAGCGCGCTGGTCGCCGGCAAGTCCGGTGCGGCGCGCATTCAGCGTTTCGACCCGTCGGCCTTCGACACCCAGTTCGCGTGCGAGGTAAAGGCGTTCGACGCGTTGCGCTGGATGGACCGCAAGGAAGCCAAGCGGCTAGACCTATTCTGCCACTTCGCCATGGCCGCCACGGTGCAGGCGGTGGAGGGAGCCGGTTTGGACAAGGGGTTCCCCGATCCGGCGCGCACCGGTGTGCTGATTGGCAGCGGCATCGGCGGCATCGCGACGTTCGAGGAGCAGACTAAGGTATTTCTCACCAAGGGTCCCGGACGGGTGAGTCCGTTCTTCGTGCCGATGTTCATTCCGGACATGGCCGCGGGCATAGTCTCGATGCGGTTCGGGCTGCAGGGTCCCAACTACTGCACCGTGTCAGCCTGCGCCTCGTCGGCCCACGCCATCGGCGAGTCGTACCGGCTGATCGCCGACGGCGATGCTGACTGCATGGTCACCGGAGGCGCCGAGGCAGCGGTAACTCCGCTGGCGATGGCCGGCTTCAGCAACATGAAGGCGCTTTCCACGCGCAACGACGACCCGGCCCGCGCGTCCCGTCCCTTCGACAAGGACCGGGACGGGTTTGTGATGGGTGAGGGAGCAGGCATCGTGGTACTCGAGTCGCTGGAGCACGCCACGAAGCGCGGCGCGCCAATTCTCGCGGAGGTTGCGGGCTACGGCATGAGCGCCGATGCCTATCACATGACGGCCCCGCACCCGGAGGGGAGGGGGGCCGTCGCCGCCATGAAGCTCGCCCTGGCCGACGCCGGCGTCGCCCCGGAGCGAATCGGCTACATCAACGCGCACGGTACTTCGACGCCGCTGGGTGACGCGGCCGAAACCGCAGCCGTGAAGGCGGTGTTCGGCGAACACGCCCGCAAGCTCGTGTTCGGCAGCACTAAGTCGATGACAGGACACCTGCTCGGCGCGGCGGGCGGACTGGAGTTCGCGGTGTGCGTGCTGGCGATCGCGCGCGGCGTAATACCGCCCACGATCAACTACGTGACGCCGGACCCTGCGTGCGACCTGGATTGCGCGCCCAATACCGCTGTGAAGCGCGAACTCGAGGCGGCGCTCTCGAACTCGTTCGGTTTCGGCGGCCACAACGTCAGCATCATCGTCAAGCGCGCCGCCTGACAGGTAAGAGTCATGGCCACCGCCGCACCGCTGCTTGCAGCCATAGAACCTCACGATCCGGCGCTCCGCCCGATCGCCGAGAAGGTTGCCTCCGGCGAGCGCCTCACGGTCAACGATGCGGTCACTCTATTCGAGAGCGACGACCTTATCGCTATCGGGATGCTGGCCGACGCCGCTAACCGTGCCAAGAACGGCGACCGAGTGTTCTTCGCCTCCAACCAGCACATCAACCCGACCAACGTGTGCATTCTGCGGAACACCTGCGTGTTCTGCTCGTTCGCGCGGCTCCCTAAAGAGGAGGGCGCGTACACGATGTCGGTGGACGAGGTGCTGGCCGAGGCCGGCAGGTCGAAGAGCGCGCCGACCCGGGAGTTCCACATCGTCGGCGGGCTGCACCCTAAGCTACCGCTGTCGTACTACACGGACATCATCCGCCGGCTGCGCGAGGCGTACCCAGGGGTGCACATCAAGGCGCTGACGGCGGTGGAGATCGCGCACCTGGCGCGCATCGAGAAGCTGCCGGTGCGCGAGGTGCTAATAGCACTGAAGGAAGCCGGCCTGACGACCATGCCGGGCGGCGGGGCGGAGGTGTTCAGCACCGCCGTCAGGGCCACGATCGCGGACCGGAAGCTGGCCGGTGAGGAGTGGATCGCGGTGCACCGCGAGGCGCATGCGCTCGGCATTCCGTCCAATTGCACCATGCTGTACGGACATGTCGAAACCGCGCGTGACCGCGCCGAGCACCTGGCGATGCTGCGGGATCTGCAGGACGAGACCGGCGGGTTCCTGACCTACATCCCCCTCGCTTACCACCCCGAGAACAACGAGCTGGGAGAGCAGCTCGGCCGCGTGGGCCGCGCGACACAGGGCGTGCTGGACCTCAAGAGCATCGCGGTGGGTCGGCTGTTCCTGGACAACATCCCGCACGTCAAGACGCACTGGCCGATGGTCACCGCGTTCCTGTCCCAGGTAGCATTGCACTTCGGCGCCGACGACATCGAGGGCACCGTGGTCTATGAGCGCGTCTACCACGAGGCAGGCGCGCAGACGCCCATGGAGATGCTGTACGACGACCTGGTGCGCATGATCCGGGAGGCGGGGAAGGTGCCGGTCGAGAGGGATTCGCTGTATCGACAAGTGGGGACGGTGGGACGGTGGGACAGTGGGGACAGAGGGAGTCCGTCCTCACCGTCCTCGCAGTCAGCCGTATCGCAGGCGGAGTAACTCGTGAGGCTCGGCCGCATCGGATATGTCAACTGCTTCCCGGTCTACGGGGCCATGGACCGGGGCATCGTGGCCGCTCCGGCCACTCTGGTCACGGGGACGCCTAACGAGCTCAACGACCGCCTGGCCGACGGCCGCTTGGAGGTAAGCGTCATTTCCGCAGTGGCCTACGCCCAGAACTCCCACACCCTGGCCCTGCTTCCCGACTTGGCCATCAGCTCCGACGGCCCCGTGCGCTCGGTGCTGCTGTGCAGCAGGGTACCGGTCGGCGAGCTCGATGGCGCGCGGGTACTGGTCTCATCCAGCTCGCGCACCTCGGTGCACCTGCTCGGTCTGCTGGCAGCCGACCACTGGAACGTGAGGCTCGACCTGGCCCCGGCGCCCGCCGAGCCCCACGATCTGGCGCGGCTGCAGCGCACGGCCCATGAGGCGGTGCTGGTGATCGGCGACGCGGCACTGCTGCTGCGCGCCCATGGCTCGTACCGGCACATCGTGGACCTTGGCGAGGCGTGGAAGCGCTGGACCGGTCTGCCGTTCGTTTTCGCCCTGTGGGCTGCCCGGCGCGACGCGGACCCGGCGGCGGTGCGCGCAGTGCACCGTGCGCTGCTCGCCAGCCGCAGGTGGGGACTGGCGAACCTCGGCATCCTGGCCGACCAGGCCGCGCGCCAGACCGGCGTGGACGAGGGCGACTGCGCCGAGTACCTGGCGGGGCTGGACTATGGCCTGTCGTATCGCCACCAGGCGGGCCTTACGGACTTCCTGCGACGCCTTGCGGCCCGCGGGGCCATTCCTGACGGCTCACTGGATTTCGTGAGCGCAGCATGAGGGTGTTTCGCGATGTCTGAGTTCACCGAACTGCTGGAGCTTTACGAGCGTGCCAGCCTGCTGGAGCTGGGCCGCCTGGCCGACCAGGAACGCCGGCGCCGCCATCCGGACGGCGTGGTCACGTACATCGTCGACCGCAACATCAACTACACCAACATTTGCGTCGCCGACTGCAAGTTCTGCGCGTTCTACCGCAGGCCGAAGCACCCCGAAGGCTACGTGCTGAGCTTCGAGGAGATAGGGCGCAAGATTGACGAGGCGAAGGCCATCGGGGCTGTGCAGATCCTGATGCAGGGCGGGCACAACCCCTACATCCCCTTCGAGTGGTACCTCGACCTGCTGCGCTACATCAAGCGCAACCACCCGATCCACATCCACGCCTTCTCTCCGAGCGAGGTTGAGTTCTTCGCCAAGCGGTTCCGCATGAGCGTGGGCGAGGTAATCGACGAGCTTAAGGCCGCCGGCCTCGACTCGATTCCCGGGGGCGGCGGCGAGATCCTGGTGGACCGCGTCCGCCAGCAGGTTGCGAAGAAGAAGTCCATGACCGACGGCTGGCTCAACGTCATGGCCGAGGCGCATCGCCGCGGCATGCTGACCAGCGCCACGATGATGTACGGACTGGGTGAGACGAACGCGGACCGCATCGAGCATCTCCTGCGGCTGAAGCAGCAGCAGAGGGAAACCGGCGGGTTTACCGCTTTCATCTGCTGGCCGCTCCAGCCCGAACACACCGAGATGGCGGACACGCCCAAGACCGACGCGGTCACCTACCTGCGGACTCTGGCCATCGCGCGCATCGCTCTCGATAACTTCGCCAATCTCCAATCCAGCTGGGTGACGATGGGCATGAAGATCGGGCAGATCGCGCTGCACTTCGGCGCGAACGATTTCGGCTCGGTTATGATGGAAGAGAACGTGGTCTCTGCGGCCGGGACGACGTTCCGCACTTCGGTCGAAGAGATGGAAGAGCTGATTCGCGGAGCCGGGTTCACTCCGGTCCGGCGGCGACAGGACTACAGCTATGTGCGGGAGGCGGCATGAGCAGGCAGGTTTTGATCCTGGTCGGCTCTGAGAGTGACAAGTCGAAGGTGGAACCCGCCTTCAAGGTGCTTGACGAAGCGGGTGTAGGCTACGAGTTCCACGTCTCCTCGGCACACCGGCAGCCAGAGCAGACCGCGGCGCTGGTGAAGAGCGCAAGAGAAAAGGGCTTCCGGGTGCTGATCTGCGGCGCCGGCCTGGCTGCGGCGCTCCCCGGCTACGCGGCCTCGCTTACCGACCTACCGGTTATCGGACTTCCGTTCGATGTCGGCCCGCTGCGCGGCGTGGACGCCCTGTACGCCACGGTCCAGCTGCCGCCCGGCGTCCCGGTCGCAACCGTCGGCATCGACAACGCCAAGAACGCCGCCCACCTGGCCATCAGAATCCTGAAGTGCTGACCGTGCCCTCTGTGCCCTCTGTGTCCACTTGAAGATCGGTATCGGCTACGACTCGCATCGCTACGCCGCCGGCAGACCGCTGCGCCTTGGCGGCGCCACGATTCCGCACACCCACGGGCTTGCCGGCCACTCCGATGCCGACGCCGTGCTCCATGCCATAACGGACGCGCTGCTGGGCGCGGCCGCGCTGGGAGACATCGGCACGTTCTTTCCCAACGACGATCCGCAATGGAAGAACGCCGACAGCGCCAGATTCGTGAAGGGCGCGGTTGACGCGCTCAAGGCAAACCGGCTGGTGGTGGGCCAGGTTGACGTCACGGTAATCGCGGAGCGACCGAAACTCGGGCCGTACGTTCAGCAGATGCGCGCGGCCACCGCCAGAGCGCTGGGCGTGACCATGGAGCAGGTCAGCATCAAGGCGAAGACCAACGAAGGCATGGGTTGGGTGGGCCGCCACGAGGGCATCGCCTGCATAGCGGTCGCCACGGTCATGGAGGCAAGCGGCTGATAGACACCCTGGTTAACTGGATCGCCGGACTGCCACCGGAAGGCATATACGCGGCGATCGCAGTGCTGGCAGCGCTCGAGAACATCGTGCCCCCGGTGCCCGCCGATACCGCGGTAGCGCTGGGGGCTTTTCTAGCCGCGCGCGGAGCGCCGGTTCACCCGGTCGGAGTATTCGCGGTGACGTTGGTCGCCAACGTTGCGAGCGCGCTCGGGGTCTTTCTGGCCGCGCACCGCTACGGCCGGCCGTTCTTTGCCACGCGTCTAGGCCGACGGCTGCTGTCGGAGCGGGCGCAGCAACGTATCGGCCACCTGTACCAGCGTCATCATCTCTGGGGCATCTTCATTAGCCGGTTCCTGCCGGGCTATCGCGCCGTGGTGCCTCCATTCGCCGGCATCTCCGGACTCGGCCTCAAGCAGGTAGTCCTGCCGCTGGTGGGCGCCAGCGCGCTCTACTACGGCACCCTGGTGGTTGCCGTCTACCAGCTGGGCGAGAACTGGGACGCGGTGGTGGGGGCGGTGGGGACCGTGGGCCTAGTGCTGCTCGCCGTGGCGCTCGCGGTCACGGTGCTCATCGCCTGGTTGTGGCGCCGCGAGCACCGGGGCCCAGCATGATCGCGACCGACTTCCTTATCGAACCGTTCGCCGACTACCTGGCGCTGGAGCGCGGCTGCAGCCCCAACACGGTGGCCGCCTATCGCCGCGACCTGGCGCACCTCGTCGACTACTGCGCCGGGCGCAAGGTGCGAGCGCCGTCCGGCGTCACCAGCCAGCTACTCAGGGACTTCGTGTTCCACCTCAAGGACCTGGGTCTGGAGGCCACCAGCATCCGCCGCCATGTCTCGGCGATCCGGACCTACTTCAAGTTCCTGGCCGGCGAGGGACATGTGATGCGCGACCCCAGCGAGCGGCTCGCCAGCCCTAAGCGCTGGCGCACGTTGCCGACCGTGCTCACCGTCGAGGAAGCCGAGCGCCTGCTGGCCGCCCCGTCAGCCGACGAACCGCTGGCCTGGCGGGACAAGGCCATCCTGGAATTCGGCTACGCGACCGGCGCACGCGTCTCGGAAATCTGCGGTGTCGAGATCAAGGACGTCCTGTTCGACGAGGGCCTGGTAAGGCTGTACGGCAAGGGCAGCAAGGAACGGCTGGTGCCTATCGGACGGCGCGCGCTCGGCACCGTGTCGATCTACATGCGCGAGCTGCGTCCCAGGCTGGAGAAAGGGAGGGGGCAGGGACGACTGTTCCTGAACGCCAGGGGCGGCCCCATCTCGTGCGTCGGCGTGTGGGGAATCCTGAAGCGGTGGGCCAAGCCCGCCGGCATCAGCAAACGGGTCACGCCCCACACCCTTCGGCACAGTTTTGCAACCCACCTGCTCGAGGGCGGCGCTGACCTGCGCGCCGTACAGGAAATGCTGGGGCACGCCGATCTGTCCACCACCCAGTTGTACACCAAGGTCGACCGAGACTACCTGCGCACCGTGCACCGAACCTACCACCCTCGCGCCTGAGCGGGGAACCCGTCGCACTTGACGCCGCGAGGTCGGGGCTGAATGATCTCCTGTACACCCACAGCCTCCGGAGGATTTCATGCGCCGCCAAGTCGCATGCTGCCTGATGTTCCTTGCCAGCTCGTTGACCGGCGTCGCGTCGGGCCAGCGCCCGGGTACTCCGGCGGCTTCTGGCGCATCGCTGGACCGGATCAGGGCCGCCCTCGATCGCTATCGGGACCCGCTGGCTGCCGTCCACGATGGCTATTTCTCGACGCTTGCCTGCATCGAGTTCCCCGCGCCCGGGCAAGCTGGCCAGATGAGCTACGTAGCCGGTGGCATGGGAGTTCACTTCCTCAACCTCAGCCTGGTAGGAACTCCACTCGATTCGTTGCGGCCGCAGGTTCTGATCTATGAACCGCGTGGCGACTCGCTCCGCCTAGTGGCGGCCGAGTGGTTCGTTCCCACGCAAGTATCGAGAAGCCGACCGCAGATGTTCGGTCGCGAGTTTGACGGTCCCATGGAAGGGCACCACCCCGTCATGCCCGCTGAACTCCATCACTGGGACCTGCACGTGTGGTTGTGGACGCCGAACCCGGCGGGGATGTTCAGCCCAACCAACCCGTCGGTTAGGTGTCCCAACCGTGCGTACACGGTGCGAGAGCAAGCACCCCGAATGGTCGAACCATAGCTCGCGTGCTCGCCCTTGCCTGCGGCGGCGCGCGCTGGTTTGGACCGGTGGGAGTGCTCGTGGCGATCGCCTGCGCCGGTCAGTCCGGAAACCCTGCGCGGCGTTCCACCGGCGAGCCTGCGGCTCGTGGTGAGCGCCGCGTCGCCTTCCAGGCTCCATCGGGTGCGGAACGGGAGCTGCACCGGCTCATCAATCAATACCGTGCCGAGCACCGGCTGCCGCCGATCCCGCTGTCGCGCTCCCTGACGCACGTTGCGCAGCTCCACGTGCGGGACCTGCATGAGAACCCGCCCGCGGTGCCCTGCAACATGCACAGCTGGTCCTCGCGCGGGCCCTGGACACCGTGCTGCTATACCCCGGATCACGCTCAGGCACGCTGCATGTGGCTGAAGCCGGCAGAGCTCACCAACTATCGCGGCTTCGGCTACGAGAATTCCCACCGTGTCGCGCCCGGATTCCAGACCACACCGCAGCAAGCCCTGGCGAGCTGGCAGGGCAGCTCGCCTCACCGGGCGGTGATCCTTAACCAGGGCAGTTGGCAGCGCCGCCCGTGGCGGGCGCTGGGAGTGGGATTGTTCGAGTCGTATGCCGTAATCTGGTTCGGCGAGGAGGCCGACCCGGATGGCGACTGGCGCCCCTGACGCGAGGCGACCGAGCACCTGAACCGATCCTCGCAAATCGCGGGTTCTTTCCCTCGCTTCGTCGGTGCTCGCGTTCGCTACCCCAAGCACCGCTGCTCGGCGGCAGCGTGACTGAACGAACGAAGGACCCTAACCGTAGTTCCTGCCTTGACTTAAGTGGTGCGCGCCCGTAGCGTAGGGTCGCCCATGACCACGCCCAGTGAAGGCACTCCGCCGGGGGCTTCCCGCCCCTCGGCCGCGACCCAGCCAATGTTCGCCGACCTCGCGACCAAGCTGCAGGCCGCGCTGGGCGAGGGCTATGCGGTGGAAACGCAGCTGGGAGCCGGCGGCTTCGCGGTGGTGTTCCTGGTGCGCGATCTGAACCTGAAGCGCAAGCTGGCGGTCAAGGTTCTCTCGCCCGATCTGATCAGCTCCAAGACAGTGATGGAGCGCTTCCGCCGCGAGGCGGAGACAGTTGCGCAGCTGTCGCACCCGCACATAGTGCCGCTGCACTTCATCGGTCAAAAGGACGACATGTTGTACCTCGCCATGGAGTGCGTGGACGGCGGGTCGCTGGCCGACCGGATCCAGCGCGAACACCGGCTGCCTCACGACGACGTGATCCGCTATATGCGCGAGGTCGCGATGGCGCTCGACCACGCGCACCGGCGCGGCGTGATCCACCGCGACATCAAACCCCACAACGTGCTGCTGGACCGGGATACGGGCCGAGCGCTGGTCACAGATTTCGGGATCGCGCGCACCGCCGAGGGCACCTCGCTCACCGCCTCAGGCATGATGGTGGGCACGCCGGCGTATCTGAGTCCGGAGCAGGTGACGGGGAACCCCACCGATCATCGAGCCGACATCTACGCACTGGGCGTGATGGGCTTCGAAATGCTGACCGGCGAGCCGCCATTCACCGGCCCGACGCCCACCGCAGTGCTGATGAAGCGACTGGCCGAAGCGCCGCCGCGGGTAGGAAAGCTCCGTCCCGACACGCCGCAGATTCTGCAGGACGTGATCGAGGGCTGCCTGGCGCACAATCCTGACGAGAGGTACCAGTCAGCGGGTGACGTGGCACGTACGTTAGGTGCCCAGACACCGATCTCCGGCGGTCACGTTACCTCCCAGGTCACCGTCAAGCGTCGCGCGCGGAGCCGCCGCCGGCTCATCATGGCGGTGGCGGGGGCGGCCGTGGTTATCGCGGTGGCGATAGCCGCCTGGCAGATGTTCCAGTCCGGCGTGCGACGCCGTGCCGCCGACTCCGGTCGCATTCCCGCCGGCATGGTCGTGGTTCCCGCCGGCACCTATACCATCGGCGTTAACGGCGGCCGCCCCTGGGACGGCCCCGCGCATCAGGTAACGCTCGACTCGTTCGCGATCGACCGGACCGAAGTGACGGTCGGCGCCTATCGCCGTTACGTGGAGGCCACCGGCACACCAGCCCCGTGGCCCGCCGGGGCCATGCCCGACAGCATGCTACCGGTGACTGGCGTGCTGTGGTCCGAGGCGAACGGCTACTGCGCCTGGCGCAACCGCGGAGGACGGCTGCCGACGGAGCAGGAGTGGGAAGCGGCCGCGCGCGGTATCGAGGGCCGCCGCTTCCCCTGGGGCAACGAAATGCTAAACGGCGCGGCGAATATCGGACGCGAGGACGGCGCCATACTGCCGGTGGGCAGCTTCCCGCTAGGCGCCACGCCACAGGGCGTGCGTGACCTGATCGGCAACGTGTGGGAGTGGACCAGCTCGTCGGCCGCGGCCTACCCGGGAGGCTCGGCGCCGCCCGGTGCGGACCGGCTGTTGGCGATCCGGGGAGGCGCCTTCGACCTTCCGGTGGGCGTCGCTTCGGCCTCTTTCCGCGGCGGCATGCCGCCCAGCGCCCAGCGGCTGGACCTGGTGAGAACAGGTTTCCGCTGCGTGGTCGGCGCTGCCGCCATCGCGGCCACGCCCTGAGCGCTTCCCGCAGGCCGCGGCCTATCTCCTCCTTACCTCGAACGCCGCTCGGTACCCCGCGTGCGGATCGCTCAACGACGGATCCGGAATGCAGGGCTCCACCCGCAGCTCGGCCATCACCGGCACCGGCGCGCTCCGCACCGCGGCGGCAAGCTGTCCCCGTACCACGAGGACGAGCCGATCCTCCGAGACGCGCACCGAAGAGCTGGAACCAGGCAGCTCGCTGAAGCTGTTCGCGCTCTCCAGCACTCCGACTACCGATTCGGCAGCGGACGCCAGCTGCTGCTGAGCCGCTCGTCCGGCACGACGGTCAGCTCGCGCAACTGGCCCAGCGCTTCGGACAACAGCGTCGTCGAGCCCTCCACCAGCCACGCCGTCTCGGTAGCCCCGGTGAAGTTCCGGAACGGCAGCACCAGAAAACGACGCCCGCGCTCGGCTGGGGACGGCACCACTGCGCGCGCAGGTGGCCGGCGCACGGCGCAGGGTGGGGGCGTGCCGTCGGGACACTGGGCATTTGCCGGCCACGTCGTGAGCGACAGCATCGCGATCTGCAGCAGGATGAGGCGCTTTAGGAGCATGCCGTTGAGGTTACACGCGACGTTGAGCCGCGGCACTCCGGCGGCTATGTTGATTGCATCCCTTCCCTGGAGAACCAGTCGCGATGCGCGGTTCGGCCATTCGCAGGTGCGTGCTGCCTGTGCTGTTGGCGCTCGCGGCTCTACGTCCGGCCGCGGCGCAGTGCCCGGACGGCACACCTCCACCGTGCCGGCCGTCAGGGATCACGCGTCGGCCGGCGAACCCGCCGCTCGATGCGCGCACCTGGATCGTGCTCCCGTTCGAGAACATCGCCCGGGCCCCGGATATCGAGTGGCTGCGCGAAGCCAGCGTGAACCTGCTGTACCTCGACCTGTCGCGGTGGCGTGACATCCGCGTGGTAGACGACGAGCGCGTCGCCGACTTGATGCGCACGGCTGCGCCCGCAGGGCGCGATGCACAGCTGTCGCTGGAAACCGGCCTCGCCGTGGCGCGCCGGGCCGGCGCGGGGCGTCTGGTAATGGGCGACCTGCTCAAGGTCGGCAACCGCACTGCGGTTATAGCCAAGGTGTTCAACGTGCAAACCGGGCGCCGCGAGCGCACCGTGCGGCAGGAGACGGCGCATGCCGACTCGCTGATGCACGTCTTCAGCCGCCTGGCGCAGGCCATTTTAGCTGTCGAGGGCGCGCGCTCGGAGTCGGGGACCACTGGGACCACATCGCTCGAGGCCTATCGCGAGTACCTGAGCGGAGTGCGCCACCTCAACGCGTGGGAGCTGGACTCGGCGGGGTCGCGGTTCCGAGCCGCGCTGCGCGCCGACACCGGCTTTGCGCTGGCGCATTACAAGCTCTCGGTGGTGCTGGGGTGGCAAAGCCCGGGCAGCCCCGAGCGCCGGGTCCACGCCGAGGCAGCGAACCGCATGTCCGCAGCGCTGCCGCCGCGCGAGCGCGCCCTGATCCGCGGGCAGCACGCCCAGGTGAACGACCGTTGGGGCGAGGCGTGCGAGACCTATGCCGAGCTGGTGCGCAGCGACTCCAGCGACGTGGAGGCCTGGTACAACCTCGGCGAATGCAACTTTCACGACCCCATGGTGGTCGCGACTCCCGACGACTCGACGCGATTTCGGTTCCGCAGCAGCTGGGAGCTGTCGCTGCGCTCGTTCCGGCGCGCCCTGGAGCTGGACCCCAGCTATCATCTGGCCTTCGCTCACGTTCACGACATCCTCTCCAACGAGTTCCGGGCCGGGTGCCAGGCCGAGACCATGGTGCGGTGTGCCGGCGTGTACGTGGCACTCCCGCTGCTGGTCGCGGACACGATAGCCACGGAGCCGCTGCCACTGGCGCGGAGCCAGCGGATCGGGGAGGTGGCCCAGTCGCGTGAGCGGTCCGATGCGCGCCGCCGCTTCAACGAACTGGCGCTCGACATCGCCCAGCAGTGGGTGTACGCTGGACCTAACGAGGGCCGCGCGCGACTCGCGCTGGGGCGGGCGCTGCTGCGCCTCGGTCGCCTGGAGCGGGCCCGTCGCGAGTTGGCGCAGGCCAGCCCGTCGCGGCTCTCCGCGCAGGATCTGGCGCGTTGGGTGTTCGACCGCCTCGAGATAGACCTCCGGATCGACAGTTTCGCGCCCGCGCGCCGGATGCTCGACTCCCTGGCACAGATACTGCTGCCGCAGATCTCCGAGGGCAACGAGCGCACCCAGATCAGCCAGGTACTCGCTGCCATATCGGGCATCTTCGGCCAGCACCGGCGCGCCGCGAGCCTGCTTGGCGACTCGCTGGATGGGCGTTACCGCCTGGCGGTGATCCGGCTCGCCAATGGGCTGGTTCCGGATAGCCTCGGGGAGATCGAAACCGCCTATCGCGACTGGTACGTGGGAAGACAGCCTCCGGCACAACGGGCCCAGGCGCAATGGCTAGCGCTGAGATCCAGCCTGTTCGCCTCGGTCGGGACCACGCGGCAGCTGCCGGCCGGCCCAAGACCGGCCGACCCCGGCATGCGGCTCGTAGCTTCACTGGTGAGCGGCGACACCGGCGCGGCGCGTCCGCTTCTCACCGAACTCGATTCGGTGGCCATGTCGACGCCGGTTGAGCGTGGCGACGCCGTGGCGGCGCTGTTCGCGGCAGCGGCCTGGCTCCAGCTGGGAGATAGCTCCACCGCGATGACGCGACTAGGCCAGTTCATCCAGCGGCTGCCGTACACCCAGCTGCTGGCTCCGGTGGGCACGGACGGCGCGCTCCTGGCTGGTGGATTGCTGCCGCGCGGCTGGCTGCTGGTCGGCGACCTGGCAGCCGCCACGGGGAATGCCGATCTGGCCCGCGCTGCCTACCTTCGCGTGCTGAGCCTGTGGGCCGAGTCCGACCCCGAACTTCAGCCCGTCCTGAACCGGGTGCGAGCGGCTCTGGCGCGCCTGGGCAGCTGATGCCAACGGAACCACACTAACGGAGGTACGATGCACCGTCTCGCAGTAGCCGTGCTCGCAGTCACCGCCCTAGTCCCCGGATCGCTCGCCGCCCAGCAGCGCCACCTGCTGCGGCTCCGGCCGCCGCAGGGGCAGGTAACCCGCTACCGGGTCCAGATGGAAATGTGGATGTCCGGCGAGGCGATGGCCGCGGTGATGGACACCTCCCAGCCAATGGTGCGAATGGACGTCGCGCTGACGCGCACCATCACCGCCGTGGTGGCCGACACCATTACCAGCCAGGAGGCGTTCGACTCGGTCGCGATGGACTTCCCTGCGATGCCGCAGATGGCCGCCATGAGCGGTCAGGTAAGCGAGATGATGCGTGGGATGGTGAGCGAGGAGCGCACCACCACGCGCGGGCGGGTGTTGTCGCAGCGGATCGTGTCCATGTCGCCGGCGATGCAGCAGATGGGAGGCATGGGCGGACAGATGGGCGGCACCGGAAACAACGAGATGGCGATCCTGTTTCCAGAGCGCCCGGTGGGCGTAGGCGAGACTTGGACCGACTCGGCGACTATCCCTACTGACGCCGGAGAGCTGAGAATCGTAGGCACCTACCGGCTGGAGCGCATGGTGGGCACGGTGGCCCACCTGAGCTTCACCGGCACGATGCGCAGCGGCACGCCGCAGGCCCCCGCCACGCTGCAGACCAGTGGCCAGTTTGCCGTGGACGTCGGCAGTGGTGTCATGCACGCAATGAGCATGACCGCGGGCGGTTCGGTGGCCGCGCAGGGCATGGAGATGCCCATGCGGATGCGCATCTCGATGAACAAGATTTGAGCGATTGTGCTGTTCGTACTGGACAATTACGACTCCTTCACGTGGAACCTGGTCCAGTACCTGGGTGAGCTGGGCGCCGAGCCGGTGGTGCGCCGCAACGACGAGCTGACCACCGAGGAAGTGCTCCAGCTCGCGCCGGAGCGGATCGTGATTTCCCCCGGACCTGGTGAACCAGCCGCCGCGGGTATCGCGGTACCGCTGATCCGGGCCGCGGCTGCCAGCGGAGTCCCGCTGTTAGGCGTGTGCCTGGGCCACCAGGCGATCGGCGAGGCCTTCGGTGGCCGGGTCGTACGCGCGCGCCGCCTGATGCACGGCAAGACTTCAGAAGTGCGGCACACCGGCGAGGGCGTGTTAAGCGGATTGCCCTCGCCGTTCACCGCCATGCGCTACCACTCGTTAGTCGTGGAGGAGCAGGACCTGCCGGCCGTGTTGGAACCGATCGCCTGGTCGGCGGATGAAGGGTGGGGCGGTGAGCTCATGGCGGTCAGGCACCGTAGCCTGCCGATCCATGGAGTGCAGTTCCATCCCGAGTCAATCGGGACGCCAGCCGGCAAGGACTTGCTCAGAAACTTCCTGTCGCGGCCATAGTGCTGCGTGAGTTGGCTGTGGGCGAGACGAGTTGGATTTTCGCGACAGCTGGGAGCTGATCGAGATGTGCCCGCTGGCTTGCCCCCAACCTGCTGCCGTATCGTGACTTGACGGCGACCTGACGGCCTACCCCGCTCTTACAGCATAGCCGCAACAGAGGGAGGGGTCGATGACGTTCAGGCCGCCGTACCATGCCCTGGCCCTGGGCATGACCGTACTGTACGTGCTGGGAGCAACGAACCTCGAGGCCCAGTTCCCCGGCAACAGGGCCGCCAAGAGAGCCCCGGCACCCGCGGCCCGGTATCCGACGCGAAATCCGGCGGCGGCGCATGCGCTGCCTCCGATCGCACGGGTGGTTACCCCGGAGTCAGAGCCTAACGACTCGCTGTCACAGGCCGACCAGTTCACGCTCGGCGACACCGTGAGCGCCGCGATCAATCCCAGCGGCGACGTGGACTATTTCATCACTACTCTCAGCGCCGGCACCCGCGTCGAACTCGATATCGACGCCCAGGTCAACGGGTCGTCCCTTGATGCCATCATGGCGCTGTTTGACTCCGTGGGGAACGTGCTCGCCTTCAGCGACGACGCGGACGGCCTCGACAGCCGCATCAGCTACAACATCGTGACTGCCGGTCGCTACTACGTCGGCGTCGCCGACTACTGGAGCGGCGGCGGCAGCACGCACACTTACATCCTCAAGTCCCGCGCCCTGCAGCCCGGGCCCGGGGATACTCCCACGCTGTTCGCTACGGGCCTTACGTTCCCCCTGGGCGTCGCTGCCACTGCGACCGGCGAGCTGATTGTGGCCGATGCCGACAGCACTGGCTCGGTGCGCCGCATTCCGGCCGCCGGGGGCGCGGCCGTGAGGCTCGCCACTGTGCGCCAGCCGTCGGACGTCGTCATTGACGGCCTCGGCGACATCCTCGTGAGCGGCGTCGACTCCAGCAATCGCGGCGCAATCTTCCGACTGAGCGCGGGTGGTGGAGCCCCCTCGGTGTTTGCGCGGCTCCCGGTCGCCTCCTCTCCCGGTGCGCTGACTGTCGGACCCGACGGTGACGTGTGGGCCTACGCCTACTACGGCATACTGCTGCGGTTCGACCCGACCGGTCAGCTGAAGGACAGCATTAACGTTGATTCATTCGTCGCCGACATGGCGTTCTCACCAGCCGGGATACTCACGCTTACGGACGGCTACGACAATGTCGCGCAGCTGGTAGGCCGGGGCCTGAATACGGTCGTGACCACGGCGCCGTACATCGAGGGAATCGCCTTCGACCGCGACGGCTACCTGTATGTGGCCAACGGCTACCAGGGCGAGGTCCAGCTCTACAACTCCTCGTTCCAGCAGGTGGGGGAGGTCTTCGCCCGCAACAACTTGGGCGGCCCGATCTTCGTCGCCTTCGGCCGCAGCAACGCCGGAGCCATGACCTCGCGACTGTTCGCGGCCCAGGCTGGTTACAACCTGCCGCAGAATCTCTGGGGGACGGTCGTCGAGTTGAACGTGAGCGGCATCCGCGCACCGGGTTTCCGGGTTGGCATCGACCTGCTGCGGGTGGCCAACGGCGGGACCCGCGCCGGCATCATGGGAGCAGAGTTCGCCGACACGCTTCGCCTATCCGGCGCATCGCCGGGGACAGCCACCTGGAGCCTGGCGGGCGGCTCGCTGCCGAGTGGCATAACGCTGGGGGTGAACGGCGTGATCTCGGGTGTGTTCCAAGAGCTCGGCGCCGACACCGCTCGGGTGCGGGTGGACGCGGGCGGTCAGTTCGGCTACGCCACCCTGATCTTCACCGTCACCGAACCGCAGCTGACCACTGCGCAGATCACGAATCACCTGTTCGGTGCGGACCTGCTCACTCCGGCGCTGGCCCGCTACCTCGATCTACAGGGCAATGCGAACGGTCGCACCGATGTGGGCGATTTCCGGGCTTGGCTGCGCGACCGCAACCAGCTGCCCACGTCACTCATGCACCAACCCACGGCCCCGGCCGCCGGCGAAGGGAGGCCCAGACCATGAGACGAACCATTCGCGCGGTGGCCAGCGTTGGCTTGGTCCTTTTCCTCGCCGGCTGCGAGGATGGGTCCGGTCCCGATCGCCCCGGAACCGCGGTCGTTTCGCTGGTGACGCCCAACAACAACGATGGAGCGGTGGCGGTGACCCTTCGCGGAGTCGCCTTCAGCGACGTCGAGGCCGCCAGTTCCGCCTATCGGGTGTACTGGTTGCTTGCATCCGCCGATGAAGTACGCGTGATCGTGGTCGGCAACATCATTGCCGGACCGCTGTTCACCGTGCAGCTCTCCAATATCGGACGCATTGACGATGTTGAGGCGGCGGTGACCGACGCAGCTACGCGCACCGACGCAGCGCGTGATAACCTGACCGGCTACAGCGTCACGTTGGGCGCGGGTAACTGAAAGGGCAGGGCGTGGGGGCTGGGGGTGGAAGCCCCCTGGCCCCTGGCCCTGGCCGCGTGAGCCTGGCTGTTGTATCTTTCCCTTCCTTTCCCGTGATCTCCTAACTTCTGCCACGACAACAACTTTTGACACGGATGGACGCTCGCGCTAAGTTGCGGGCGTGATTTTTGCTACGCACGAGGCGTCTCGTGCCTAAAGTACTGGGTGTCATTCCGGCCAGACTCGGGGCCGAGCGGCTGCCAGGCAAGCCGTTGCGCAAGCTGGGCGGCAAGCCGCTGGTCGAGTGGGTCGCCCGCAACGCCATGGCCTCTGGCGTCCTCGAGCGGGTGATAGTGGCGACCGACGCACCGTCGGTAGCCGAGGCGATGCGGGAGGCGGGGATCGAGGTCACCATGACCTCCACCGACCATGCCTCCGGTACCTCGCGGGTCCACGAGGTGGTGGCCCGCGCCGAGTTCGCGGACTACGGCATCGTGGTCAATGTCCAGGGCGACGAGCCGTTTCTGCCGCACTCAGCGATCGCCGGGGCCGTCGCCCAGGTCGAGCGCGGCGCGGACATCGGCACCGCGGCCGTACCGCTGGCCGGTGAGCTCGTTACCGCGCCCAGCGTGGTCAAGGTAGTGCTCGACAACTTCGGCTACGCGCTCTACTTCTCCAGGAGTCCGATACCATACGGAACGGGCAATGGGCCGGTGCGCCACTGGCAGCACCTGGGGGTGTATGCGTTCACGCCGCCCGCGCTGAAGCGCTGGATGGGCCTCGAGCCGGCCGTCCTGGAGGAAACTGAACGGCTGGAGCAGCTGCGCCCGCTGTCCAACGGGATGTCGATCGGTGTGGCGTGTCTCAGCGAGACTGCCCTGCCGGGCATAGACACCGAGGACGATCTGAAGCGAGCTGAGGCATACCTGGCATCGAGGGGGGAGGTCTGATGCAGTCCACGAAATTCGTGTTCGTCACCGGCGGCGTGGTCTCTTCGCTCGGCAAGGGGATCGCCGCCGCCTCGCTGGGACGGCTCCTGGTCGAGCGCGGCCTGCGGGTCACGATCATGAAGTTCGACCCCTACATCAACGTGGACCCCGGCACCATGTCGCCGTTCCAGCACGGCGAGGTGTACGTGACGGACGATGGAGCCGAGACCGATCTCGACCTGGGCCACTACGAGCGTTTCATAGACCGCTCGCTGTCGCAGGCCAACAACGTCACTACTGGGCGCATCTACCAGTCGGTGATAACCAAGGAGCGCCGCGGGGACTACTTGGGCGGAACGGTGCAGGTGGTACCTCACATAACGGATGAGATCAAGTCGCACATCCGCCGCCTGGCCCCGGATCACGACGTCGTGATCGTGGAAATCGGGGGAACGGTGGGCGATATCGAGTCGCAGCCGTTCCTCGAGGCGGTACGGCAGTATCGCCAGGAGGTGGGGCGAGACAACGCGATCTTCATCCACCTCACCCTCGTCCCCTTCATCTCCGCCACCGCCGAACTCAAGACCAAGCCGACGCAGCACTCGGTCAGGGAACTGATGGAGATCGGAATCCAGCCCGATATCCTCATCTGCCGCACCGAGCGGGCGATTCCCGAGGAGATGCGCCGCAAGATCGCCCTGTTCTGCAACGTGGACTACAGCTGCGTGATCGAGTCGCCGGACGTGAAGAGCATTTACGAGGTGCCGCTCACCCTGCACGAGCAGGGCCTGGACCGCGAGGTGTGCCAGCGGCTGCGCCTCGAAGTTCCCGAGCCGGACCTCTCGCGCTGGCGCGCCATGGTGGAGAAGGTCGTGAACCCGAGAGAGACGGTAAAGGTGGCGGTGGTCGGTAAGTACACGGATCTGGCCGATAGCTACAAGTCCGTGTCGGAGGCGCTGGTACACGGCGGAATCGCCAACGACGTGGGGGTGGACGTCGAGTGGGTGCCGAGCGACCGGTTCACCGACGCCGAGACGGCGCGCGCAATCCTGTCACACTATAACGCGCTGCTGGTGCCTGGCGGGTTCGGCGTCCGGGGCGTCGAGGGCATGATTCAGGCGATCCGGGCGGCGCGAGTAGAGAAGGTGCCATTCTTCGGAATCTGTCTGGGCATGCAGGTGGCGATCATCGAGTTCGCGCGCCACGTGTGCGGCATCGCTGACGCTAACAGCTCCGAGTTCGTGCCCGACTGTGGTAACCCGGTCATCTCGCTGCTGCCCAGCCAGCGCAACGTGGAAGACCTGGGCGGCACGATGCGGCTGGGCGCCTACGCCTGCAAGCTGCGGCCCGGCTCCAAGGTGGCGCAGATATTCGGCGCGACCGAAACCAGCGAGCGGCATCGGCATCGTTGGGAAGTGGACAACGGTTATCGCGATCTGTTTGCCGAGAACGGGCTGCGCCTGACGGGCCTGTCGCCGGACGGTTCGCTGGTGGAGATGATCGAGCTTCCCGACCACCCATGGTACATAGGGTGCCAGTTCCACCCAGAACTGAAGTCTCGGCCCACACGGCCGCACCCGCTGTTCGCGAGCTTCATCGGCGCCGCCGTGGAGCAGAAGCGCCGCGGCCAGGCTCCGAAGGAACCCAGCGCCGCGGCGCTTCAGGCACGGGCGCAGGCCTGAAGCCGTGGACGGTTCACCGTTCGGGCCGGGGCCCTTCCTGCTTGCCGGGCCGTGCGTTCTCGAGGACGAGCGGCTCAACCTGACAGTCGCCGAGCGCCTCGCCGCGATCGGCGAGCGCACCGGACTGCGAATCACCTACAAGGCTTCGTTCGACAAGGCGAACCGCTCCCGCTTGACGGCGGGGCGGGGCCCGGGCCTCGAGGAGGGGCTGAGGCAGCTGGAGCGGATCCGGAGCGCGAGCGGGCTTCCGGTGCTTACCGACGTGCACGAGAGCGACCAGCCGGCGCGGGCCGCACAGGTCGTGGACGTGCTCCAGATCCCCGCGTTCCTGTGCCGCCAGACCGACCTGCTGGTCGCGGCGGGGAAGACCGGCAAGCCCGTGAACATCAAGAAGGGCCAGTGGATGACGCCGGAGGCGATGGCCGGGGCGGTGGAGAAGGTCAAGAGCGGCGGCGCCCGCGACGTGGCCGTGACCGAGCGCGGCAGCTTCTTCGGCTACGGGGACCTTGTGGTGGATATGCGCAGCTTCATGCGGATGCGCGAGGCCTGCGGCGTGCCGGTGGTGTTCGACGCGACGCACAGCGTTCAGCAGCCGGGCAAGGGCGAGGGAGGCTCAAGCGGCGGATTGCGCGCGGCGATCCCGCCGCTGCTGCTGGCCTCCGCGGCGGCCGGCGCCGACGGCTTCTTCCTGGAGACCCACCCGGACCCGGCGCGCGCCCCCAGCGACGGGCCTAACCAGATCCCGTTAGGCGACCTCGAGGACCTAGTGAAGCGCGCGCTGGAGGTGTGGCACGCGGCGCGCCGGGAGCTGCGGTGATTGAGCCCGCGGTCGCCGGACGGATCCGGCTCGCCGCTTTCGACGTGGACGGGGTCCTAACCGACGGATCGCTGTTCATCGCGTCCGTGGCGGGAGAGCGCGTGGAACTGAAGCGGTTCAGCTCGCTGGACGGGTTGGCTGTGTGGCTTCTGCACGCGGCCGGCATCCGCACCGCGCTTGTGAGCGGCCGCAGCGCCGAGGCCACGCGGCTGCGCGCGGCGGAACTGGGGATCGAGGACGTGATCCAGGACGGCTCGGGGCAGGGGAACAAGCTGGCGCCGTTCGAAGCCCTGGCGGCGCGACGCGGCGTGAAGCTGGAGGAGTGCGCCTACGTCGGCGACGACATCCCGGACCTGCCACTGATGCGGCGTGTGCGCCTACCCGTGGCCGTCGCGAACGCCGTTCCGGAGGTGAAGGCGGCCGCGGCGTTCGTAACCCGCGCCAGGGGCGGCCATGGGGCAGTGCGCGAGTTCGCCGAGACGCTGCTCAGGGCGCGCGGCGTGTGGGACGAGGTCGTTGGCAACTACCTGAGGGACCGCGGCGATGAGTCCGGCTGATCGTGCGGCCCTGGTCGCGCGCGGCAAGGACGTGCTGCGCCAGGAAGCCGACGCCGTGGCGGCGCTCGCCGCTCGGCTCGACGACCGGTTTGCCCGGGCCGTCGAGCTGCTGGCGAAGACGCCCGGCCGAG
>DATMBH010000336.1:0-7028 GCA_035559335.1 Gemmatimonadales bacterium
TGGCTCGTGCGCGACGCATGGTCCACACGCCGCCCCATTGGCACCGCCGCTGCGCTGGCCCGCCCACTCCGCCCCGAACTTCGCATCCGAACATGGCTCAAACGCGATACCCTTGGCGTCGCGGTCCTGGGCCAGTGGCTACCCGTCGAACTTCGCATCCAAGCATGACTCGGTCGCGACGCCCTTGGCGCCGCAGCGCCGGGCCGCTGGCTACCACTCGAACTTCACACTCGAACATGGCTCGCACGCTACGCCTCTATGATGGGACCTGGACGGGGCTCATCTTCATCGCCACGGACTTCTCGCGGCTCGTGGAGGGTGAGGCGGACCGTGCGCTGGCGATCGTCGGTCTTAGCGCCAGCAGCTTCGTCGCGTTGTACGAGATCTCAAAAGCGCCGCCGACAGCACAGAGACACCTTGCAACTCGGCTCAGGCTGCTGCCGAGCACGGTGTCCGAATTGCTGAAACGCCTCCAGCGCCGCGGTCTGATTCAACGCGCCCCAGGCAGGCCGCGCGCCGTCTCGCTCACAGAAGCCGGCAGGGCCGCGCTCGAGCGCGCCGAGCAGGTCATGACGCGACTGGAGACCAGCTGGTCGGAGCGCCTGACGCAGCGCGGCGACCTGTGGCCGGGATGCCGCGCCCGCGGCCTGGAGCGCTTCCTCAGCGAGAGCTATCAGTCGCTCGCCGCTTCAGCTCCGCCCACCATTCCATCCGCTTGGCGACGTCCTTCTCGAATCCGAACTGGCCTGGCTCGTAGAACCTGAGGCCGCGCAGCTTCTCGGGCAGGTACTCCTGGGGGACGTATGCCTCGGGCACCGAGTGCGCGTACTGGTACCCCTCGCCATAGCCCAGCTCCTTCATCAGCGCCGTCGGCGCGTTGCGGATGTGCAGCGGCACGGGCTCGGCGGGGTTCTCGCGCGCGGCCTTGAGCGCCGCGCCCCACGCCTCGTACACCCGGTTGGACTTGGGCGCCGTGGCCAGGTAGACGACGGCCTCCGCCAACGCCAGCTCGCCCTCGGGCTGCCCGAGAAAGTGCAGGGCCTGCTGCGCGGCGAGGGCGATCTGGAGCGCACGCGGATCGGCGAGCCCGATGTCCTCGCTGGCCGCACGCACCACGCGGCGCGCGATGTACAGGGGATCCTCGCCGCCGTCAATCATGCGCGCCAGCCAGTACAGCGAGCCGTCGGGATCGCTGCCGCGAATGGCCTTGTGCAGCGCCGAGATGAGGTTGTAGTGCTCCTCGCCACCTTTGTCGTAGCGGGCAAAGCGGCGCTGAAGGGCGTCCGCGATATGAACGAGGGACAGTGGGGCAGTGGGACGGTGGGACAGGGACTCGACTGCGGCTTCGAGCGCATTCAGCGCCCGGCGGGCATCGCCATTGGCTTCGCGGCACAGCAGCGCCATGGCGTCCTCGTCCAGCTCCACCTTCAGCTCGCGCATGGCGCGCTCGACCACCGTCCTGATGTGCTGCTCCGAGAGCGGCTCCAGCACGAACACCCGCGCCCGCGACAGCAGCGCCCCAGTGATCTCGAAGGAGGGGTTCTCGGTGGTGGCGCCGATCAGCGCAATGGTGCCGCGCTCCACGTGGGGCAGGAACGCGTCCTGCTGGGCGCGGTTGAAACGGTGGATCTCGTCGCAGAACAGAATCGTGCGGCGCCCGTGCAGCGCCAGCCGCTCCTCGGCCTCACGGATGATCTCGCGCACCCGCGGCACGCCCTCGGTAACGGCGCTGAACGGGACGAACTCCCGGTCGGTGTAGCGGGCGATCAGAAAGGCGAGGGTGGTTTTCCCCGAACCGGGCGGTCCCCAGAAGATCATCGAGCCCACTTCGCCCCGGCGGATGGCCTCACCTAACGCCTTGCCCGGGCCGAGCAGGTGCTCCTGGCCGACGAACTCCTCCAGCGTCTTGGGCCGCATCCGCGCCGCCAGCGGCAGGGCGGATTCGGGCGGAGTGAACAGCGAGGGTTCGCGGCTCACGATCCCAACAGCAGCGCGCCTGCCACCACCGCTGCCAGGGGCCAGCCGAGGCGGCGGAAGTCCGAGAAACGATACCCCGCCGGGCCGCAAACCATCGTGGTGGGGCGCGAGGCGAACGGAGTTAGGAACGAGGCCGAGGCCGCGACGGCCACCGCTATGGCGAAGCCACGCGCATCAGCGCCGGCGCCGGGTCCAGCCCTCGCGGCAAGCTCCATAGCCACCGGGAATGCCAGTGCGGCGGCCAGCAGGTTGGGCAGCACCTGCGTGAGCGCCATCGTAAGCACCACGGCTGCCGCGAGCGCACCCAGGGGTCCGATCCCGGACGCCAAGCCCGCCAGCCAGCCGGCGACTCCGCTCTTGTCCACGGCTGTCGCCAGCCCGATCGAGCCCCCGACCGTGACCAGGAAATCCAGGTCGATTGCGCCGCGGATCTCGGCCCGCGACAGCGCACCGGTGGCGACCAGCACCCCGGCACCGGTGAGCGCGGCGACGGGAAGCGCCAACACTCCGGTGGCGGCCAAGGCAGCGATAGAGACGAGAATCAGGGGCGGCAATGCGGCAAGCCGGTAGGACGGTAAGGGCGCTGGTGAGCCGACACGGGTGAGGAGCAGGAAATCACCGGAGTCGCACCACCGCTCGGCGAAACCGGGATCGGCCAGCAGGAACAGCGTGTCGCCACGGCGCAGGCGGACCTCGCTCAGCTTGACGTGCATCCGCTCGCCGGCGCGGTGCACAGCCACCACGGCGGCCTGATAGCGGCCGCGAAACCCGACCTCGCTGAGGGTGCGACCCACCAGCTGCGACGCCGGCCCTAGCACTCCCTCGAATATGGCGTGGCTGGTCGTGTCGAAGTGGGCCACATGCGCGCGCTCGGCGGCCACCAGGCCCCTGGTAGTTTGCAAGTCCACCACCAGATCCGCGCGACCAACGAAGGTGAGGATGTCCCCACCCTTCAGCACCAGCTGCGGTCCCACGGGCGCCACGAAGTAGCCGCCGCGCTCGACCGCCATGAGGAACATGCCCTGCAGGTGGCGCAGGCCGCCGGCCTCCACCGCCTGGCCGTCCAACTCTCCGCCCGGCACCACGCGCATCGCGAGGGTGAACTGCCGCCCGCCCTCCTCGAGCTGGCGCCGGGCTTCAGGACGTTCGCGCAGCAGGGCGGGCGCTGCCACCACCATCAGCACCACTGCGGCCACCACGGCCGGCAGCGCCAGGCGCGCCGGCTCGAACAAACCCAGCGGCGAGTGTCCCTGCCCTTCCAGCAGCGCCGAGACCACCAGGTTCGCCGCGGCGCCCATCAACGTGAGCGTGCCACCCAGCAGGATGGCGAATGCCAGCGGCATCAGCAGCAGCGAGGCCGCCAATCTGCGCCGGGTAGCCCACTCCAGCGCGCACGGCACCAACCTCGACGCCACGCTGGTTTCAGGGAGCACGGCGCTGAGCAGCGCGGCTGGCGCGAGCAGCCGCACCAGTGCGGCGCGCGGCGTGCCCGCAGCGCCGAGCAGCTTCAGCGCCACGCGGCGCAACAAGCCCGTCTTCTCAACCGCGCGCGCAACGATCGCCAAAGCGGCAACGGTTATTGGCGCGGGGCCCGCGAAACCGCCGAAGGCCTCATCGAGCGTGAGCACGCCGACCAGCACCAGCGCGGTGAGCACGCCGAGGACCGCCAGCGAGGTCACGCGACCAGCCGCTGCAGCAGCCAGTAGGCCAGCACGAACAAGCCAGCGCCAGCGAAGAAGGCAAGTGGCAGTCGCCAGCCGGGCTTGGCCTGGAACTCAGGCACCAGGTTGGATGCGCCCACATAAAGCGTGACGCCGGCCGAAAGCGCGAGTCCGTACTCGCGCAGCTCGCCCACGAAGCCGGTAGCCAGCACTCCCAAAACGGTCGCCAGACCGAGGGCCGCGGCCGCCAGGTAACTGCGCCTGACGGTGCCGCCCGCCGCGAGAACCAGGCTCGAAACGGTCACGCCCTCGGGCACCTTGTGGAGCGCGATGGCCAGGAAGAACAGCACCCCCAGCGTCGGGCTGACCATGAAGCCCGAGGCGATCGCCACGCCGTCGAAGAAGGTATGAAGCAACAGGCCGACGAGCGCCGCGGTGCTCGCCTCGGCGCTAACGCGGTGCGTCTCCTCGCCAAAGTGGAAGTGCGGCGTGATGGTGTGCTGCGAGAGGTGCACCAGCAGATAGCCTAACAACACCACGGGGGCCGCGGCGGCCGGGTGTCGCTCGATGGCCTCTGGCACCGCCGCCACGATCGCGAGCGACAGCATGAAGCCGGCCGAGAACGCGACAAAGCCCTCGATGACGCGCAGTCCGCCGCGGGCCGAGCGCGCCACGGCGAAGGCGCCGATGAGGTTAGCTAGAGCGGCCAGGAGGCCGAAAAGAACAGTGGGGACAGTGGGGACGGTGGGGACAGTGGGGACAGGAAAGACGAACATCTTAGCGTAGCTCCGCGGCGCGGCGCAGCAACCAGGCGCGGTTATTGCGGGACGGATCGGCGAGCACCTCATCCAGCAGCCGGCGTAGCAGCTCGCCGAGCTGTGGACCGGCGGGGATGCCCGCGGCGATAAGGTCGTCGCCGCTGATGGCCAGGTCGCGCAGCGTGAGCGGGCCGCCGGATGCGCGCACGGCTTCCACCGCCGCGCGCAGCCCCGCGGCAGACCCGGCAGCCTCCCAAATGGCGAGCACGTCGTCCACTGCAGGCCCAGTCGCGCTCATCCACCGTCGGACGGCCGCCGGGTCCCCGCTCCCCGGGCCCCGGCCCCGAACCCCCTCGACCGCGGCTCCCACCCTCTCGACCTCGGCGTTCGAGAACCGCAGCCGGCGCAGCGCGGCCTCGGCAGCGGCCCGCGAAGCTCCGCTCCAGGCCAGCGCGGCGGCGGTGACCAGCACGTGGTCATCGAACCGGTCCAGCCGCTCCAGATCATCCAGCGGGGCCAGCTCGGGCCACACGGCTGCCAGCGCGCCGGAACGCCGCCACAGCGCTACGCCCACCGAGGGCCGCGCCGACTCGAGCGTTTTGCGCCACTCCTCCCGCACCCGTTCGCGGGATAGATGCTCCAGATCGCTCACCGCCGCCACCAGCGCATCCCAGGTGCCCGGCTCGATGTCCAGTTCCAGCGCCGCGGCGAACCGCAGCGCGCGCAGCACCCGCAGCCGGTCTTCCAGGAACCGCTGGGCCGGCTCGCCAACGGCAGCCAGCCGGCGAGAGGCGATGTCCCGCAGCCCGGCGAACGGGTCGCGCAACTCGCCGCTTGCCGGATGCACCGCGATCGCGTTCACGGTGAAGTCGCGCCGCGCCAGGTCGTCCTCGAGCGAGACGCCGAACTCCACCACCGCATGGCGCCCGTCGGTCTTCACGTCGCGCCGGAACGTGGTCACCTCGTGAGGCACGCCGGACTCGTCCAGCACCGCCACCGTGCCGTGCTCGATTCCGACCGGCACGGTGCGCGGGAACAGCCGCCGCACCTCTTCGGGCAGCGCCGACGTTGCAATGTCGAAATCGCCGGTGCGGCGCGGCGCGCGGCCGTGAAGCCGCTCGAACAGCACGTCACGCACGGCGCCGCCCACGAACCAGGCCGCGTGGCCGCGCTCGATGAGCCGAGCCGCTATTCGCTGCGAGGCGGCGGGGATGCGGGCGACCGGGAACGGCTCAGCCACACAGCACGCTCCCGCCATTCACGTTGAAGATCTCTCCCGTTATGTGCCGCGCCAGCGGAGAGCACAGGAACAGGATCGGCCCCGCGATGTCTTCCGAGCTCGCCACCCTACCGAGCGGGATGGTTGCCTCGATCCGCGCTCGCCCCCCTCCCGCAAACGGCAGCTCGCACATGGTGGTGTCCACCCAGCCGGGCGCCACGCAGTTGACCCGCCGCTCGGGGGCCAGCTCGATGGCGAGCGACTTGGTAAGCGAGATGATCGCGCCCTTGGTGGCCGCGTAGTCGGCGTGAAACGCCTCGCCGCGCTGGCCGGCGGTCGAGGACACCAACACCACCGATCCGCCCGGCGGGATTAGCGGCACGAACTGCCGCAGCACGTAGAAGTACGAGTCGAGGTTCTGGGCCACCGTGGAGGCCCACTGCCTGGGCGGCATCCGCTCGAGCGCCACATCTTCCGGCGGCCAGACGCCATGGTTGACCACCAGGTGATGGACCGGAGCGCCTATCGCCTTCGCGGCATCTTCGGCCGTGCTCGGATCCGACAGGTCACCGTGGGTGGAGCGGGAGACGCCGATCACCTCGGCGCCGGCCCGCCGGAACAGCGCGGCGGTGGCCGATCCGATGCCGCGGGTGTGGCCGGTGACGACGACGCGCTGGCCAGCGAACGAAATCACGGGACCGCCGGCGGTCGGGGCGGTAGCGGCGCTAGCTCCCGCCCGACTTCCTGTTCAATCACATCACAAACATGATGATCGATGGCAAGCTGGATCTCTTGGGCCAGGGCCGTGTCGTCGGTCGGGACCACGACCGCGAGGTCCACCAGCTCCGCCAGCTTTCCGCCGCCTCGCGCCAGAAGCCCCACCGTGGTCATGGCCTTCCGCTTCGCCATCCCGGCGGCGCGCAGCAGGTTGGGCGAGTTGCCGGAGGTCGAGACCAGCACCAGCAGGTCTCCCTCACGGCCCAACGCCTCGACCTGCCGCTCGAACACCGCGTCATAGCCCAGGTCGTTGCCGCCAGCCGTGAGGATCGAGGAATCGGTGCTGAGAGCCAGCGCGGCGATCGCGCGGCGCTGCACCGGCCGGTAGCGGATCACGTACTCGGTGGCGATGTGCTGGGCGTGCGCGGCGCTGCCGCCGTTGCCGGCCCACATCAGCGTGTGGCCGGAGCGCACCGCCTTGCGGACCAGGTCAGCATACGCCGACACCGGCCCGTCAAGCTCGACGGCACACCGTCCGGCAAGCTCGCCTAACTGCCTGAGCCGCGCAATCACGCTTCCTTCCCCCCCACGATGAAGTCCCTCAGCGCCGAGTACCATGAGCGCCGCACCCGCATTGGCGGCACCGGCTCCAGCAGCCGGTCGGCGAGGATCGCGGCGGGGTTGTCCCACGCCAGT